>CAZLSB010000008.1:0-33971 GCA_964561825.1 uncultured Xanthomonas sp.
TCAATCGCTCCAGATTTCCAGGCTATCGGCGTAGCCGCCGAGCAGGTTCCATAGCGGCGCTTCTTTGTCAGAAGGAATCTGCGAGAACGCAAAGCCGACTTCGTCATCGGCAACGCGCGCCACGCGGGCCTCGACATGAATGTTCAATTCATCTCCAAACAGCATGTCGAGCACAAAACGATCACCACGTTGACCGATCCAGTCCACCGGTCGGCGCACCATGACGCCAGTGGCGGAGATGTCCATCAACTCGGAGGTCCAGGATTCATCCCCCCGCAACATCAATACTGCCGAATTGATCGGCATCCGCCGGTGTCGCTTGCCAATTTTTGGAACCAAAGGTTCTGCGTGATTCATGAGCACTTCCCCCCGCCGTCGGGCGGCAGTTCTAACGAAGCGGTCGTAGGAAATCAAGGAATCCTTTGCAGATTCAGTTTTCAACTCACGCTCCTGATAGTCGAAGGCTACCATTGATAGACCGGTGACTTAGATAGTTACCGTCGCACAGTCTCACCCAAAAGCCAATCGGCAACTTAAAAAAACCGCTACTTGTGCACAAGACAACCCTCGCGGCCGTACATGCCGCGAGAGCCCTCCCCCAAAACCCGGTATCACCGCTACAGCAAAGTGTGATGCAAGTCTCGTTCCACTTCCAGACGCGGGCAGCCGAGCGTTCGTCTACCGCAAATCGACACCCGCACCACCGAAGTTGTCACTTGCTGACACGCCACGTCGCAGCGTAACTGACTGTTTCTTCAGCTGGCTTCGGGTCGCATGTACGGGAACAACAGCACATCGCGGATTGATGCCGAATCGGTGTACAGCATGACCAATCGATCAATGCCGATGCCCTCGCCGGCGGTGGGCGGCAAGCCGTATTCCAGCGCGCGGATGTAGTCATCGTCAAAATGCATGGCTTCGGCGTCGCCGGCGTCTTTGGCGTTCACCTGCGCGTGGAATCGTTCCGCCTGATCTTCGGGATCGTTCAATTCTGAAAAACCATTGGCCAGTTCGCGCGCCACGATAAACAGCTCGAACCGATCAGTGATTTCCGAATCGTGGTCGTTTCGGCGCGATAACGGCGACACTTCGGCCGGATATTCGGTGATGAAAGTGGGCTGGATCAGCTGATCCTCGACCGTTGCTTCAAAAATCTCGGTAAGCAGTCGGCCCCAGCCCCAATCTGGCTTGGCGGGGACGCGCAAGCGCTTGCAATGCTCGCGCAAACGCTCACCGCTGCGGCAATCCTCGCGGCTGATTTCCGGATTGCGCTGCACCACCGCATCGGTCATCGGCAAACGCAAAAAACGTGGGCCGAAATCGATGATTTGCTGCTGATACAGCACTTTACTGTCACCCTGCAGTTCTACCGCCAATTCGCGCAATAAGCGCTCGGTGAGATCCATCAAGTCGTGATAATCGGCGTAGGCCCAATAAAACTCGAGCATGGTGAACTCAGGATTGTGCCGAGTCGACACGCCCTCATTACGGAAATTGCGGTTAATCTCGTAAACGCGCTCCATACCGCCAACGACCAAGCGTTTCAGGTACAACTCGGGCGCCACGCGCAAATACAGTTTCATATCGAGCGCATTGTGATGGGTCACAAAAGGCCGCGCCGTGGCTCCACCCGGAATCGCATGCATCATCGGCGTTTCAACTTCTAGAAAGCCGTATTCCGGTCGTTCCAAGAAACTACGAATAAAACGCACGATTTGCGAGCGCGTACGGAATACCTTGCGCACGTCGTCGTTGACGATCAGGTCTACATAACGCTGCCGATAGCGTTGTTCGGTATCAGATAATCCGTGCCACTTGTCTGGCAGCGGACGCAAGGATTTAGTCAATAGTCGCAAATTATCCGCGCGCACCGACAGCTCGCCAGTTTTGGTGCGCATTAACAAACCACTTGCGCCGACGATGTCGCCGATATCCCAGCTTTTGAAGGCCTCGTAGGCTTCGCCTAAGGTTGCCGACTGCAAAAACAGCTGGATGGTTTCCGACTGATCTTTGATCGTCACAAAACTGGCTTTGCCCATCACACGCTTTGCCATCATTCGACCAGCGACTTGAACACGTCGACCGGACGCTTCCAGTGTCTCAGCAGTCCACCGATCGCGATCGGCGAATTCATGCTGCAGCGTTGCCGCCAGCACGTCGATCCGAAAATCGTTCGGAAAAGCGATGCCACGCTCGCGCAAGGCCGCCAACTTGGCGCGTCGCTCAGTGATCATGTGGTTTTCGTCGGGCAAAGTAACGTGGTCGGTCATGCTGGCGCTCAAATCGATGGGGTGGTTTTACGCTGAAGCTTAGTCGCTTAGACCTTACAAACCTTGCTTCAAGCTGGCCTCGACATAATCGTCTAGATCACCATCGAGCACGGTCTGCGTGTCGCGGCGTTCCACACCGGTGCGCAAATCCTTGATGCGCGCATCGTCGAGCACATAACTGCGGATCTGGTGACCCCAGCCAATCTCGCTCTTGGTCGCTTCCAGCTTGTCTTTTTCGGCATTCCTACGCTGCATTTCCTGCTCGTATAACTTGGCTTTCAGCATTTTCATCGCGCGATCACGATTGGCATGCTGTGAACGTTCCGTTTGACAAGCCACGACGGTATTGGTCGGAACGTGGGTAATACGCACCGCCGATTCGGTCTTGTTGACGTGCTGACCACCGGCGCCGGACGAGCGATACACATCGGTTCTCAAGTCGGCTGGATTAATTTCGATTTCGATATCGTCATCCACTTCGGGTGCGACGAAAACGGATGCAAACGAGGTATGGCGACGTTTATTCGAATCGAACGGTGAAATACGCACCAAACGATGGACGCCGATTTCAGTGCGCAACCAACCGAAGCTGTAATCGCCTTCCACGCGTATAGACGCGCTCTTAATCCCGGCGACATCTCCAGCACTGACTTCCAACAATTCGGTGGTGAAGCCTTTGCGTTCGCACCAACGTAGATACATGCGCAACAACATCTCGGCCCAATCCTGCGCCTCAGTACCACCGGCACCGGCCTGAATATCCACATAGGCCGGGTGGGCGTCCATCGGGTTGCTGAACATGCGCTGGAATTCGATACGACTGACACGTTCGTCGATCAGCGCGACATCCTTCTGCAGGGTTTTAAATGAGGCCTCGTCGTCCTCGGCGACAATCATCTCCAGCAATTCGATGCCGTCAGCCACACCCTGGGTCATTTCGGTCAGACCCTTGACGATGGTTTCCAAGCGCGCGCGCTCGCGACCCAATTCCTGAGCACGCTCAGGCTTGCCCCAAACCTGCGGGTCTTCGAGTTCTCGACTGACTTCGTCTAAGCGATCTGCTTTGTTGTCGAAGTCAAAGAAACCCCCTCAGCGCACTGATGCGCTGTCGCAAGTCGACCATTTTGGTCGAAAGCGGACTCGTTTCCATGGATCTGCGTCCCAAAAAAGTTGGCCGCGGATGGTAGCAGGTCGGTTGGTGGTTGGTTGTTAGAACTCATCGCACCGGGCATGAGTCAAGGTGATGTTGAGTGTCTGAGGTACCGGATCGGCGTTGAGGACTAGGGCAAGGAGCGAAGGCCCCAAACGGGACCGAATCAAGTTCGCCCAAAGCAACGGCGGCTTTGCAGTGGGCTGTTATGGGGCGCGCCGCTGGCGCTCTTGCTGTGCGCCCCAACGGGGCAAACCAAGGTAGCCCAGGGCAACGCCCTGGGGAACGGGATTCGCAAAAGACAATGAGCCTTCAAGCCTTGCTTTGGACCAAAAAAGCTTGACCATATCAGTTGGACTCGCACCTCATCGCACCCGAACTTGAATTCCTTTCAACTTGCTACCTATCATTCAATATTCGTTGAATGATGAGTTCATCATGAACAGAAAATTGGCCGCGTTGCGTCGTCCAGTCGCGGTGATTGAGGAAGAGCGGTCGATCTCGCCGCAAGATTTGAAGTTGCTGGCTGAACCTACTCGAGCGTTTATTTTCAATGCCTTGGTGGGACAAGCGCGCACTGCAACGGAGTTGGCGCAGCAGATGGATTGCCCGACGACGCGGCTTTATCACCATTTACGCTTGTTAGAAAAACATCGGTTGATTGTGGTGGTCGCCGAACGTTTGGTGTCGGGCATTGTGGAGCGTCGCTATCGCGCGGTGGCACGACGCTTACGGCTGGATCGCACGGCATTCGGCGCAGGTGCCGGGGATGAGCGTTTGCAGACCATCTTGTCCTACGTTTTTGATCAGGCCCGCACGGATATCGGGCGCAGTCACGCCGCAGGATTAATCGACTTGACGCTCAAGCCGCCGGCTCCGAAGGCCCTGATGGCCTATCGGCACGTACTGAAACTGAGCGCGGCGGATCGAGATCGTTTGATCGCGCAACTGCATGCCTTGTATGTGGAATATGAAGGTCTCAGCGAGCAGACCTTGCCTGACCATGGCGAATTTGTCGGTCTGATGTTGGCAGCCTACCCGACCGAGTTACGCGCTGCCGATCTACCAAAACAACGCGGAACTCGGCCGGCTAAGCGGGAATTACGTCGGTGAGCACACCCACCTCTGCTGATCAAAGCAAAAAGCTTAACGAAGCTGATGGAAAAATGGAGCCAGCAACTTTGCCTAAGGCTAAAACACGCTGGCGTACTCTGCTCTCCCAGTTGCTGCAGGCTTTTTTTGGCGCCGTCTTTGGGTTTGTCGCGATCACCGTATTGATCCGCAGCGGCATGCAGTTGGCCCCAATTGGCACTAACAAAATATCGATTTTGCTGTGTTTACTGTTGTCAGCGGTGCTCGCGTTTCCGATTCAGCTCATTGCGCATGAACTTGGCCACGCGCTCGCCGGACGCATGATGGGTGGTTATCTGCTGCGTTTTGTGATTGGTCCTTGGCGTGGCTCACGTTTTCGATCAGGCTTTCGCTGGCGGCGAGTGCGCGCTTTACAAGGCATTGGCGGTTTTGTGCAAACCCTGATGCCCGCAGATGGACGCTTTCAACAGGCGATGATCGCGATGTTGCTGGGTGGCCCGCTGGCCAACCTGTTGCTCGCAGCGCTGAGTTTAGTGGTGATTTTCTACCTGCCGTATTGGCCTTTTCAAATCTTCGCTAGCGCAATAGTGCTGTTCGGTCTGCTGCTCGGAGTGGTGAATTTAATTCCTTTTCGAGTTGCGGGTTTTTTGACCGATGGCGCGCAACTGCTGCAACTGTGGACTAAACCCGACGCACTGGCGAGCGCGCTGCGCACCGCTCGGATTGCGCGCGCCAGCATCGACGGCCTACGTCCGCGTGAACTGAACGACCTGGATGTAGCGGCTTTCGATCCGGACCAAGTCACTGGCATGGAGCGCTTTGTCGCTTTGCTGGTGCGTGCCTCGGTTGCCGCTGATCGCGGCCTCACTGCAGAAGCTCGGGTTTTTCTGGAACGCGCAGTGGCCGAATGGGACACCTGGCCTGATGGATTTCGGCAACTATTGGCCATTTCTCAAGCCACAATGAGCGCCGAGGTGGATGGCGATTCGGTAAGTGCGCGCGCTTGGTTGGCCAAGGCAGAAGGCGGTCTAGTTGAGGATTTTCAACTGGCCTGGATTGAAGCATTGATTGCCCAATTGGAGGGCCGCCTTAGCGACCGTGACCAGCATTTGGACGAGCTGCGCCGCTGTTTAGCGGATACCGTGTATTTGGGCGACGCGCGTGTTTATCACGAAAAATTGGGCGCACTGACATCAAGCCGAGTGTCATATTCGAAAGCCACCTGACCTTCGATTGCCGTTGCCTGGAAAACCCAGCGCGGACAAGCCGGTGCCGGAACCCAAGTCTGCGACGTCTGCCGGCACTAGCCATCCACCAATTTGGGCGAGCGTGTCGAAAACGGCCTGCGGATAGTCAGGCCGGTAGCGCACGTAGTCGGCAACGCGATTGGAGAATCGCGTCCTTGGGTCGATCACCTTAAGGGCCAAGAATCCGATTTGTCATTGTTACAGATCGAACTTGATGCCCTGCGCCAATGGCATGGCGTTTGAGTAGTTGATCGTATTGGTCTGCCGGCGCATATACACCTTCCAGGAATCGGAACCGGATTCGCGACCACCGCCGGTTTCTTTCTCGCCGCCGAAAGCGCCGCCGATCTCAGCGCCACTGGTGCCAATGTTGACATTGGCAATGCCGCAGTCCGAGCCCGAGGCAGCCAAGAAACCCTCGGCGTGACGCAAATCGGTGGTGAAGATGGACGAAGACAGACCTTGTGGCACGGCATTTTGGATCGCGATCGCCTCGTCGACGCTTGCAAAGGGCATGATGTACAAAATCGGCGCGAAGGTTTCGGTTTGCACCGCGTCGCACTCGGGTGCAACGCCAGAGATGATCGTCGGCAGCACAAAATTGCCGGCGCGATTGACCACGGCGCCACCGGTTAGCACCTCGCCACCCGCCGCTTTGGCGGTTTCGATCGCCTTCAAATAACGCGCCACCGACGCTTGATCGATCAACGGCCCCATCAGCGTGCCGGCATCCAGTGGATGGCCGATGCGCGTTTCGACTTGTTGGTAGGCCTTGACCAGGCTGGCGGTCAGATCGGCGACCAACGAGCGATGCACGATCAGTCGGCGCGTGCTGGTACAACGCTGACCGGCGGTGCCGACAGCACCAAAGACGATCGCCGGGATCGCCAGTTTCAGATCGGCGCTGGCATCGACAATAATCGCGTTGTTGCCACCGAGCTCCAACAAGGAGCGACCCAGTCTTCGGGCCACCCGCTCACCCACGGTGCGACCGACTGCGGTGGATCCGGTAAAGCTGATCAATGGAATGCGATGATCGTCGACCAAGGCTTGCGACAGTTCAATGCCACTGTCGTTGAACAAGAAAAACAAATCGGGAAAGCCGGCGGTGCGGAGCACGTCGTTGCACACCTTCATCGACGCGATTGCGCACAACGGGGTTTTTGGCGATGGCTTCCAGATGGTGATATTGCCGCACACGGCGGCCAAGAACGCATTCCAACTCCACACTGCAACGGGAAAGTTGAATGCGCTAATCACACCGACGATGCCGATCGGATGCCACTGTTCATACATGCGGTGGCCGGGACGCTCCGAATGCATGGTGTTGCCATACAGCTGTCGCGATAGGCCCACTGCGAAGTCGGCGATGTCGATCATCTCTTGAACTTCGCCATCCCCTTCTGGCTTGATCTTGCCCATTTCCAGCGCAACCAAAGAGCCAAGCGCGTCCTTGTGCTCGCGCAGCGCTTGCGCGCACAGGCGAATCGCTTCACCGCGACGCGGCGCCGGCGTGGTGCGCCAAATTTTGAACGCAGCTTGCGCACGGGTCATGATCAAATCGTAGTCAGCCTGACTTGAGGCATAACTGCGGCCGATGGCCTCGCCCGTGGCGGGGTCAATGCTGGTTAGCACGCCAGCGCCGGTGGTGGTCGACCATTCGCCGTGGCCTAGATAGGTGCCGCTGTTATCGGCGCCTAGGCCGAGGGCGGAGAGAACTGCGTGGGACATGAGGAAACTCCTTGCGGGCAGCACGAACGGCGGCAAAACGCGATGCGCGCTGCTGCCGCACGTCCAAGATGGGTGCGCCCCCGACACGATTTGAACGTGCGACCTTCCCCTTAGGAGGGGGACGCTCTATCCAGCTGAGCTACGGGGGCAGTGTTGTAAACCAATAGGCTGCGATCAGTTTTTGCTAACGAGTGTGTGTATAGCTGTCGCAATTCTACCTTGCGTGCGTGAACATGTGCTGCGCAAGCATAGCCTTCCGTGACTTGATAGTCGCTGTGCTGAATGGAACCGCGTTTGACGCATGTACATTCGCCCTGTGCGCTAGATCGTGTCACGCCATGGCGGCTTGCCAAGCGACTCGACCGCGCGCAACGCGGTGTGCTGAGTGATGCGCGGCTGGTGAGGACGTGATAGAAACGCGGGTAAATCTCGATCGATTTCGACGCTGGAGGATCCTTGAATTCCGAACAGAAAAAGTTTCACAGCCGCGCAGTTCGTGCCCGCCGTGAGCTGGAGAAGGAAAAACTCACCTACGGCGCTATTCATGACAGTAGCGGCAAAAGGTATCTGGTAGGCGTCCTTTTTCTGCTTGCTGGAGATGTATTGGAAGCAAATAAGGCCTTTGATTGGTTTTATGCAGAGTTCCCGGATGATGTGGGCGAGCCCATATTCTTTCTGTATGGCGCACTTGCTGCATTTCGGGCAGGCCACGTGGATATGGCCAGCACGCGCCTAAAAGAGACGATGTTGAGTAACGTTTATCTATTGCCTTATCTCATCGATGCGGAGATAGACGCCGCAGGCATCTGGCATTCATCAAATTGGGCAATGGAAAGCTATTTAGATGAGGTTGGGGAATACCTTGATGAGCCTAGTGAGGGCGAACGCAGGTGGATTGCATCGCAATTGATTTCAGAACCATTTGTTGCGCTGATGCGCGAGTTCTTGAGTTGTTCCCGGGCGTTGGCAACCGAATCCGATGTGAGCAAACGCAGGGCTATTCTCGCCGAGTTGAAAAAGGTACGCGTGGCTGCAGGATTGCGACACTGAGTGAATGCATCAACTGCGGCAATGATCGCGCTCCAGCGCGCCCAGCAGCCTGTGGGGAGGGAGCTTGCTCGCGATCCGGGCATCGGTGTTTGATCAGCGCCGCGCAAGCGCGCTCCCACAAGAGCATCACATCACTTTGATTCGCACCCACTTGCACGCCGAAACCCCGCAGTTACGATTGGATGCGTATGCTGTAACGCGCACTTTCCACGCCAGAGGTTGATGACGATGAGCGACACTGAAAACAAGGTGGCTGAATTGCTGGCTCTCGCCCGCAAAGGCGGCAATAAGGGCAGAAACGGCGGCGGCGCTGCCGCGCGGCCCAGTTCGGGTCGGGTTTGGCCGGTGGTGGTATTGGTGGGCTTGGGACTCGCGGTGTGGGCGTTTAGCAGTTCCTTTTATACGGTGCAGCCGGAAGAGCGCGCGGTGGTCAAGCGCTTCGGCAAAGTGATATCGATCAACGATCCGGGCTTGCACTTCAAGTTGCCATTCGGCGTTGATGCCGTGCAAAAAGTGGCCACCGAGCGGGTACTTAAGCAGGAATTCGGCTTTCGTACCGAGGACGGCGATAACGAGCGCTCCTCGTATTCCACCCAGGATTTCCCAGAAGAATCGCTGATGTTGTCCGGCGATCTGAACATCATTGATGTCGAATGGGTGGTGCAATATCGCATCAGCGATCCGATGAAGTATCTGTATCAGCAGCGCGATCCGGATCGCACTTTGCGTGATATGTCAGAGTCGGTGATGCGCCGCGTGGTGGGCAATCGGTTGGGCAGTGAAGTGTTGACCACGGCGCGCGTCGCGATCGCCACCGTGGCCCGCGAGGAGATCCAAAAAGCGATGGCCGATTACGATAACGGCATCCATATCGTCACCGTCGAGTTGCAAGATGTGGTGCCGCCGGCCGCGGTGAAACCGGCTTTCAACGAGGTCAACGAAGCGCGTCAAGAACGCGAACGCATGATCAACGAAGCAACCAAACAAGCCAATCAGGAAGTGCCGCGCGCCCGCGGCGAAGCCAATCGAGCGCTCTCTGAGGCGCAAGGTTATGCGACTGAGCGCGTCAACCAGGCAAAAGGCGAAACTGCCCGTTTCAACGCGATTCTCACCGAATACCGCAGTGCACCCGACGTGACGCGCACCCGCATGTACCTGGAAACGCTGAACACGGTGCTGCCAAAGGTGGGGTCGGTGTTGGTGGTGCAAGAGGGCCAAATGGGACCACTGCCTTTGCTCAACTTGCGAGATAACGCCGCCAAAAAGGAGAGCGCCCAATGAATCGCTTATTCGCGTTTACTATGGCGGTGATCATCTTATTATTCGTGGTGATGCCGTCGACTTACGTAATCGACCAAGCCGAACAAGGCATCTTGGTGCAATTTGGCGAGCCGGTCGGTGATGTGATAACCGAACCTGGCTTGCATTGGAAACTGCCCTACGTGCAAACCGTGCGTCGCTTCGACAAGCGCATCATGCCGTGGGACGGCGATGTGGGCCAGGTACCCACGCTCGGCCGCGAGTTCATTTTGGTTGATGCAACCGCGCGCTGGCGGATTGCCGATCCGCTAAAGTTTTTGCGCTCGGTGCGTGACGAGGCTGGCGCGCGAACCCGGCTCGACGACATCATTGATTCCGTGGTGCGCGATATCATTTCCGGCACCGACCTTGAAGAAATCGTGCGTTCAGCCGATTGGGCGGTGGATGCCAAAGCGCTCAGCGAGGAAGGAGTCGCCCTAGGCGATGTGGATCTGGATAAACCCAAAAAAGGCCGCGCTCGACTCGAACAGGAAATCCGCACGGCGGCAGCCAAACAGACACCCGAACTCGGCATTGAACTGGTTGATGTGCGGCTAAAACGCATCAACTACATCGACAGCGTGCGCTCGCAGGTTGAAAATCGCATGATTTCCGAACGCCAGAGCATCGCCGAACGTTTCCGTTCTGAGGGTCAGGGCCGTAGCCAGGAAATTCTGGGGGAGATGCAGCGCGAGTTGCGCACCATTCGTTCTGAAGCTGAGCGCCAAGCTGCGGAAGTGCGCGGTAAGGCGGATGCGGAAGCGACCAAAATTTATGGCGAATCCTACGGCGCTGATCCGGAGTTCTACGCTTTCTTGCGCACGCTCGAGAGTTACCAAGCCATGGGTGCCAACACCACGTTAATGCTGGGCGCTGATTCTGAATTTTTCCGTTATTTGGAATCCACCCGCAAACGCAGTGCGCCAGCGCAATAATCTCTAATCCACCCTCCGCATTCCCGCGCACGCGGGAATGCGGGTTCCGGATTGTGCGCGCAATCCAGGCGGGGAGAATGGTTCGATCACAGATCGAACCCACCAAAATCCAGGCTCTGGCCCGGCGCTATGCGCTGACGCTTTTCCTGCATCGTTGCTCTGCACCTACCTAAAGGTGACCACCTCAGTTTGGCTCGTACCCCTCGCACACCAGCACAAAGCCTGCACTCAGCCTACCTGCTACACTTTGTGTTCTGTGCCTTGTTTGAGAGTGTTATGGCCCGTCACGACCCGAGTCTGGACCGATTGGTTCCGTCCAACGCAGAGCATCGCTACGACATCAGTGCGAGCGATCTACCCTTGTCTTGCCCAATGCCCGGCATGCATCTGTGGAACTCTCATCCACGGGTGTATTTGTCGGTAGAAGCCAATGGCAGCGTCCGTTGTCCTTATTGTGGTGCGCAGTTCACCTTGAAGGGTGATGCTGGCCATAGTCACTGAGCAGTTGCTGACGACGTGCGCTGAGTGGACTCGAAGCGCATCGCATGAGGCTTGGCCATGGGCCACGACGCTAAACGACGTAAATCGCACTGGACCGTCGTGCAAATCATCCCCAATTTGGGTACCGGGGGCGCCGAACGCTCCACGCTGGAAGTTGCCCGGGCTCTAGCCTTCGCAGGTCATCGCTCGGTGGTCATTTCTGGTGGCGGTCGCTGGGTAAAGCGTCTCACGCGCAGCGGCAGCGAGCACATCACGTTGCCGGTAGGGGTTAAATCGCTGGGCATTATCGTCACCCTTCTGCGCCTGCGGCAGCAGCTTAAAGCGCTAGCGCCGGATCTGATTCACGTGCGCTCGCGATTGCCCGCGTGGTTGGTCAAATTTGCGCTGTGGGGATTAAGCCCGCGGCCAGCGCTAGTCAGCACCGTGCATGGTCTCAATTCAGTTTCTGCCTACAGCCGCATTTTGACCCGCGCCGACCGGGTGATCGCCGTATCCAATACGACGCGCGACTACCTTCTGCGCCATTACCCCAAACTGGATCCGGAATGTATCCGGGTGATTCCCCGCGGCGCCGATCCGGCGGAATTCTCGCCTGCCACGGTGCTGACTGGAGACTGGCGTGGGCAGTTTTACAGCAATTTCCCGATGCTCGCCAAAGGCGTGTTATTGACTTTGCCGGGTCGTGGCACGCGCCTGAAAGGGCATGCCGATGCGATCAAGTTGCTGGCACGCGTGCGCGCGGCCGGCATCGACGCCCGCTTGTTGCTGCTCGGCGTGGTGGAAGACAATCGACTACATTATCTGCACGAACTGCAGAGTTTAGCCGACGAAATGGGCGTTGCTGACTTCCTTGCGTTGAGTGCCGCACGCAGTGATATCCGCGAAATCTACGCGATCAGTGATTTGATATTGCAATTATCCACCCATCCAGAAAGTTTTGGCCGCGTCGTCGCCGAAGCGCTGTGCATGGGAAAGCCGGTGTTGGGCTACGATCACGGTGGAGTGGGTGAGCTGCTCAAGGATTTTTACCCAGCCGGGCGTGCGCCACTCGGCAATCTCGACGCATTGACGGAGCGCGCCAAGGCCTTATTGCGCAACGCGCCGCCGGTGGATAACGCCCGAGTCCCAAAGGTGGCCGATTTGCAACGCCTGACGCTATCGGTATATGCCGAACTGCTTGAGCAAGCGCCGCCTGATCCGGCTTTCGACGCTCCATGAGTGATCGCACAGCACCTTACCCTTGGCTGCTGTTGGGCCTGCTGTTCGCCGTGCCCGCGCTGCTGCCATTTTCGCGTGCGGCCGAAGCGCCGATACTGTTGGGCGCGTTGCTGGGTTTGTACGCCGCGCTACGCGACCGTGCGGCTCTGCAACGGGTGATCACCCGCACGCTGCTGCTCGCGCTGGGCGCCTACACGCTTGCGGCGCTGATCTCGGCGATCGACGCCTACTCAAGCAAAACGTGGAGCACTGCGCTGGGATCGCTGCGTTTTTTGGGCTTTGCTTTGGGCGTGCTCACGCTGCTTTGGCATGCCTTGCGCGACGGAGCGGACCCTGCGCGATTGTCGAAACTGCTGTCGTTGGCGGCAGCGTTGCCGATTGCTTTGTGGGTCGCGGATGGCTTGATGCAGGCGGCGAGCGGTTGGTCGATCGGCGGCACTCTTGATTCTGATCGACTGAGCGGCATTTTCGGCGCCGACGATCTCAAGTTGGGGCCGCTACTGTCGGCATTGTCGCCATTGCTGCTGTGGCCGTTGCTGCGCGCACGTCGAATGTACCTCGCGGCCGTTTGGCTGGGTTTGTTGCTGGTGGTGCTGTTAGCCGGCGCGCGCGCCGGTTGGCTAAGCTTTGCATTGGTCAGCACGCTGCTGGCGTGGCGCCTGGCCCGTGGATCCTGGCCTTTACTGTTGAGTTGGTTGGCCGCAGCCGCGCTGTGCGTCGCCGCGCTGGTGGCGATCAGCTATCACAGCTCGGAGACTTTTCGAGCGCGGATTGACCGCACGCTCGCCGCCAGCGACGGACAAATCGATGTCGCATTGGCAGGGCGCGTGCCGATCTGGAAAACCGCGACGCAAATGATTGCCGCGCACCCGATTAACGGCGTTGGCGCGCGCAGCTTTCGTTACGCTTATCCAGATTACGCGGATGCTGGCGATCCGTGGGTGGACCCGGTGCAGCACACCGGCGCCTCGCATGCGCACCAAATTATATTGGAAGTGCTCACGGAAACCGGAATTCTTGGGCTGCTCCTATGGCTGGCGGCCGCCATTTTGTTATGGCGGCAAGCGCGTCAAGTGCCGATTGATTCGGCCGCCGGCGCAGCGTGGGTATCACTGGCGGTGTTGGTTTTCCCGCTGAATACCCATTTGGCCTTTTATTCGAGTTTTCTCAGCATTGTTTTGGCTTGGTTGCTCACGCTGGCTTGCGCGCAAACTCTCATCGTGCAGATGGGTGAAAAAACGGCAGCTAGCAATGCTTCCTAGCCCATCTGCGACCAGAAGCGAAGCTTTATCGGTAGTGGTGACTACACTCAATAACGCCGCAACACTAACGCGTTGTTTGACCAGCGCAGGTTTCGCAGACGAGTTGGTCCTGGTTGATTCGGGCAGTCACGACGATACCTTGGCGATTGCCGCGGCGCAGGGATGTCGCATTTTGCACAAAGATTTCGCCGGATATGGCCCCCAAAAAGCCTGGGCGATTGCCCAAGCCAGTCATCGTTATGTGTTGTTACTGGATGCGGACGAATGGTTGCCTGAAGAATGTCAACGTGAGATTCAAGCGTTAATGCAGCGACTGGCAGCCGGCGAAACCGCATTGGCCGGCTATCGATTGCCACGCAGAGAGCTGATTTTTTGGCAATACCAGCGCGGCGCGCGCTTAAATCGATATTTACGTTTGTTTGATCGTACGCGTTTCCGAATGAGTGCATCCACGGTGCACGCGGCGCCTGAAGTGGACGGTGCAGTCGGCGATCTAATAAGTGCTTTTTGCCATGATGGCGAGCCTGATATTCACACCAAAGTCGCCAAGATCAATGCGTATTCAAGCGGTTTGGTGCAAGACAAACTGAAACGTAAAGTGCGTTTTGTGCGCACCCGCATGGTGCTGTATCCGCCTTGGTTCTTCTTGCGACTTTATGTTGGGAAACGCCAATTTCTGGATGGATGGGCCGGTTTTGTGCAGAGTGTAGTCGGGGCGTTTTACGTGTTTCTCAAATACGCCAAGGTGTTTGAGCAAGGTCGCCCGGCGCGGAAAAAGACAACGGGCAAACCATGAAGTCAGACGCCGATCTCGCATTACAACACCTGGGCCTCGGCTGGCGTTGGCTCTTTGCCGGCGCGCGCCTGGTGGCGCGCCTGCCCTATGCCGCGCAGATGCGCATGGCACATTGGAGTTCGTGGCCACTGGCGGCATTGGCCGGCAAGCGCCGCGCGATCGTCGCTGCCAATATCGGCTTGTGTTTCCCAGAACTCAGCGCGCGCACCCAAGCGCAACTCGTGTCACGCAACCTGCGCTCTACTGCGGTCAGCATCTTTGAGACCAGCATGGCGTGGTTCGCCCCCCGATCGGTCACCGCGCAAGTGGTTGAAGTCAGTGGACTGCAACATCTAGAAAAAGCCATGGCTGCAGGCAAAGGCGCGCTCTGCCTGTTCAGCCACTTTACGATGATCGAATTAGGCGGGCGCCTGTTGAGTGAAGCGCTCGGCCGGCCGATGCATCAGATGGTGCGGCGCCACAATAATCCCGCTGTCGAAGCGGTTATCGACCAGGCACGGCGGCATTTTTGTGAACGCACCTTAGAAAAACGCGATCTCGGCGATTTGCTGCGCTCATTGCGTGAAGGACATCCGGTCGGTTACGCACCCGACCAAAACTTCAATTTGCACATGGCATTCGTGCCATTTTTTGGGCAACCAGCGGCCACGCTGACCATGACCAGTCGCATCGCACGCTTATCCCGAGCGCCGGTCTTGTGTATCTGGATCAGCCGAATGCCGAGTGGATTTGGCTATCATCTGCGCATTGATCCACCCTTGGCGCAGTTCCCCAGTTCTGATCCGGTAGCCGATACCGCACGCATCATCGCGCTATTAGAAACCGAGGTCCGCAAAACGCCCGAACAATATCTGTGGGCGCACCGCCGCTTCAAAACGCGCCCAGATGGCAGCTCAGCCGTCTATGCAGATGCGCTTTTGAAGGATCGCCACCGCCGCTGATGCGCTTGGCAAATAGCTTCGCTAACCGAACTCGAACTCGCGAGTGATCCGGACTTGCGGGAGTGGGAGTCGTTCGATCACAGATCGAACCCCCAAAGAAGGCAGCGCCAGCAATGCAGTGGCGGGCGGTATCTTGGCTCTGCTGGGTCGGCGCTCTGCGCTGACCCATTTTCATGCCCTGCACCAGAGCAACCCGCCACGCAATCCCGCTGAAATTGCATATGGCGGACTCGCCAGTGTTCAAACGGTCGACCAAATCTCATCTAGCTCCGCGGCAGGCGGTGACTCGGGTGAACCCACACTGGCCTCACGCGATCCTTGACGACCGTAGCGGAACTGTTTGTATGCGCCAGTATTTTCCAACAAATCTAAGGATTCCAATGGCTCTGACAGCACGCGCACTTCCATTCCCATCGGATCTGGTAAGCGCAGCAGTTCCAGCCCACCGGTTGAATCGAGGATAGACGGCGCCAACAAGGTGGGTTGTGGGCTACCGTCAATAGCTAAGGGCGCCAGCAACAAGCCGCGCAGGATCACGCGACTGGTTTGCGCCTCACTGGTGGGGCGCACGGCAACCGCTTCTACACGCCGGCTCAACAATTGCACACCTGCTTCCAGGCTGTCGTTATTGCCGCCCTTCAACCAGCGCAACACCCCCACCATCCAATCTGGCGCGTCATCGTCTTCAGTGGGTGCAGACAGCGCGATCAACTCGCCCACCTTGGCCTTCAAGCCCTCGGCATTGTCCCAAAACAATCGATAACCACCCAGGCTTTGATCCACGACCCGCACCTGCAAGGGGTTCGGCGTGGCGGCCTCTGAACTGGCCTGCGCCCAGGCTGCGGATCGCTCACGATCGGTGACCGTGACACCACCACCCAATTCACCCACGAATTCTTTGAAATCACTGCGTCCGGCGGCCAAATAGTGCACCGCATGCAGACCAATACACGCATCCATTTGGTGATCAGCCGAGAGGCGTGGATGACCGCGCTCGCCGCTGAAACTCCAAGCTACGATCAACTTTTCGGCGACATCGCCGACGATCTCTGGCCCTTGACCCAGCCGCCCGCGCACGGCGATCGGCGACTCCAAACCAGGCACCATGCGCAACTGATTGCGCAGTGATTGCACCAAAGCACTGCAATCAAGTCGCCAGTACCGACCTTCGACCTGCGCCCGCGGCGACATTGGCGGCGAGTCCGATCGTGGATCAATCACGAAGGATCCACTGCTGCCATTTTGATCGATACGGCAGTGGCTAGACCAAATTTTGCCCGCCATCTCCACATCAGCGATCTCTTTTTGAGTCAATCGATAGGGATTGCCGATGAAGGTCAGTAAGACTTGCAAATAGACGCTCTCGGGCGTCAACGTGATTCCGTTAATCTGCGGATCAGTGATCGCCTTGTCTGACAAGTGCGATTCGAATGCGAAGCCCGCCAAGCGATGCAATAAACCCCAGGCACCGCCGGGGATTTCGCTGTAGGCGATGTAACACTTGCTCAACATTCGCGACACATGCACCAGCGCGCGCACCAGCGCCAGGGCGGTGCTGCGGCCGCGCAAGAACGGCACGCTGCCGCGCGGCGCACAGTAATCGTATACGCAAGTGGCAAAACCAATCGCCAACTCGCGATGGAAATCGCGCATGACCGCGCCAATCTGGCGTTTTTGTAGCGGCAACGGCAAAGGTTGTCCCAGCACATGGCGCTCCATACTGGTGATCACCATGGCCACCGGCTGACGCATCTGCTCGAGAATCTCGATGCGTTGGTTGGCCTCAACTTCCAACTGATTGAGCTCTTTCAGGCCGTTGTACAACAAACGCGCGGTTGCCCCGCTATTGGCCATCGGCAATGCTTCAATCCACTGTTTGACCGCTTTGCTGGTCACCGGGAAAGCATCGCGCCCGGGCCGTTCGCGCTTAGGCAGCGCCCCACCAAGCAACGCGAAAGCACTTTCAGCCATCGATAAACTCCCTCTGCAGCAGTCCCCCGATCATAGCGTGCGACGCGTCGTTAACAATCGATCCACAAACCGTGTTGCGTGCGATACCTAACAGTTTGATTGCCCAACAAATCGGACCACTGGAACTGCCAACTACGTTTCCTGGCGATTTCTTTCACGTCAAACACACTGCTAGACTGACCCTCTTCTGGATCTGACCGAGCAGGCATCGATGGCAGATATCTTCGAAATCGCAATTGTGGGGTCCGGCCCGGGTGGCGCCAGCGCCGCGGCTCGTGCAGCGGAACTCAAAGTGCCACATGTGCTGTTAGAAGCAGGACCGCATTTGTCCAACACCATCTTTCGCTATCAGAAAGGTAAACATGTGATGGCCGAGCCTGAGGCTCTGCCCTTGCGCTCGCCACTGGAATTCGCGGCCGGCAGTCGCGAGATCATTCTCGACAGTTGGGATCAAGGTGTTGCCAAACTGGGCGTCAATGTGCGGTATGGCGCGGAGGTCTCGGCGATTAAAAAGATCGACGGCGTCTTTGAACTGAGCATTGGCCGCACTGATAAAGTGCTGGCGCGCCATGTCATTCTGGGCGTTGGCCTGCAGGGCAATATTCGCAGACTGGGAGTGCCCGGTGACGATGCGCCCTTTGTGCAATATCAGCTAGACGATCCCGACGAATACGAAGGCGAAACGATTATCGTCGTCGGCGCTGGTGATGCGGCCATTGAAAACGCCGTTTCCTTAGCTAAACAGAATCAGGTTGTGGTTGTTAATCGCCGCGATGAGTTTGCCCGCGCCAAAGAAGGCAATCTGCGCAATATTCTGAAGGCGATCGAAGACGGTGTTATTGAGTGCTATTTCGGCGCAGCGCCGGAACGGGTTGACAAACTCTCCGTCGGGCGTAAACCTGGTCGTTTGATCCTCAATACGCCCAAAGGTCGCGCCCAGGTGCTGTGCGATCGCATCATCGGGCGACTGGGCGCCAATCCGCCCCGCGCTTTCGTAGAATCCTGTGGCGTCAACTTTCCCAATAAAGATCCAGCCGCCGTGCCGGCAATTAGCGAGCGCTACGAAAGCAACGTGCCGGGTTTGTACATCGTCGGTGCGCTGGGTGGTTACCCGCTGATCAAGCAGGCAATGAACCAAGGCTACGAAGTGGTCGAGTACATCCTCGGACGCAGCGTGGAACCCGCCGACGAGCCCTTGTTACGCGCCAAATTCCAGCGCATGCCTGGATTTCGCAGCGTATCGGCGGCGCTGGAGCAGGTCCAGACAGCGGTACCTTTGCTGGCAACGATCACGCCCTTGCAATTGCGCGAATTCATGATCG
Organism: uncultured Xanthomonas sp.; assembly: GCA_964561825.1. GTDB lineage: Bacteria > Pseudomonadota > Gammaproteobacteria > Xanthomonadales > SZUA-5 > JADKFD01. The sequence continues at coordinate 18,786 of CAZLSB010000008.1, forward strand.
ACTCGGACATTCGCACGCCAAAATCGGGCGAAGTGCTGTTCAAACGCAACGACTACACCAATAGTTTTTATTGCATTGTCAGTGGCCAAGTCGAAATCTTGGTGGATGAAGCGGGTGGCACGCGAGTGGCCCTCGGCGCGGGTGAATTCTTTGGCGAAATGAGCCTCATATCCGGGCGTCGGCGCAGTGCCACGGTATTTGCGGGCGCCAACTGCGTGCTGATCGAAACGCCACGTCGCTCAATGCAAAAACTGATCAACTCGGTCGAAGCCGTCAAAAAACTGGTTGATCGCACTTTCGTCGAACGCGCCATTCGCGCGCGCTTTGGCAATGAGGCGACACCCGCCCAGATTAAAGAAGTGGTCGCCAGCGCAACCTTGAAACGCTTCAAAGCCGGCGAAACCCTGTTTAATGAAGGCGATGACGGCGATTGTTTGCACTTAGTACGTGTTGGATCGCTCACCATTTCGCGCAGCATCGGTGGCCGAGACATTGTGCTGTCCTACGTGCCAGCCGGTAATTACGTCGGTGAAATGGCCATTATCGGTGGCGGCAAACGCTCCGCCACCGCGCGCGCCGCAGTCGGAACCGAAACCATTCGGGTGGAGCGCGATGCTTTCCGCAAAATGCTTAATTCAAATCCGTTGTTACGGATGAAATTGGCGGGTGAGGTTAAACAGCGCACTGCTGAAAATATCACCATGCAGGCTGCTGGCTCTGGCGGCGACATTATTTCCTTCTTAGTGGGTCAAGGCCTCGGCGAAGCGACCGACGTTTTACTCATCGATGAATCGTTGTGCATTCGTTGTGACAACTGCGAAAAGGCGTGCGCAGAAACCCATGGCGGCACATCCAGATTAGATCGCGAGGCGGGCCCCACTTTTGCAAATGTGCACGTGCCGACCTCCTGCCGTCACTGCGAACACCCCCATTGCATGAAGGATTGTCCGCCAGACGCCATTCACCGTGCGCCAAACGGTGAGGTATATATCGCCGACAACTGCATCGGCTGTGGCAATTGCGAACGTAACTGTCCTTACGGCGTTATCCACATGGCAACTAAGCCGAAGAAAAAACCGGGCTTGTTGCAATGGTTGTTATTAGGCGCAGGGCCAGGGCCGGGTGCATCACCTTACGACCCCGACAATCACGAGAAAAAGGCCGTGAAGTGCGATATGTGTAAAGACATCAAAGGCGGGGCAGCCTGCGTTAGAGCCTGTCCCACCGGCGCTGCAATTCGCATTAGCCCAGAACAGTTGCCCGAATATGCCTTTGCACGGGGTCCGTAACGATGCATGACTCGATCCTCGATTATCGCAGCTTCCGCTATCTTTGGATTTCATTGATCCTCAGCATTGGCTCGATTACCGCATACCTGTGGCACGATCCAATCGGCGTGCCCAATGGCGGCTCCTGGCTGGGTTATACCTTAGGCACGGTCGGCGCTCTTTTGATTTTGTGGTTGTTATGGTTTGGCATACGCAAACGTCGCTACGCCAGCGGCAGCAGCAGCGCACGCGGCTGGCTTTCCGCCCATGTTTATTTGGGCACCACTTTGATTTTGGTCGCTTTTCTTCACGCCGGATTCCAAGTTGGCTGGAATATCCACACGCTAGCTCTGGTCTTGATGTTGTTGGTGATATTCAGCGGATTCTTTGGCGTCTATGCCTATTTGCGTTATCCATCACTGATGACCCGAAATCGCGCCGATAGCACGCGCACTGCCATGCTTGCCGAGATCCGCGAATTGGATCAACAAACGCTGCAGATCGCCGACAAGGTCGACAAAAGCATTCACGACGCGATTTTGGGGTCGATTCAAAACACCCGTTTGGGCGGTAGCGTTTGGGCACAACTGCGTGCGCACGACGATGGTGGCGTGGCTTTGGCAAAACTGAAAAAAGCGGTATCGACGCCAGAGAAAGAGGGTAAGTCGAAAAGCGGGCAAACGATGGTCATGATGGTCGATTTTTTGGCCAATCAAGCCAGCGATGCGCAAAGTGAACAATTGCGTCGACTCATCGATTTGGTTTCCCGCAAACGCGCGCTAGCCACCCGTGTCGCTCGCGATATTCAACTGCAGGCGCTGATGGAAATTTGGTTGTACGTGCATGTACCACTGTCGCTGGGTTTGCTCGGCGCGCTAACTGCGCACGTATTGTCGGTATTTTTCTACTGGTAACAGGGCGCACTACACTAGTTCACTGCGCTTGCAATGACAGTTCACGCGCACACATTTACCCAATTCAAGCGCTAGCGATACGACGCAAGGGATTCCCACCACATGAAATGGTTTATTCGACGGGTCATCAAAAAGGGTAAGGGCAGCCTTCAGTTTGAGGAGGAGATCCATTTTGGTGAAACGCTAACCATTGGTCGTGCTGCTAATCAAGCGATCTTCATTAATGATTTGCGTGCCGCCCTTGAACACGCTCGCGTAGTTGCGCTGGGAAATGGCCGATATCGAATTGAGTCCTTGGTCGCAGCCGGCTTGCGTATTGACGATCGATTCGAACATACGGCAACGGCAACCGCCGGTAGCACGATCGAAATTGGCAATGTGCGCATTACGCTGGTGGATCCGCCTGCAGATTTTGAGGCGGCTGTCGAAGTGGGTCTGGTGGACAAGGCCGAAGTTGCGGCACGCGAACAGGTCGAAGCCTTGCCACAAAGCTTGACCGAAGCGGGCATGCGAAAACGCAGTTGGTCGTGGGCGTTTTTGCTCATAGCCCTGACTTTCGGTTTGGTAGTTCCGCTGATGGCGCACTTCGTTCCGACCTTCCGCGCGCTCAGCAAAGACGTACCGACGCTCGGTTTAAATGCTTGGGACACCGGCCCGTTGGCGTCGGCGCACCATACAATGGCGAACGACTGCCAGAGTTGTCACGGCACGCCGTTTGCAGTCGTCACGGATGAAAAATGTATCGTCTGCCATGCCGGCACAGCGGCGCATGCGGATCCAATCAGATATCCGCTGCCTGATATCGCCGCGGCACACTGCGCGCATTGTCACCGCGATCACAATGGCGACCTTGGCTTGGTTCGCGCTGATCAAGAATTATGCAGTGATTGCCACAAAAACCTCAGTGAGCGGGTGAGAGGGGATACGCAACTGGTCGATGTCAGTGACTTCGGCACTAATCATCCGCAATTCAAAGTGTTGCTGCCCGCATGGGATGCACAGGGTAAATTCACCCCAGAGCGCGTTAGCCTTCCAACCAGCTCGGATCAACCGCCGTTAACGGAACGCTCGGGTCTGAAGTTTCCCCACGCCAAGCATTTGGTCGCAAAAGGCCTGACTTCGCCAACTGGCGTGCGCAAACTGGATTGTGTCGATTGCCACATGCCCGAGCCCGGTGGGGCGCTCATCGCGCCGATTAATTTTGAGCAGCACTGCCAGTCCTGCCATCGAATCGATTTCGATTTGCGCGCCCCGGATCGCCAAGCGCCGCACGGTCAAGTTGCCGAGGTGCAATACATGCTGGACGAGTTTTACGCGAAAATCGCGCTGGAAGGCGGTTACGACGATGTGCAGGCACCCGTTGCAGTGCGCCAGCGACGTCGACCTGGACAAACCCAAATCACGCCGGACGAGCAACGTGCCGCTTTGGCTTGGGCGCGCGAAAAGGCGCTGCAAACCACTGACACCCTGTTCAATAGTCGCGCCTGCGGCGTGTGCCACACCGTTTCGAAAGATCCAGCCGCAACCCAGGCTGGTTGGATTGTTGCACCCGTGCGTGTGGCCGGTGCTTGGTACGAAAAAGCCAGCTTCACACACGCCAAACACACCACGATGGGCTGCAAAGACTGTCACGCTGCAGACCTGTCGATGAGCAGCGCAGACTTGCTAATCCCGGGTATTGGTGCAGTTGGATCTAAGTCGACGCAGCCCCCGTACACCTGCCGTGATTGCCATGGTGGTGAAAAAGCCAAACACCAACTGGGCAGCACCTGTATCGACTGCCATGGTTTCCACGAGGCCGATATGCCCTTGCGCGAGAGCAAAACGCTTTGATGATCTTGTGGGCGGCGCAGCGCCGCCCACGCTTGCGCAGGGCCGCGCCTCGACTGGAATGGCTGACTCGCACCCTCTCACAGTAGTTTTCTAGAGCTACCCGATGGCTTCGTGCTAACCTTGATTGGCTGTGTGGGAGAGACCGGACTTGTCCGGCGCCGAAGGAGCAACCGCCCCGGAAACTCTCAGGCGAAAGGACCACGCAGTCGCTGATCACATCTGGAAAGAGGCGCTGTAGGCGTCCGCCGAAGGGGTTACGCTCTCAGGCACACAAGACAGATGGGGCAATCTAGAAGGAACCTCTAGTGGTTCCCGAAAGGCTCGGGCACTGCTTCGGCGGTCGTTCGCGTCGCTGCCCTATTCTGCCCTTGGAGTCTTTTGCATGAGCGTTCCGACCATTTTGCGTCAGCCGCATTTAGCCAGCGAGTTTCAGCATCGCCACATTGGCCCATCACCGCATGAAGTAGCGCAGATGCTGGCCGCGATTGGCGCCGAGTCACTGCAGCACTTGATTGGCCAAACGCTGCCGGCTTCCATACGGCAAAGCAAAGCCCTCAATGTAGGGCCTGCTCTATCAGAAACCGAAGCGCTGGAACGCATGCGGATCATCGCCAACCGCAATCAGGTCTGCACCTCATTGATCGGTCAGGGATATCACGGCACGCATCTGCCTTTGGTCATTCAACGCAATATTCTGGAAAACCCGGCTTGGTACACCGCCTACACGCCATACCAACCCGAAATTAGTCAGGGCCGCCTTGAAGCCCTGTTAAATTTCCAAACCATGATCACTGAGTTGACCGGCCTCGACGTCGCCAACGCCTCGTTGCTCGACGAAGCCACCGCCGCCGCAGAGGCGATGGCCGTTGCGCAACGCAGCGTGAAAACCAAACTCAGCGCCTTTTTCGTCGATTCTGATTGCCACCCGCAAACCATCGCGTTGCTGCACACCCGCGCCGAACCATTGGGATGGAGCCTCGTTGTTGGCGATCCGCTGGTCGATCTGCAAGCGAACACCGTATTTGGCGTGCTGCTGCAGTACCCCGGCAGTTTGGGCGCGGTTCGCGATTTCCGCGCAGTGATTAGCAAGGTCAAAGCGGCCGGCGGCATTGTCATCATGGCCGCCGATCCATTGGCGCTCACCTTGTTGACGCCGCCAGGTGAACTCGGCGCGGATATCGCCATCGGTTCGACCCAACGCTTTGGCGTACCCATGGGATTTGGCGGACCCCATGCGGCGTATATGGCGGTACGCGATAACCTGAAACGATCAATACCGGGACGATTAATCGGCGTTTCGGTCGATGCGCGCGGCAAACCAGCGTATCGATTATCTTTGCAAACGCGCGAACAACACATCCGCCGGGAAAAAGCCACTTCAAATATCTGCACTGCGCAAGTCTTATTGGCGGTGATCGCATCCATGTACGCGGTTTACCATGGCCCGGAAGGTTTGCGCGCCATTGCAAAACGCGTACACCAGCGCGCAACCACCTTGGCTGCGGGTTTGCTGCGTATGGGCTTTGCGCCGCGCACCACCCAATATTTTGATTGCGTGACTATTGATGTGGGCAATCGCCAACGCGCAATCGTTGAACACGCGCTTGCCCAAAAAATCAATTTGCGCGTGCTTGAAGGCGGTGGATTATCGATCAATGTCGATGAAACCACCACGCCTGCCACCATTGAGGCCCTTTGGCGCGCCTGCGGCGGAATAATGTCCTATTCCGAAGTTGAGAGCGGCGCTGAAAGTGCCATACCTGAAACGCTGTCACGCAAAGGCGCGTGCCTGAAACACCCCGTATTTTCGCGTTATCGATCAGAAACCGAATTACTGCGCTATATGCGCAAACTATCCGATCGTGATTTGGCGCTGGATCGCGCGATGATTCCGCTTGGCTCCTGCACGATGAAACTCAATGCGACTGCCGAAATGGTGCCCATCACTTGGCCAGAGTTTGGCGCATTACATCCGTTTGCACCGGCCGATCAGGCGCATGGTTACACCGAGATGTTTGAGGATTTAAAAGACTGGTTATGCGCAATTACCGGTTACGACGCGGTGTCCTTGCAACCCAATTCAGGCGCGCAAGGGGAATATGCCGGATTATTGGCTATTCGCGCCTATCACCGCTCGCGCGGAGATACGCACCGCCGCATTTGCCTAATTCCGTCCAGTGCGCACGGCACCAATCCGGCTTCGGCACAAATGGTCGGCATGGATGTGGTAGTAGTCAATTGCGATTCTCAGGGGAATGTCGACGTCGCTGACTTGCGTAGTAAAGCAGAAAAACACAGCGCTAATCTAGCAGCATTGATGGTCACCTACCCGTCTACGCACGGCGTGTTTGAAGAAGCCATCGGCGAAATTTGTCAGATTGTGCATAGTCACGGCGGACAGGTGTATTTGGACGGCGCCAATATGAATGCGCAGGTCGGATTATCGCGTCCGGGTGATTATGGCGCCGATGTCAGTCATTTGAATCTGCATAAAACCTTCTGTATTCCGCATGGCGGCGGTGGCCCAGGCATGGGGCCAATCGGCGTAAAAGCCCATCTGGCGCCGTTTCTGCCAGGCCATCCGGTTTTGGACGGCGGTAAAGCGCCAGTCGGGCCAGTATCGGCAGCGCCGTTTGGATCGGCTTCGATTTTGCCTATTTCCTACGCCTACATCTTGATGATGGGCGGCGCCGGATTAACCCGTGCGACCGAGATCGCCATCCTAAACGCCAACTACATGGCGGCACGTCTAGACCCGCACTTCCCAGTTTTGTATAAAAACGCCAATGGGCGTGTTGCCCATGAATGCATTATCGACCCGCGCGCATTTAAGGACAGCTGCGGTGTCAGTGTCGATGATATTGCCAAACGGTTGGTCGATTTCGGATTTCACGCCCCGACGATGAGTTTCCCGGTGGTCGGCACGCTGATGATCGAACCAACGGAGTCAGAAGCCAAAGTGGAACTCGATCGCTTCTGTGACGCGATGATCGCCATTCGTCACGAAATTGCAGAAATCGAGGCCGGGGTCTATCCGGTTGAACAATCGCCACTGCGTCACGCGCCACACACGGTTCATGATCTGGCCGACGCCGATTGGAACCGACCTTATAGCCGCGAACAAGCCGTGTTTCCGGCAGGAGTAGATCGCACCGATAAATACTGGTGCCCGGTCAGTCGCGTCGACAACGTGTACGGCGATCGCAACTTGGTATGTGTTTGCCCGAGTCCGGACGCCTACCGAGACGAAGCGGCCTAAAGCAATCAATGCTGGCAGGCGCGTTTGGACTAGCTCCAAACGCGCCTAGGATAACGCTGTCAATGCCGATGCGGCCCAGACTTCGGGCAATGGCAAACGCCAGTTGGCCCATATTGCACGCCAAAGGTGCGACCGTCGCGATGACGCTGCCAGTAAAACTCCGGCGCCGCCGCATTCTTACCGCCAATTTCAGCCATATCGGCTTTTAAATCAAACAAACGCCCATCCACCATGACTAGCGAGGTGTTATCGCTATCGCGAATATCCTGCAGCGGATTGCCATCAAGCACCACCAAATCCGCTTGTTTGCCGACTTCGAGCGAGCCAATCTGTCTGCTCATCCCGATGTAGTCCGCGCCATCAATGGTTGCCGCCCGTAGCGCTTCAAATGGGCTAAATCCGCCCTGAACCAACATCCAGATTTCCCAGTGCGCCGCCAGACCCTGCATTTGGCCGTGACCGCCCACTTGGATGCCCACGCCTGCATCGCGCAATGATTTTGCCGCTTTGGCAACTTCAATATGGTAATAGTCCCAGTCTGGCGCTGTTTCTCGGCGAATGGCGCGTGCACTCAAAGTTTCTGCCGGGAAAAAACGATTAAGCCGCGGCTCTTCCCAGACTGGATCGCGCGCGTACCACCAATTTTCACCTGATAAACCGCCGTAAGTGACCACCAAGGTTGGCGTATTACGCACATCGGTGCGGCTCATCAAACCAATTACATCGGCATACAGGGGTGCAACGGGCAGATTGTGCTCTACGCCCGTTGCACCATCAATCACCATGGTCAAATTATGGAAAAAGGTGGAACCACCCTCCTCCACGACTAACATGCCTAATTCGCGCGCCGCCGTATTGATTTGCTGACGTTGGTCGCGACGCGGCTGGTTGTAACTTTTTACACTAAATGCACCGAGGGCTTGCATTCGTTTTAGGTGCCCGCGTGCGTCATCTAAGGAATTGACAACCGCCTTAAAGTCACCATCTGCGCCGTATAAAATCGTACCGGTGCTGAATACGCGTGGCCCTACCAACTCGCCAGCCTTCACTAATTCTGCCTGCGAAAACACAAATTCATTGGTGGCGGACGGATCATGCAAAGTGGTGACACCGTAGGCCAAATTGGCGTAATACGCCCAATTTTGTTGCGGGACTACGCCCTGACCAAAGTGCGCTGCATGCGCGTGCGCATCGACGATGCCTGGCATCAAGGTTTTGCCACTCACGTCGATGACTTTGGCACCGACTGGCACCACGATGTCACCGCGAGTGCCAATCGCACTGATCCGATCTCCGTCTATAACGATCACACCGTCGTCGATCACTTCCTGGCTATTTTCCGCGTCACGCATCGTAATAATTCGAGCTCCAACCAATGCGGTAACACCCGATTTCGTATAAACCGCTTGAATCAAACCGACGTTCAGCGCAGGCGCTTGCTCGGGCTTGGGCAGAGTTTTGGGTGCGCCCGCCATGAAAGCGAACGCGTCTTTGAGCGCACGACTCACGTAACGATCACCGACCATCCAATGCATGCGTTGGTCATTACCGCCACCAGACCAATGCAGATAAGACCCTGCATCCGCACTCACTTTCGTGATGGGTAACGCGGTGCTGTCCTTATTCAATTCGACGCTGCTACCCGTTTCTGGCAATGGTGCGACGTAAGCATCAAATAGCTCAGTAAATGCGACAAAACGGCGATCTGGGCTTAAGGCAATAAAATCAATGTATTTAAGGCTAAAAACCTCGCGGAGGTCTTCCCCATGTAAACCCGCAGACATCAATTTTTTACTGAGGCCTTCGCCCGTAAGGAAATAGATGCGCATACCATTGGCAGAGAACTGTGGATTTTGCCCATCCTTTGCGATGCGCGTGGGCGTGCCGCCAGTGGCCGGTATCCACCAAATTCCGCGATCTTTGGACCATAAACTGCCAGTCAGGCCGCCGCCGGAGCTGCGTGTGTAGACAATCTTGCTGCCATCGCCTGAGTACTGCGGCCCGTAGTAAAAACCGGGCCCGCTCAGTTTGCGTTCTTCACCGGTTTTCAAATTACGCTCGATCAGCGCACCCAATGCGGTATCCGACCAACTTGTGTAAAGCAAAAGATTACCGTCACTGCTAAAACTGGGTTGATACTCAAACTGTGCGGTCGCCGAAGTAAGTCGTTGCGATTGGCCATTCGGTAAAGGCTTCCGCCAGAGCTTACCAACGGCATGAAAAACCAAGGTCTGACCATCCGGGCTAGTCGCAACATCGCGAATCATCTTCGCAGTAAACTGTCCTTCATCGATTTGCTGCGCAAAACGTAAAGGCTCCATGACGCTTTGATCAATCTTGGCGCTAAAGGCAATTGCACTAGCGACGCCGCTGCTTGCGTCGACCCGCCAGACCTTGCCTTTGGCCCAGATAACAATAGCCTGGCCATCCGGCGTCCAATCAAAATTGGGATAGGGGCCAAATATCGCCCAGGCTTCTTGTTGATCGTGGGACAAACCATCCCATAAGGACCGTACCGCACCCGATTCCAGGTCATATAACTGCAACACGGTCTTTTCTCGCACGCGCTTGACGAAGGCGAGGGTTTTGCCATCGGGCGAGGGTTGCGGGCGCACTGCGCCGCCCGGCGTGCTGATGAGGTTATCGACCTCTCCATTTTGACGATCCAAACGACGAATGCCATACACCAAGTCATGCACATTTTTGTTGTATTGGAAATTGGGTCCAGAACTCAGATCTTCACTGAAATAGACGTATCGACCATCCGGGCTAACAGCCGGCTCGCCTTGGTCTTGTTGATCATTTTTGCGCTTGGTCAACTGCAAACCATCGCCACCACCCGTGTGAAACATCCATAACTCACCAGCGCCGAGTGAGCGCTCCGAGCTGAAATGCTTGCGCCCAATGACATACTGGCCATCGGCTGTCCACGCCGGGTTATTAAATAATCGAAAACGCTCTTTGGTAATTTGCGTGGTTTTTCTGTCACCCAAAGTCATTCGCCACAAATTATTACCACCATCGCGGTCTGAGGTAAAAGCAATCTGCTTACCGTCAGGCGAGTAGCGTGGTTGCACATCGAAAGCCAGCCCGCTGGTGAGCCGCTGTGCATCACCGCCGCTGATCGGAAGTTCGTACAAGTCTCCCAATAAGTCAAAAACGATATGCTCACCGTCTGGACTCACATCCAAGTTCAGCCAAGTACCTTCGCTGACGGTGAACTGGATCTTCTTTAGCTTGCCCGGCGGATGGTTGACGTTCCATGTCGCCTCCTCCTTGCCAGTGGACTTGGCTTGTACGGCGCCCGCTAACAGCAGGCAAAGGCTTATCCAGATTGCACGAACCATCGCTGCGCTCCCTTGTCGGTATGCCGCGGACGCTAGCAGAAGCCTCCGATTGAAGGGTCTCGATTGCAGCTAGGAATGCAGCAAATTGTCCATCCAAACGGCTGGGGCCGGAGTCCGCACTGTCTCGTCGCAGTGAGCAAGGCCTATGCTCAACGATTGCTTACGAAGCCATTGCCAAACCTATGCCTGCTGAACTTGAACCCACCAATCCCACCGAAGTCGCCGCTAGCGATGATCCTGAGCTCGACCTGCCGTCATTTCCGTCCGGCATGTCGCGTCGTGAAATCGGCGCAGCACGCGATTATTGGCAAGCCCAGGTTTATCCACGCGGTGGGCTGCGCTTTGACGCGCTCGATGGATTTTTGACGGCGCTCAGTCTGCTACCGCATCCGCCTGCGGTGGAACGTTGGACCGCGCGGGCTTTGGGCGTCGACTTCGCAGCCACGCGTGACGCCGATCGGGAACAGGCAGTGGCGTGGATGTACCGATTTGGCACCCATGTGGGGCATCGCGTGCGCTTGGATCCAGCTGAATACCAAGCCGCCGTGCTGCCCGAGTTCGACTTTCTGCCGGCAGACGACAACGAGAGCGAAGACGCCGCAGAAATCCGCACAGCGATCGCATGGGCAGTCGGGGTTGGAAACGCTCTAGCGCTCGATCCCCTCGGGGTCGATGACATCCTGGCCAACGAGGATCTGCGTGCCGATTTGGCGCCCCTGGTTTTATTGGGTCGAGACGGAGCGGTCGATGGCCAGCCGTACACGCGTCGCGAGCGCCTGCGCCTGATGCGGGCCGCCGCCTGGGGCGCGCATCGATTGTGGAAACACTATCAACCCATCCGCGAACGCGGCGGGCTACGACCGCAACCCATGCGGGCCAGCAAGCCTCCGGGCCGCAACGATCCTTGTGCCTGCGGCAGCGGGCGCAAGTTCAAGCAGTGTCATGGCGCGGTTAAACACTGAATGACGTAGGATCAAGCGCAACCTACGCAGGAGTTTGAACATGGAATCCGCAAATGAGCAGGTGCCGCCCGTCGTCAACACAGAGTCCGTTCCGCGCGCCCATGGCTGGCGCACTTACCGCGTTCGGATGGTTTTAGTTGCCCTGGCTGTCTATATCTTAGCCATCGCTGGGTTGATGTTCTGGTGGTCCACCGAGCCTGCGCCATTTAAGGTGCTCGCGACAGCAGAAGCACGCGCCAAAACCGCTCAACAACAAGTAGTTCCAGGCTATGTTTCAGTTTCAACGGTCATGAAGCTTGCGGAAACCTTACTGGACAAGCGCGGCGGCTATTTTGCCAACGATATCGCGCCACCGGGGGTATTGATGGATGACCTACCCGAGTGGGAGTTTGGAGTTCTGCAGCAAATTCGTGACTTTACTTTGGCCTTACGCAACGACTTTTCCCGCTCACAAAGCCAATCGCAAGATGACGTAGATCTGGTCGAAGCCCAACCGCTATTTGCCTACAGTAACGACCACTGGGTGTTACCGACCACTGAAGGTCAATATAGACAGGGGATCGAACATCTAAATAGCTACCTAACTCGCCTAGCAGATGCCGATCAATTTAACGCACAATTTTATGTTCGATCCGATAATCTGGTCGCTTGGCTGACTCTCGTTGAAAAACAGATGGGTTCCTTGTCGCAGCGTTTATCGATGAGTGTAGGCCAAGTGCGCATTAATACTGACCTAGCCAACGAAGCCACGGCGCAACAATCGACGAAAACACCAGCGGTGATGATTACTCGCACCCCCTGGATGGAGATCGACAATGTGTTTTATGAGGCACGGGGCGCCACTTGGGCCTTGATGCATCTTTTAAAAGCAATTGAACGCGACTTTCGTCCGGTATTGGAAGACAAAAACGCGGTCATCAGCGTTAAACAAATCATTCGTGAATTAGAAGAAGCACAATCGGCGATTTATAGCCCGGTCATTCTAAACGGCGGTGGTTATGGATTATTTGCCAATCACAGCTTGGTGATGGCAAATTACATCTCGCGCTCCAACGCCGCGTTGATTGATTTGCGGAAATTGCTAGAACGGGGTTAACCGGACTGGAAATCATCACCGCATTTTTCGTGCGCCTTGAGAAGCAGCGGAGCAAGCTCCGCTCTACAAATGCAGCAGGACGGGCTGTTGCGGTTGAGGTGCAAAACGCAGAGTCAATCGCTCAGTTGACACTGCTGACCAGAACCATCCCATACAAAGGTGGGATGGTAAATTGCACGTGACCAGCGACGCTGGCAAGCTTAGCGCCGGTCAACGCGTCTCTTGGCTCACTTGCATTAAAACCCTCGGGTAAGGATAAATGTATCTGCCGTTCGACTAATGCGTTGTTGGTTGCCACAATGTCGAACTCCTGGTCAAGCTGACGCAGCACGTGTTTGTCGGAAACCAACGATGTCCCGGCCCGCAAGCTGTGCTTGCGTGCGTTCGAACCGGCGCGCCGCATGCGGCGCCAGCCGCCGGTTCTCACCCCCCAGAACCGTGCAATCTGCCCCGTAGCGTGCTCACCCAATGGGTGAAGAAAAGCCCAAAGAATCACGGTGCTATGGGTACTAGGAAGCGGTCAACTGAGGTTTCTAGGATAAAGCGACTGGGTTTGTCACCGAGCGCGCGAGCGGATCTACAAACGTCTTTGGTCCAATCGCAATTGACGGCCGCGTGCCTGCAAAAGCCAATCGAACGGTATGTTCACCCTTGAACGCGAAGCGTAAGTTACCGGTACCACCGGCGTCGGTATTGCGAGCCGGGCGCATCGGAGTCGCCGACTGAATTAAGCCACTAAGGGCTGCGGACGCCCCAAACCTAGTGTTGCCACCCCAAGCCGCATCCGCGATCTTGAAGTCATGACTGACATTGGCATCGACCTTGAGATAGTAGGCATCGCAGCGATACTGGAATGCATACTCTTCCAGCGCAGCCCAGCTATTCATGGATCCGCCCAAGTACAGTGTGCTGTCGCCAAACTCGGCCGGCAGACAAGCCTGACTGACTGCCAAACGCAACATCGCTGCTCGGCCCAGGCGTTGTACAGCCGCAAATCCCAGCCCGACGACGTGTGACCATCGCCATGCGCCTGTTTTCATGACATTCCTCTCTCTGCGGCCCGCTCGCAGCACGACAGATTTCTTCGACTGCATCCCTTTGAATACGATTGCGTAACAAGCTCTAGCTTGAACCATCTTGAGCGCACCGCTATGGTCCGCGCTCGTTGAACTGCGGATCACAATCATGCGTCGCAAGTTGGTTATCGGTAACTGGAAGATGAACGGCACTCGTGCCGACGCACGCGCATGGACGATTGCCGCATCTACCGTTGCCAATGCCTGCTCAAACGTGGATGTAGGCGTGCTTCCTCCTTATCTGTTTGTTGATCTGGCGGTCAGCGTGGCCCATGGGTCAAAGCTCATGATTGGCGCTCAGAATCTGGCGGCCTACACAAACGGTGCCTACACGGGCGAAATTTCCGGTGCAATGCTGTTTGAATCGGGTGCCCAAGTGGTCCTGGTCGGACATTCCGAACGGCGCCATGTGCTTGGCGAATCCGACGCAGTGGTCGCGCAGAAATTCGCGCAGGCACAAGCAGCAGGCATCACCCCAGTGCTGTGTCTGGGTGAAACCTTGACGGAACGCGAAGCCAACGAAACGGAAGTCGTGGTTTTACGACAACTCAATGCGGTCATTAGTGTGGCAGGCGCTGCGGCGCTCAGTAATGCCATATTGGCCTACGAACCCGTATGGGCAATCGGAACCGGGCGCACCGCAAGTCCGGAACAAGCGCAGGCAGTGCATGCACTGATCCGTGGCGCGATCGCTCAGCAGGATGTTATGCTCGCTAGTCGTATTCGGGTCCTTTACGGCGGCAGCGTGAAAGGATCGAATGCCGCGGAATTGTTCGGTCAGCCTGATGTCGACGGCGGACTAATTGGTGGAGCCTCACTGGTGGCCGCCGACTTTGCCGCAATTTGCAACGCAGCCAACCAGGACGGTTGAGTAAGGAACCCATGAAGATTGCATCTATCGTTTTATATTTGGTCGTCACCATCGCCATGGTCGTGTTCATCATGCTGCAACGCGGATCGGGCGCAGCGGCGGGTTCGGGCTTCGGTTCAGGCGCATCGGGCACAGTTTTTGGTGCTCGCGGTTCGTCGAATTTTCTGTCGAAAGCGACCAAGTGGTTGGCAGTAGCGTTCTTTGTTTTGGCAATGAGCATGGCCGTGTATGAAGCGCGAGTGGGGATTGCGCGTAATCAGCAAGCGGACCTGGGGGTGATGGGTCAGTTGCCGGTGCCCACCACTCCGGCAAATGCTGAAGTGCCAGCGGCGGGTGACACCGCTGCAGACCTGCCGACCGCGACTACTAGCGAAACTTCAGCGCCCGACGCAAGCGCGGAGTCCAGTCAGGCCCCTGCTGCAGGCGAGACCCCGGCGGCGCCAGCAGGGGAAACACCTGCAGAAAGTACAAGCGGCGAGGATAAGAAACCGCAATAATCCGTTTTATGCCGACGTGGTGGAATTGGTAGACACGCTACTTTGAGGTGGTAGTGGGGCAAC
>CAZLSB010000009.1:0-2159 GCA_964561825.1 uncultured Xanthomonas sp.
AAGTTATTGACGAACGAGCCCTTAGCCCATCGTTACCAGCTTCTGCCGCCAAGCCCACACGGCGGCCTGCGTGCGATCGGTCAATTCGAGTTTGGACAGCAGGTTGCCGACGTGGGTCTTGACGGTTGCCTCACCGATGCCAAGGCGCTCGGCAATGCTTTGATTGGACATGCCTTCCGCGATCAGCAGCAGCACTTCGCGTTCACGGGAACTCAGCTGCGCTAGCGGATCAGGCCGTGGGTCGTTACGCAGCGCGCGCACCAAACTGGATGCAATCCGCGGGTGCAGCATGGTTTCGCCGCGTGCCGCGCAGCGCACGGTTTCCACAAGCTCCGCGCCGGACACTTCCTTGAGCTGATAACTGACCGCGCCCGCTTCCAATGCGGGGCGCAGCGTGCTTTCGTCATTGCTGGAGGTCAAAATGACCACCTGGGTGTTTGGGCTGACCGCGCGAATCGAGCGCGTGGCGCTAATGCCATCCCCACCGGGCATCACCATATCGACCAACGCGACGTCCGGCAAAAGGCGCGCCGCCAAGTCGGTTGCAAGCGCAGCATTGCCTGCTTCGGCGCACACTTCGATATCCGGTTGCAGTTCCAGGTAGGCGCGCAGACCTTGGCGCACCACCGCATGATCATCAACCAGCATTACCCGCAGTTTCATCACATTCGCCTTTGCATCAAGTTCATCGTAAGGGCCTATTTTCAAATCCGCCCGCTCTTGTCGCTGTCAACGCGTGGGTTGCAAGTCAACGGCCAACTGGAACCGCAACCGCACCTCAGTACCACCGCCAATGGGACTATGAACAGCAAATTCGGCGGCCGGTAGGCTGGCCGCGCGTTGCCGCATATTGGCTAATCCCATCCCTAACGGTGATTCAAGAGCGCCACCGCGGCCCTCGTCTGAAACGCGCACTTCGACTTGTCCATCAAGCACTTGCACAAATACCTTCGCGTGATTTGTATCGCTGTGACGCCAGACATTCGCTAGCGCCTCATCGACGATACGCAAGACCGCCTCGGTCTGTGCGGGCATCAAATTCAGTTGCGCTGGCAAAGCAGGTTCAATCGATCGGCCACTGCGTCTGGCGAAATCTTCCAAACGACGCTGTAGAGCGGGAATCAGATCTTCCGCGGCTCCGGCGTCTTCGCGCAATTCGCGCAACAGGTCGGATAGCTCGCGCTGCACTTCTTCGACCAGTGAGCCGGCTTCGCTTAATCGCA
This sequence comes from uncultured Xanthomonas sp., assembly GCA_964561825.1. Classification (GTDB taxonomy): domain Bacteria; phylum Pseudomonadota; class Gammaproteobacteria; order Xanthomonadales; family SZUA-5; genus JADKFD01. The sequence goes on from CAZLSB010000009.1 coordinate 1,224, forward strand.
GCTGCAGGCGCGTGCTGTTGGCGCCACTTTCACGGGCGGCGGCAACCTGCAAAGACAAGGCAAAGACCTTTTGTTTGACCGTATCGTGCAGGTCACGCGCTAATCGACGCCGCTCTTCCAGCGTCGCGAGTTGTGAGCGGGTCGCAAACAAGGCTTGCAGATCGGCAGCCATGCGATTCAGATCGCGCGCTAATTGGCCCAATTCGTCACTGCTACGATCGACCAAATGCGGCGCGAAATCACCGCGCGCCCATGCCTGCGCCGCAGCCTCAATCAGCGCGATGCGCACTAACACCCGGCGCCGTAAGAACCAAGCCGACCCAATCAGGAACAAAATCAAATAGCCGACCGACATCGGCCACTCAAAACTCAAGGTGCGGCCTAAGTTGTGCCAGGGCGAGGGCACCGCCAGCTCCAAACTGAGGGTTTTCCCGGTATTCAGCGGCGCCGTCCAGCGGCGCCGAACCATGCCGTCATTGCCTAATTGATCAACTTTAGCCACTGCCGCCGTGCTGTCTAACAAAGCCACAGAAAACGGATGCGCGGTGAGCTCCAACAACACATAAGCCGCTTGGGTGCCCAGACTTTCGCGCGGCCGCTCTAGTTCGAGCACAAAGCGGCGCATCCGTTGATCGACTTCACTGGCCGCAATGCCACGTGCCATTGCGGCATTCAGGTCCAGCGCTTCCCGCTCTAACACGCGCTGCACGCGACCATCGTCGAGTTCACCCAAACAGCGCTGGAACTTCAGCCCGAAGACCGATTGTTCAAGCAGTAACAGCGCTGGCAGCGATAGCGCGATATAAAAAAGCGTCAGTTGCAGACGCAATCCATGGCGGCGCGCGACTAACTTGGGCATCCGAGCTCAGGCACTGCGCTTGCGCGGGCCGCTAGTCCGACCTGCGCCAGCTGTCCCGCCTGCTCCGCGCGGGCCGC
>CAZLSB010000009.1:2259-33315 GCA_964561825.1 uncultured Xanthomonas sp.
AGTCCGACCTGCGCCAGCTGTCCCGCCTGCTCCGCGCGGGCCGCTAGGGCGTGTCGGCCGCTCGCCTGCACGTGGCGCGGCATGCGGGCCGCTACGCGGAGCGCTGCGCGGCCCGTCGCGCTCAGCGCGAGCGGCGGACGGCCGAGCGCTACCGATGCGTTGCACCGCGCCGTGGCGCCGATCTTCGCCGCCTGGGTTGGCCGAGCGGCTGGCCGGACGATCACCGCGTGGCGCGGCAGATGTGCTTAGCGGGCGCGCTGGGCCGTCACTGCGCCCATCCGGACGCGGACGACCGCGATAGGGTGCGCCAGCGACTCGCTGCGTGCCTTCTGCGCGCGGCGGTGCAAAAGTACGATCACTGCGCGTTGTACTGATGCGGTCATCGCTGCTGCGCCACGGACGTGCCGGTTGGCGCTCAACTGCATCATGCTCAACTGCCGATTCATGGACAGGCTTCATGGGTGGGCGCGACGGCCGTGGGCCTTGGCCTGCGGCACGATCTCGTGAGCGCGGCGCGCCGCGCGGGTTGCGCTCAGCGCGGTCGGACGGCCCTCTAGCGGCAGACGCGCGCTCACCGGGTGCGGCGCTGCGGCCAGCACCGCGCGTTTCAGTGGGACGCGCGCGGTAGCTTTCGCCGTCGCGGCCCGGGGCAGGGCGCCTGGGCGCGGCGCCACTGTCACGCATGCGCCGTTCACTCGGGCGTTCACCGCCACGGCGCAGCGCATTGCGTTCGGACTTACGAGCAATATCGATCGGAATGACGCGCAATTCGCTGCGCGTGCTCATCGGCAGTTCTACCGATTCCAATAGCTGCGCGATTTCTGCGGGTTCCAACTCGCGATACCAGCCGCGTTTGAGATCTTTGCCCAGTTCAATCAAACCGTAGCGCACCCGCTTCAATCGGCTGACTTCCGCACCGACCGCCTCCCACAGGCGGCGCACTTCGCGCTGCCGGCCTTCGCGGATGACGACCGTGTACCAATGATTGGTGCCTTCGCCCTCTAGCGCTTCGATCTCATCGAAATGCGCCGGGCCATCGTCCAGTTGCACGCCAGACAGCAATTTGCGCAGCGCGCTGTCTTCGACTTGCCCATGAATGCGGCACAAATACTCCCGTTCAATCTCGCGTGAGGGGTGCATCAGACAATTGGCTAGTTCGCCGTCGGTGGTGAATAACAACAGGCCGGCGGTGTTGATATCCAAACGACCGACCGCAATCCAGCGCAAACCTTTGAGTTTGGGCAACCGATCGAACACGGTTGGGCGGCCTTCTGGATCGGAAGTCGTTGTAACTTCGCCCTCCGGTTTGTTGTACGCCAGCACGCGCGGACCTTCGTGGGTGATGATTTTAACCACAAATTCGCGGTCGTCCATTTTGATGGTCTGGCCGTCACCCAAAGAATCACCAATCGCAGCTGGGCGGCCGTCCACTTGGATTTCGCCACGCAAAATGCGCTCTTCAATCAGCCGGCGCGAACCCATGCCAGCTTTGGACAGCAGTTTTTGCAGACGCTCTGGACCGGTTTGGTCGGCGACACTGCGTTTGAGCGACAGGGTAGGGCGGCGTTTGATCATTGCAGGGTCTCCGTGGACGGTATTGCGAGTGCGACGACGACCGCTGGCCGCGCTGTGGAAGCGCCAGCGCCATCACGCTCGGGAAAAGAAAGTTCAGGCTCCATCGCGAGATCGCGGATTTCAGCCAATGTGGGTAATTCATCCAAACTTTTGAGGTTGAAATAATCGAGAAAACTACGCGTAGTCCCAAACAAAGCCGGGCGACCGGGTACATCGCGATGGCCGATCACCCGAATCCACTCGCGCTCCTCCAAAGTCTTGATGATTTGCGTACTGACGGCAACGCCGCGCACCGCTTCGATTTCGCCGCGCGTGATGGGCTGACGATAGGCGATCAGCGCTAAGGTCTCCAGCAGCGCGCGCGAGTAGCGACTTTGGCGTTCGGTCCAGAGTCGCGCAACATAACTATGCACCAGCGCTTTGACTTGGTAGCGAAAACCACTGGCGACTTCGACGAGTTCCACGCCGCGGCCGTCGCAATCGGCGGTCAGCGCTTCCAAGACTTGCGCCAGTTCAGTGTGCGTGGGGCGTGCGCCTTCTTCAAACAGCTCGCCCATTTGCGAGATGCTGAGCGGCTGGCCGGCGGCCAACAGCGCCGCTTCGATGATGGCTTTCAGTTCAGGGGTGCTCATGCGTCTGCTTCCCGTGTCGCCAGGGATTTAAGGTAAATCGGCGCCAGCGGTCGATCTTGCACAATTTCGACTAGTCCCGCTTTGCCCAGCTCTAACACCGCCAGAAAACAAACGACGATTCCCAGTCGGCCTTCGGCCGGAGTAAACAGCAAACTGAACTCGACAAATTCGCCACTGCGCAGGAAATCTAAGAATTCGGTCATTTTTTGTCTTACCGACAAGGGTTCTCGACGAATTTGGTGGCTGACGAACAAATCCGCCCGATTTAATACCTCACGAAACGCCAACAATAATTCGCGCAATTCCACTTCCGGTGCCGCTACGCTGACTTTGCGCTCGGGCACATAGACACTGACCGCGCAGGTATCTCGATCCATACGTGGCAATGCTTCGATATCTTCGGCGGCTTTTTTGAAGCGTTCGTATTCCTGCAGACGGCGCACCAACTCCGCACGCGGATCCGCTTCCTCTTCGGCGCTGATCGGCGGTCTGGGTAACAACAAGCGTGATTTGATTTCTGCCAAAATCGCGGCCATCACCAAGTACTCGGCGGCAAGCTCAAAACGCAACTCATCCATCATGTCGATGTAGCTGACGTACTGTTTGGTGATCGCTGCGATTGGAATATCGAGAATATCGAGATTTTGGCGGCGAATCAGATACAGCAGCAAATCCAACGGACCCTCGAAAGCCTCCAGGATGACTTCTAACGCGTCGGGCGGAATGTATAAATCTTTAGGCAACTCGTAGAACGGCTCCCCGCGGACCACCGCGAACGGCATCTCCGCTTGGCGGGCGCTTGCGCCGCTGTTGGAAAGGCTGGGCGACTCAGCATCCGCAGCAGCGCTCATTCCCAATCCACCGGACCACGGCCATAACGCAGCACTTCAAACGGCTGATCGATCAGCGACACCACCGTCGTTGGGTCGGCGTTACAAGGGCCGGCTTCAATGAAGACGTCGATATGCGCATCCAAAACATCGGCCAGTTCTTCGACTTCCATCCCGTGTAAATCTTGCCCCGGAAGCAGCAGGCTGGAGCTCAAAATCGGCTCACCCAGCGCTTCAATCAGGCTCTGCACCACCCGATGATCAGGTACGCGCACACCAATCGACTTACGCTTTTCAGTGATAACACGTTTCGGGACTAGGCCGCCGGCCGGCAGAATGAAGGTGTATGGCCCGGGAATGTGGGCACGCATTAAGCGAAACGGCGCATCGTCAACACGCGCGTATTGACTGATTTGTTTGAGATCACGGCACGCCAACGTGAAGTTGTGGCGCGGCTTGAGTTGCCGCAGGCGGATCACCCGATCCAAAGCATTGCGCGCATCCAACGCGAAACCGAAGGCATAGCCGGAGTCGGTCGGATAAACAACCAGCTCACCGGCACGCAAGGCCTGCACGGCTTGCGCCAACAAGCGTGGTTGCGGCGATACGGGGTGTATAGAAATACGACGGGACATAAGTGTTCCGAACAAAGCTCAAGCGCAGGGGGCTTTCCATCAATGCAGGGTCAGCGTGATATGCGACAACCACACGGGGCTTCGCGCCGCCCGACGGTCAGGCAAAGAGGATGAGTGTACCGGAGCCGCGGGATTCCGTACCATTCGCACCCGAATTGAGCCCGGTGATGTTCATGTTGCCTGATCGAGTTGAACAACTACGCGCACGCCTGCAAGCGAAGTTAGGCGCCGCACTCATTGAAATCACCGACGATAGCCACAAACATGTGGGCCACGCCGGCGCGCGTGATGGGCGAGGGCACTTCAGCGTGCGCGTGGTTGCCGAGTGTTTTCGTGGTCTGCGGCCACTGGCGCGCCATCGTTTGATATACGACGCCACGGGTGAACTTTTTGAGACTGATATCCACGCCTTGTCCATTCAGGCTTTGACTCCCGAGGAAGTGTTATGAAAATTCGCCTTTTTGCCGTGCTCGCAAGCTTGGCCTTGATAACCGCTTGCGCACCTAACGATGAAGCTGGCAAAGGTGCTTTGCTGCAGATCAGTGGCGCCGCGAGCAGCTTGAAAGTGAATGGGCAAGTCATCCCCGAAGCCCTGGTGCAAGCCTATGCGCGCAAACGCGGCTGGGAAGTTCGCGATCCCGGCCAGCGCGAGCAGGTCTACAATCAGTTAGGCGAGATGCTGGCGGTGGCCATAGAGGCAAAAAAGCTCGGCCTTTTGGATGAGCAATCGGTGCGCGCCGATTTGGAGTTGGAGCGCCTCAATGGGCTCAGTGGCATATTGATCGAACGCAACAGCGCAACGGTCAGCGACGAACAACTGCGGGCCGCGTACGACGAGGAAGTGGCGACGACCGGCAGCGAAGAATTTCAAGCAGCGCATATCCTGTTAGACAGCGCAGAACGCGCCTCGCAAGTGCTGGCTTCGCTAGCGGCGGGTGCCAATATCGACGAACTGATCGCCGCGCAGGCCGGCCAAACCGGTGTGAGGGATGCCAAGGATCTGGGATGGGTGCGGCGTACCCAATTGCCACCGCCGATGGCCGATGCCTTAGCCGCACTGCAGCCAGGCACCTGGTCCCCGCAACCCATTGCGACCGAGTTCGGATTTCATGTGGCTTATCTGCGCGCCAAACGACCGTTTGCCGTACCCGCATTCGAGCAAGTTCGCGAAGGTATACGCGCCGCATTGGTGCAAAAGCGCGCGTTGGAGTTTGCCAACAGCATCAAGCTAAAGACTAAGATTGAGCACTGACGACCCGTAGGTGCGTCGCCAGTAAGTGCATGCATTTCCTATGCATTTTGGCCCCGAAGCGAGGCGAGCGCAAGGCTCATAGACGGCTGCGTGCGCGACATTGCGCGCGCCGACTCGAACGCCCGCAACTTGTTGCGGGCCGGCACCGAAGGTCATAGCAAAGCTATGGCGACGACAAATAACGACGCATTCGGGCCAAAAGGCATGGAAAGAAATGCCCTTAGGGCTGGTGAGGAAATAACTTGGAATGTTGGCCGTCGGATTGGAATGCGAGGCGCGATGAGCGCTGGTGTGGCGCGCCACACCAGCGAGTCGCAACGAAGCAGCGCGCTCAAGCTGGTGAGAAAAAAGTCAAAGTTATTGACGAACGGGCTCTTCCTTGCGATGCATTACACTCGTGTCTGGTTCGATTGTCACATTGGCAGCAAGCAGCGTCCTTGTTAACCTCACTGAAACACCCATGAAGGCATCTATGCAAACGTCCCTGGAAAACTCGATCGACCGCTGGCGAAATGGGGCGTCACGAAACTGGGTGTTTTTCCGCCAATGGCTGCGTGCGCCGTTAACCACGGCCTCGGTGGTACCGAGCAGCCCGCGATTGGGTAGGGCGATGGCCTTGGCCTTACCAGGAAGCGCAAAACGCGTCGTCGAGCTTGGCGCAGGCACTGGGGCGATCACGCGCGAACTGCTGCGCTACCGAGTGCGCGCAGAGAACTTGTTCCTGGTCGAACTCAACTCGGAACTCCACGATGATCTACAGCGTAGTTTCCCCGATTCTACGGTGGCCTGCGGCGATGCCCGCGAGCTGCAGCAACTCCTGACGACAAGTGGTTTTGGCGCCGCTAATGTTGACGCGGTGGTCAGTTCCTTGGGTTTTCTATCGATGCCGCCGGTGTTGGTTGAACAAATCGTTTGCGCTGCGTTTGCGTGTTTACCCAACGATGGCGTGCTGGTGCAGTTTACTTATGGCCCCAAGTGTCCGGTGCCACAACACACATTGAATCGGCTAGGTCTGAAAGCGCGACGCGTAGACTTTACTCTGATGAATTTACCACCGGCATCTGTTTACGTGCTGCAGCGCGTTTAACACTGTTGGAGTGACTCTGCACCTATTGGTGATAATAATCGATAATCAAATGCACCCGATCTTGGCTACCAAGATTTCGCACGGCGTGAAATCGCGTGTTATCGATTTCCACCACTTCGCCCACTTTAAAATGGTGGTCGACGTCATCAATAAAAAAATGCACTTTCTCGTTGCTGACGATCGGAATATGAATACGGTGCACCATGCGCAGCGCGATTGCACCGTCCATATGCGGCACGATTTCTCCACCCGCCTTTAGTTTGGCGAACATGGCCTTCCTAACAATCGGTTTCTCATATTGGTATTCTTTTTGGATAAGCGCCATAACCGGCTGCAGCAGCGCCTCACAGTCAGCATAATGTCGAGTCGTTTCGACCGGCGAATCGACGCTACTGTTCGCGCACCATTTCAACACTAAACTTTCGGTGTCCTTGTGTACCGCAAACTGCTGCTGACGCAGCGCGTTTTCCATCCATTCCTCGCGCGTTTTGCCACTCAAGTAGCCGCATAGGCCAGAAACATCGACATGCCCGATTGCATGGATCTTGTCTTTGAGCTTATGCGGGGGCGCTCGGAAAATATCTGCAGGCAGGCTCATTTCAATCTCGTGGGGTCTGGAATGTGGAGGCCGGGCCCAGGTTGAAGCTGGCGCGGCCTGAAACGGCCCTGATGATAACCCGGACGCGACGAACCTCATCGCGCGAATTCACGAAAAATGCAGGCTAGCAGCCTGGCGGACTTTGCGCCTGAGATGCGTTGTGAGCTTAAGCGGATGGCTGCAAGGCGCAGCGCGCAGGCAATGGCTCTTCCACGCCTAAGCGTCGCAACGCAGCAGAGGCCGTCCAGACCAGGAGGTTGATCGATCTGCGCCCGGACTTTGCAGGTAGACTCGTTAATCAGATCGCCACTTCTGAACGCAGATTCACCGCGCGCAGGACGCTCTTCAGACCGCTACTATCTGAAAAAAAAGTCGGGCTTTGGTTTTTGTGTCGCCCTAACAATAAGGAAGCTGCCATTGAAATACGACAAGAAGGCTGGCACCGCCAATGCGCTACGCTGGATGCTATGGCGCGAGTTCCTCGATCAGCGCCAAAACAAAATGCTCTGGCCCGTGTATTTTTTAATGCCGCTGATCGGAGCGGCGATTCCTGCACTGTTAGCGGTTGCCAGTGCATCCATATTATCTGGCTCGGCGCCAATTAAGCCCGAAATGCAGTCGCTTATTGCCGGCATTCGCATGTTAGCCGCCGCCAATGGCACCGACCTAGAACTTGCCGCGGCAACCATGCTGTTACGGATATCGGCGGGGTATTTTCTATTGATGCCGTTGGCTATCGTTTCCATTGCCGGAGCTTACGCCATTGTCGGTGAGAAACAACAGCGCACTTTGGAACCCGTATTGTCGACGCCGTTGTCGACCAAGGACTTCCTGCTGGGAAAATTGTTAGCGGTAACTTTGCCGGCGGTGTTGATGTCGTGGATAGCAGCCTTACTCGGCGCGATCGCCTCGGTGCTGAGCTTCTACATTGCCAGCGACTTGTTGGTCTGGCCGGATCAGTTCTACTGGATTGCCGTTTTGGTGCTGGGCCCGGAAATTGGTGCGCTCACCGCATTGGTTTGTTTGCGCGTGTCGGCGCGCATGCAGGATCCTCAGGCGGCCAATCAAGTTACCGCGCTGATCTTGATTCCATTGCTGCTGATCGTTTTTTCAGTGATTGGCCCGGCGCTTGTCATGAACATCGGCGCACTGATTGCCGCGTGTTTTTTCGGACTAGCTTTGACCCTCGGCGTGTTCGTATGGGTAAAAAGAGGCTTCAATCGCGAGGAAATTTTGTGTCGCTGGCGCTAGTGGGGCGTAAACGACTGCTGTTGGAATCTCTCAGTCGTGTGGCGAGGGTTCGGGGACGGCGCAGCGGGATTCGGCCAGCACCGCGCCCACCCTTAATTAGTTGACATAATACACATTAGATGCATTTTTATCCAAACAATCCAAACGCTAGCCTCACAGACCATTTGCGTACGACTCAATTGAGGCTACCCTTCGCATCTTGAGTTGAACGAAGGACCAGGGAATGGGCCGAGTCCTACTGATTGAAGCATCCGCGACGCGTCGGCGCGCGTTGTCGACCATGTTGGCGCAAAAAGGCTTCGAGGTGGCGATCATCGCGACCTATGGCGAGGGCCTGACGCTGCTGTCCAGCGTCGAACGCGACAAATATGCCGCTCTGGTCGTTAGCTGGCCAGAGTACTCGGATCATCGCGCAGACGATATTTTTGCGCTGCTTCGCGCGCGCGACTGGATTACCTTACCAGTGCTGGTCATGGCTGACTCCACCGAAGCTGGCGCGGTCAATTGGTTGATGAAACGTCCCAGCACCGCGCTGTTGTTGTGGTCTGACTATTCCGACGCGCCCGATGCATTGCACAAGCTGATCCACCCACCAGTCCAGCGCGCGCCTGCAGCGGACCCGCGTTCCACAAGTGAGCAGCTGCGCGTGCTGTTTGTCGACGATTCCCCGACGGTGCGGATGGCTTTCAAACGCCTGCTGGCGGCCGAAGGTTTTCAGGTTGAAACAGCAGTTAATGCTGAAGACGGTCGCGCCAAAGCATTTAACTTGGATTTTGACATCGCAATCGTCGATTACTTCATGCCCGGCGACAACGGCGCCATGTTGGTCAAACAATTGCGCGATCACCCGAAAACCAGCGGTATATTGGCTGCCATTATTACCGGCACCTATTCGGACCGCGTAATCACCGAATCATTAGGCGCTGGCGCTGTCGAGTGCATGTTTAAATCGGAAGCGCGCGAACTCTTCTTGGCGCGTATGCGTTCACTTTCGCGCACCGTACTTGATCGTAAAGCGATCGATAACGAGCGCCGGCGCTTGCATGGCATTTTGACATCGGTCGGCGAAGGTGTTTACGGCGTAGACCCGCATGGCACCATCCAATTTATCAATCCGGCGGCGCTGGACATTCTTGGATATCCGCGCGATGCCAGTTTCGTTGGGACTTCAGCGGCCGATCGTTTTCACTATGCATTTGAAGATCGCACCCGCATTCCCAGGCAAGCTTGTTATTTGTCACAGTGTTACGAGGATGGTAACCAAGTTACCGGCTGGCAAACCGTCTTTTGGAACGAGACCGGTCGATCTATACCCGTCGAATGCACAGTTTACCCACTCGACATTGACGGAAAACGTGAAGGCGCAGTGGTTGCATTCCGAGATGTATCGCAGCGTCGCCTGTTAGAGGAAGAGCTGCGTTGGCAAGCCAGCCACGACGCCCTGACCAAACTACACAATCGCGCCTACTTCGAACAACACTTACAGCAAGAAGTTGCTCGCCTGCGGCGCTCCGACCAATCTAGTCTGTTGCTGTTTGTTGATGTTGATCGCTTCAAATACATCAACGATACGCTTGGCCATGCCGCAGGCGACCAGCTCCTTATTGAAGCCAGCCATCGCTTGCGTAGTCGTTTGCGGGTCAATGATTGTTTGGCGCGCATGGGTGGCGACGAATATGCATTAATTCTGCGCAATGCTAACCAAGACCCTGAGCGGGCGGCTGACGAGTTTCGTCGCGCCCTGTCTGGGCAGTTATTTTCCTATGGTGATAAACACTATCGAATATCTGCCAGCATTGGTGTGGCCGTGCTGGATAGACACGTGGTCTCACCTTCCGAAGGCATGGCAAACGCTGACATCGCATGCCATATAGCGAAAAATAAAGGCCGTAACCAAGTTCACGTGTACTCGTATGAAACGGACCAGCGCGCTCTAATGGATGTTGAGCTTAACTGGTCTGCGCGACTTGAAGACGCTCTCCGTAACAACTTGTTTGTGTTGTGCTTTCAGCCCATTTTGCCGTTGGCGAGCATTGATCTGAGTGATTTACCAGAAGAAGAAGGTGAGCTTTGGTTACGACATATGCGTAATGGTCGGCCAAGGCGCGTTTATTACGAGGTCTTATTGCGCATGCGTGGTAACAGTGGCGATCTGGTAGCACCCGATGCGTTTTTGCCCACGGCTGAACGCTACAATATGATGCTAGAAATTGATCGCTGGGTGATTCACCACGCGCTTAAGGCAATGCGTGATAGCCAAGCCATTGATCCTGAACACATTATTGGCATGTCGATTAATCTGTCCGCCCAATCACTGGGGGCAAACGGCATTGGTCGTTATGTGATGGACAAGTTGGTCGAGTTCAACATTGATCCAAACCTAGTCACCTTTGAGATAACTGAAACCAAGGCGGTCACTAATCTTGATGCGGCTCGCGAGCTTATTGCGCAATTACGTGGCCTAGGCTGTCGATTTGCGCTGGATGATTTTGGCTGTGGTTTCTCTTCCTTTACACATCTGAAACATCTGGACGTCGATTTCCTTAAAATTGACGGTTCATTTATACAAGGGTTACTCAACGACCCTGTTGATCGTGCGGTCATCACGGCTATTAACCATATCGCCCATTCGGTAGGAAAGCGTACGGTTGCCGAATATGTCGATCGACCAACCGTATTGAATGCGCTGCTCGCTTGCGGTGTGGACTTTGTGCAAGGTTATTATGTGGGCCGGCCAACCACCGATTTGCGCGCCGCTTATCTGCGTTCGCAAATCCCAATTGAGGTACCCTACCCGCCTTTGGCCGCTGCTGGGTGAAAAAGTCGACCGCTGCGCAGCCCCAAAGCTTTCTTTGGCACGATTATGAGACCTTTGGCACGGATCCCAAGCGCGATCGCCCGGCGGAATTTGCATGTTGGCGCACCAACGAAAACTTTCAGCCAATTGAAGAACCGGAATCTTTCCGCTGTAAACCCACACTGGACTATTTGCCTGATCCTTTAGCTTGTGCCATTACTGGCATTGGTCCCGAGGCCGCCTACCGCGACGGTTTACCAGAACCTGAATTCGCAGCTCGCGTGCATGCGCAGATGAGCCGTGGTCAAACCTGCACATTGGGCTACAACAGCATTCGCTTTGATGACGAGATTACGCGACATCTAAACTGGCGAAATTTTCTCGACCCCTATGAGCGCGAATGGGCAAATGGCAACTCACGATTTGACTTCATTGACCTAACGCGTGCCACTTATGCGCTGCGCCCCAATGCCATTGAATGGCCCAGTCGGGCCGATGGTCATCCGAGTTTTAAGCTCAGCGATCTCACAGAGGCGAACGCGCTAACGCATAGTCATGCGCACGCCGCTTTGTCTGATGTTGAAGCTACCCTTGGATTGGCAAGCTTATTGCGCCTACGGCAACCGCGCCTGGTTGATTTCGCGCTTGAACTGCGCCGCAAATCAAGGGTAATAGAAATGTTGGATTGGCAGCAGCGCACGCCCCTGCTGCACGTATCTCAACGATTCCCCGCCGAACGTGGATGCACCGCAATCGTGGTGCCACTGGCCCTGCATCCCAGCCAGTCCGGCAAAGTGATTGTAGTCGACACATTTCCAAGCCCGATGCCGCTGCTGACCTGGCCGATCGAACGCTTAGCAGAAATGCTGGTTGCGCCGGCCGATTCCGGTGAACGTGTTGCGCTTGGCTTGAAACTCGTGCACGCCAACCGCGCGCCATTTTTGGCACCCATTTCGGTGCTTGCAGGTGTGGACCTAGGACGCATTCAACTTGATCGCGCACAATCCGATATCCACACGGAACAGCTGCGCAATGCAGGGGGCCTAGATAAAAAAGTGCAGCAGATTTTTCGGCTGTTGGATTCTAGTGTGCGGGATCCGGCTGATCCGGATGCGGCCCTGTACGAGGGCTTTGTGCCGGACTCTGATCGCGCGCTGGCAAAACGGTTTTCGGTCGCCAGCCCTGAGGAACTCGCCCAGATCGCTGCCAAATTCGGTGATGTGCGTTTGCGTGCCCTCGCCTTTCGCTTTCGGGCTAGGCACTACCCGGATACACTGAACCCGAGCGAACAACGCATTTGGTTGGATCAGTGTCGAGTGCAATTGCAACAGTCGCCGCGTTCTCTCGCTAATTTCGACACGGCAACCGATGAACTCGCTGCACGTTTGCCTGATGTGGCCATGGACCTGCGCACCTGGGGGGCAAGAGTGCGGAAGCATGCAGGTTTGGGCCTTGTGTAATGCCCGCCTTGACCTGAACGCGTCGTTTCTCGTCGTTGCGATGCCCCATCCTCAAGGGTAGTTCGGGTGCGCGCCGTTGACGCGCACCCGAACAATCGTCTACGGACGTGAAGCCAGCTCTGGATCTTCTTTTTTGACAACCTGCAGATCCGACTTCGAAACACCTAACCACAACAGAATCGGGTTGCAAAAGAAGATCGACGACAAGGTTCCGATGGTTACGCCGAAAATTACGGTTATGGCAAAATTCTCTACCACCGGCCCGCCGATGAAGTACAGCGAGAATAAGGCAAAAAACGTGGTGATGCCGGTAATGATCGTGCGGGAAAGCGTGTTGTTGATTGCTTTATTAATGGTTTCCTCGGGCCCCAATTTACGTGCACTGCGGAAAATTTCCCGAACTCGGTCAAAGACCACGACCTTATCGTTGATCGAATAGCCGGCAACGGTCAACAAGCCGGCGAGCACCGTCAAGTCAAAGTTGAGCCCAAGCAAAGACACAAAACCGAGCGCAATAATCACGTCGTGCGCTTCACCGGCAATCGCAGCAACGCCAAATCGCCATTCGAAACGAACCGCAACATACAACATGATGGTCATAATGACGAAAACCACGGCAATTACACCGTCTTCCGCCATTTCTTTGCCCACCTGCGGCCCCACGAACTCACTGCGATTGATTTTCGCTTTGAGGTTTGCGGCGTTTAGTGCCTTGGCCACCGCTTCGGCGACCGCGCGTTGACTTTCAACGGTTTGCTCCCCACCGTCTTGCGGCGGCAGGCGCATTGCGGCTTCGCGGGCACCACCAATACTCTGCACAGTGTAATTGGCGAAGCCAGCTTTATCGAGGGCTGCTCGGACTTCCTCAATTTCAACCGGTTGTTCAAATTCGGCTTCCACCAAGGTGCCACCGGTGAAATCAAGGGCCAGATTGAGTCCGCGTGTAGCCAGTAGTAGCAGCGACGCGACAATCAGGAACAGCGAAATGCCAACCGAGATTTTACGCCAGCTCATAAACGGTATGTTGGCGTTCGGACTGAAAAACTCCATGATTTGCTCCTTGTCTCGTTCAGTATCAGACCGATATCGATTGGACTTTACGTTGGCGGCCGTAAACCATGGCCATGATCAATTGGGTCACCGTGACGGCGCTAAACATCGACGTCAAAATACCGGTCAGTAAGGTTACGGCGAAGCCGCGGACCGGGCCCGAGCCGAAAGCAAACATCGCAACTGCTGCAAACAAGGTGGTCAAGTTGGCGTCCAAAATCGTTCCCCACGCTTTCTCATAACCGGCGCGCAATGCGGCCAGAGGTGAATTACCGGCGCGCACTTCCTCTCGAATGCGTTCCGCGATGAGCACGTTCGCGTCGACCGCCATGCCCAGTGTCAAAACGATACCGGCGATGCCCGGCATCGTCAGCGTCGCACCCAGACCACTCAAAACGGCTGTCAATAACAACAGGTTGACCACCAAACCCACCACTGCAACCACGCCAACGACGCGGTAGTAAAAAATGACGAAGATGACGATTAAAATGAACCCAATCAAGGTTGCCTCAAGTCCGCGCTCAATATTGTCCTTACCCAAACTCGGACCAATGATGCGCTCCTCGATAATGTCAACCGGCACCGCCAATGACCCAGCGCGCAGCATCAGCGCCAGTTCGCGTGCGTAGTTGGAGCTTTCCAGCCCGGTGGTTTGGAACTGATTGCTGAAAACGCCACGGATCGATGCAACGCTGATGACGGTTTGCGTCTCCTTTGAGGTACGCACTTCCTGGCCATCTACAGTGCGGAACTCAGGGATGCGCTCGATATAAACCACTGCCATCGGGCGACCCACGTTTTCGCTGGTGAAGTCCAGCATGCGGCGCCCGCCAGCCGAATCCAAGGTCACCGATACCATCGGCGTGGCTGAGGTCTGGTCATAACCGCTGATCGCGCCAACCAGCTGATCGCCCGTCGCGATAACGTCCTTTTTCAGCAGGATCGGTTGCCCACCTTGGTCGTAATAGAGTCGCGAATCAGGGGGGACGCGGCCAGATGAGGCGGCCTCAGCGGCATTCGCGGTGTCGTTGACCGCGCGATACTCAAGCGTGGCGGTTGCACCGAGAATTTTCTTGGCGATCGCCGTATCTTGCACACCCGGCAACTGCACGACGATTCGCGTTTGGCCCTGTTGGGTGATGATGGGTTCCGCCACACCCAATTCACTGACGCGATTGCGCAATGTGGTGATGTTTTGTTCGATCGTATGCGTTTGGGCTTCCGCGATTTTTGCTGGCTTGATCTTGGCAAGCAGAACAAATCCTTCACCCCGTACCGCATCTAGCACCAGGTCGGGTGACTGCAGTCCAATCTCAGTCAGCGCTCGAGTGCGATCTTCCGCAGAGACCAGTTGAATAGTCAGGCCATCGGGCGAGCGCGTAACCGACCGGTAGGCGATGTCTTTGGATCGCAGTATTTGATACAACTCAGTGATATAGCGATTTTCCAGCTTGTCGCGCGCGGCCTTCTCGTCGACTTGCATTAAAAAGTGCACGCCACCTTGAAGATCAAGCCCGAGTGTCATCGGGCGTGCGCCAATGGCCTGCAACCAGGCAGGCACGGTTGACGCCAGGTTCAAGGCGACGGTATGCGTCTTGATTAGCTCCTCACGCACAATGTCCGCGCCCTTTAACTGATGATCGGCGTCGGGGAAACGCACCATCAGGCGGTCTTCGGTCCTGACTACGCCAAAATACGGGACTTCTTTCGCTTTCAAGGCGGCTTCAACCCGACCTTGCAGGATGTCGTCAATCGTTGCGCCACGGTTGGCAGAAATCTGGATTGCCGGCTGCTGTGGGAAAGCATTGGGCAGCGCATAGATTGCGGCCAAGAACACCAGCGCGACCACCAGGCCGAGCTTCCACTTAGGGAAATCAAACATCAATCACCTCAACCGAGGTTACTGAAACGAACGGATGGGAGGAACCTGACCGCAAAAACTTAAGCGGACTTGTAGGTGCCCTTCGGCAACACGGCGCCAAGCGCGTGCTTTTGCACTTTGATGCGGACGCCCTGGGCGATCTCCAGGGTCACAAAACTATCGCCAACGTCTTCAATGCGGCCGAGTAACCCGCCCGACGTGACAATCTCGTCACCGCGCGACAGCGCTTCAACCATCTTTTTATGATCCGACATGCGTTTTTGCTGCGGTCGGATCAGTAAGAAATAGAAGATTGCAAAAAACACCACCAACATGATCAGACTGGGCCACATGCTGGGCGGCTGCCCGGTTTGGGCGTAGGCTGAAGAAATGAAAAAGTCCATAGAAGTGCTCGTATGAGTAGCGGGGGCGAACTTGTGTCGCGGCTTAGCCGCCTAGTATGCCACAGAGTGGTGACGCACTTTAGGAATGCAAGCGCTTCGTTGGCGCAGTTCATGCAGGTTTCGATCTGAGCTCCTGCGACTATCGCTTCCACATCTTCACATCTTCACGATGTTGGGTCGGCTATCTTCACTTTTGTGAAGACGCTAACCCCGGAGAGAGTAATGAACAAGCGTGATGAGCAATCTGGTTTGGTGCTGTTGGTTGAAGACAATCGCGGCATCTCGGAAATGGTGGGAGAATTTTTGGAGCGGCGCGGATATTCAGTCGACTATGCCGCCGATGGCGTGACGGGCTTACATCTTGCCGTCACTAATAGTTACGACGTCGTCGTGCTGGACCTAATGCTGCCCGGCATGGACGGATTGGACGTCTGCCGCAAGCTGCGCCAAGACGCCAAGAAATCGACACCGGTGCTGATGTTGACAGCGCGCGACACCTTGGAAGACAAGGTCACCGGCCTAGATGCTGGCGCCGACGACTATTTAGTCAAGCCCTTTGAAGTGAAGGAATTGGAGGCGCGCGTCCGCGCGTTGATCCGTCGCGATCGCCGACAGGTCAGCCAAGAAGTATTGCGCGTCGGTGACTTGGTGCTGGATACCGCAACTTTGCGCCTCACGCGCGCCGGAAAGGACTTGCAGGTGTCGCCGATTGGCCTCAAGTTGCTGTCTATTCTGATGCGCGAATCGCCTCGCGTTGTGTCGCGTCGCGATATCGAGCGCGAAGTGTGGGGCGATATGCTGCCCGATAGCGACACCTTGCGTTCACACCTCTACAACCTGCGCAAAGTGATCGACAAACCGTTCCAATCGACCCTGCTGCATACCATCCATAGCGCCGGTTATCGATTGGCCGATTTGGACTCCGAATCGGCTGCCGCATAGTGCTCATCTATCCGCTGGGAATCTCTAACTGGCTTAGAGCTTCCCAGCGAAATTAGCTCATGAATCCCAAATCGCGGCTGGAGAAGTTACCCAGCAGCGGAAAGATGGAACCCAAGGCCGAGTTATCGACGACACCCATCCAGCGCGCAAGCGTCGCTGCGACTTGGTCGACCGACGTGGTTGGAATGTACTGACCACGTGAGAAACTCCAATCGCGTGCGAGGTTGTCGTTGGCGTTAACCAGCATTTTCGGATAAGTGCCGTACAGCTGATTACCGCGCACGCCGTCCCCAACAACGAGCATATTGCCGCCCCAAGCGTGATCAGAACCGCTGCCATTTCCCGTTAACGTGCGCCCGAAGTCACTCATCGTGAACGTGGTAACTTCGCTGCGTGCGTTCATTTCTCCCAACGCACTCCAAAATGCACCCAAGGCTTGGTTTAGCGTAGTCAACAAAGTGCCATGTCCCGTGGTAGCTACCGCACCACCGGCTTCGAACATGCCTGAGTGCAGGTCAAAACTGCCCATGCGCACGTAATAGACTTGGCGTTGTGCGCCCAAGGTACGACTGACCTTGATCATCCGTGCAACCATTTTTAACTGATCAGCCAAACTATTTCCAGCGGGAAACACACTGGTCACATTGCCACTGCCGTCAGGCGCGTCCAGCATCGTTGCCAAGTTTTCGCCGACCGCTAACGAACGCCGAACAATGCTGGAATATCCACGTGCGAATGGATGGGCGTAACTGTCGTCGAGTAAGTCGTTGAGTACCCCGCGACGCGCGCTGGCGTAGTTGGTAGCGCTGCTGGCGCTGTAATTATCAATCAAGTCGACGCCACCACTGGCAATTTGATAGGGAATAATGCCATCGCCAATCAGAAAGCGTGAGGCTCCTGCTACAGAAATGGTGGACGATAATCCGTTTGACAACGCGCCGGCAGACGTAAGTTTGGCGACTCGGCCGCCCCAGCCGTAACGTGCCATAGGATTACTGCCGGCCGACATGCCGATTTGCCACTGCAGTTCCTGATCATTATGCGAAAAGAGTTGCGCAGGACGGGGGGCTCCGGCGTCGTACTCAGATTTGCTAATGGGTTGCACTAGCGTGCCGGCATTGCAAACAAACGCGGCCTTGCTTTGATTGAATAGCGTCTGGATTCCGCTGTGCGCTTGACTAGCGCCGCCGTTGGTGGCGGTGTAATCGGCATTAGCCGGGTGTAAGCCGTAACCGATAGCCTGATTGGTGGGCGCAATTGGCAGTAAATCGTTATATGCCAGTGCTAGCCCATTGCTGTTACTTGGACTAAATACGCCACCGCGCGTGGCGCGATAGGTATCGTAACGGCTTCCAGGGCTTTCACTGTCGCGCGGGACCAGCCAGTTGTATGAATCGTTGGCACCGGCAAGATAAATGCACACTAAGGCTCGGTAGCCGCCCGCGTTTTGAGCCGCTGCGCGCGGCATCAGCGCTAATTGAGGCAGCAAGCTGGCGACTGATCCAACCGCAAAGCTACAGCTCAAACGCTTAATGAATTCGCGACGGCTGGTATTCTCGATACGTCCCATGATCATTCGCTCCTTATTGTTGCACCGAGAACTCAGCTGAGATCGCGATCAGGTGGATTAGGCTCAGGACTTTGCGGCGATGGTCGGCTGAGGCCATGCCGCCATTGAGTAACGCGACCAATTTGCCGCGCATCGTTTCGCTCATCGTGCCATACAGCAGTTTTTGGTTCAGCGCTTCCACCAGGGCAGCATGTTCAGTGGGGATAGCGTCGATCATCGCACTGGGTAAGTAAGCGGTAGTATTGGGTACGGTGAAGCTGGTTGCGGTCGCACTATTGGTGTTGTAACCGGAGAATATTCGGCGCCAAAATTCATCCGATGTGGTGATAAATGTCGATTCATTCATAATTTGGAACTCTGGTGAATATAAGCCTGCATCTGCTATTTCACCAGGTTGTTGATAATCCGGTCCATAGAAATTGAAGACCGATGCCGCGCGCAGCGGCGCTTGGAATAAGGTTCGTTCAGTGGCAGTGAGGCCGTTGGTACCCGTGTTACCGTTTTGCACGCCAAATGCACGTAGCACAGCGGTTAAACGCAAAATCGGTTCCCGCAGTTTGCCAAATTGGGTCGCAGGAATCGCTGCGCGCGCTTCCGGGTCTAGCAGTATCGATTTAACGACCGCTCCCAGATTGCCACGCACGCCCTGCCCGTCATCCTCAAATGTAGCCGCGACCCGATCAATATAGCCGCGTGAAGGATTACTTGTCGTCAATCGCTGAATGAGTTGGCGTGAAAGGAATGGCGCCACGTTCGGATGAAGATAAAGACTATTGACCAGAGTCTCAATCTGGTTATTGCAGTAATTAACGCACGCTTGTTGATCCACGCCGGGAGTGGCTGTGTGACACGCGACTGGACTGGGTTCGATCTGTATGCCGGCCAGTAGCGTTTTGCGATCGTTTGGCGGTGGCAGAATCGCGTAGCCGTTGCTGTTGGTCGCTGAGCGTCCAGTGTCGGCATAGCGCGGATAACAGACCATCGGCCGGTAGGAGTCCGGATGGGCTAATGCCGTTACCTGCCCATTTGCTGCATAACGTGGGGGATTAGAAAAGAACAAGGTGGTTGAGAAATTGCAAGCGACACCAACGCAGGTTCCGCAATTGCGGTTGAGTGTGATGGTGCCCACAGTGGCGGGCCCGGTGCAACCGTAACTTAAGCCGGTAAGCACTTTGGCGGTATTGGTGACCAGATCCTGCGTATAACTGGCCACGGGCTGGCCATTCATCGTGATCGGTGAGAAATCTCGATTGCGCTCGATTAAGCCAATAGAGAATAACTGCATCACCTCGCGTGCATAGTTTTCGTCCGGCTGGATCAAACCGGGCGCCAAATTACCTGCTGTATTGACCGTCCAGTCCGTTTTCTGATTGCGCAGACTGGTTAGAAACAAGCCCATGACCGGGCTTAAAGTGACGTCCCGTAACAAAGCGCGGTAGTTGCCGAAGGCATTACGCAGCAGAATATCGTTGTACTCAGCAACACCGATGGTGTTGTTGTCCAATGTACCCACTTCGGATAGTGCAAAAATTTGCGAAAGTGCAAAAGCAACACGCTGTCGCAATTGGTCTGGCGCGTACAGGGCGGTATTGAACCAGCGCTCCTGACGATAGCCGCGGTAGAACTGCGCGTTGCGCGGGTCAATGAGAACTTGGGCGGCAATTTGGTCTTCTATGGTGGGCCGCTGCAATGTTGCAGGAAGCAGGAGTTGTGCGTTGATCCAAGCTTCGTAGCCCAGCGTGCGCACGCTACTCACGTCGGCGCTGTTCGGACCAAAGCTGGCTTGGGTTAGGAACCGCGCCGCCTCTTTATCGCTAGAGGGACCGCAATCGCGGCCGGTCAGCGAACTTAAGCGGGTTAGATTGAGACTGCCGCTGCCAAATCCCGGCTGAGTGCTATTCCATGCCCAACTGGCGCGATTGGCATCGATAGCCGTAAACGTCATTGTGCCCCAGGGCTGGCTGACCACATCGGCTGAGTTGAACGCCGGCGAGAAATCCGCCCCTGAGGTGATGTTCGCGGCCAGCGTTGCGGTGTTGCCTATGATCGGTCCCAGTGCAGTCATCCAACGCTGCTGGCCGTTCAAATAGGCATACCAAATCGCCAACATTTGTCGGTTTTCTGGCGTACCGAGTATTTCGATGAACAAGCCATGCCCGTTTTGGGTGGGGTCATACCACGAACCGCTGTGGCAAGCTGCGATGCGACCAAGGGTCGATTCAAACGCACTGGCGGGCGTTGTCAGACGCGCCAATGGCATCGACCCGTTGTTAAAGCCTGGAAAAGTCGTGGTCCAACTTGCCTGGCCTTGATCTTTGTTGTCAAAACGCAAGACCAGTTCGCCCCACGGCTGGACTAGCGCGGAATTGGCGATAAAGCGTGGCGGAAAGTCGGCACCGCTGGTGATTGAAAGTGGAATGCGGGCCTCTCGTCCGTTGGTGCTGCCCACCCCGATAAGCCAGCGCGCCTCACCATCCAGGTAGGTGAACCAAGTGGCGAGCAGCACCGGCTCGCCGTTGCTGATGATGTGCTCTAACACAAAGCCCTGGCCGCTTTGCGCCGGATCAAAGAATGTGCCACTGACGTCCGATCCGATGGAATACACCGCTTTGGCGGCGCTTGGCGCGGGGCTAGCGTCGGCCGCCACTGCCGTAGATCCGAAGCAAAGTGTCATAAACCAAACAAAGCTAAGCCTCAACACGTTCATATCAACTCCAATGGGTGCGAAAGGATGAGCAAGCGGGCCCGATTCATCTATCCTTGGTGTCTCAACGATCGCGCAAGCGATAGGTTGACAAGTGAGCAGCAGAAATGTCGAAAAAATGTTAGTTACGCTTGACGCGTAAATTCTACTGGATACGCGTAGGCGCATGCTTTGATATTCTGCTAGATAGTCCGAAGGTGTTCGATGCTGTGACACCACTTTGCCCGCCGCTGGCGATCGCCTAACATTGGAACCCATGAGCAGCCTTCAGCCAATTACGATCTTATTTGCCGATATCGCGGGCAGCACCAAATTGTTCGAAAAGTTGGGCGATCTGGGTGCGCGCGCAATCACCTCCAGCGTGCTCGGCGTGCTGACCGAAATCACCCAACGCCACGGCGGCAGGGTGATCAAGACCATCGGCGATGAATTGATGTGCACCTTTCCCGGCCAGATGTCGGGCCTGATGTCGGCGATTGACATGCAACGCCGCGTGCAAGGCGATCTAGTTTGGCAGCGCGATTTTCTGGCGGTGCGGATCGGCTTGCATCACGGCGACGCGCTGCTTGAAGACGGCGATGTGTACGGCGACGCGGTCAATACCGCTGCGCGCATGACGCAAATGGCCAAACGCGAGCAAATCGTCACCACGCTGACCACCGTGCGAGGCTTGACCAATAGCTCAATCATCCGGACTCGTCACCTCGGTGACGTGCGCGTGGCCGGCAAGCTCAACCCGGTTGAGATTGTTGACGTCATTTGGCAAGAAGACACTTCCAACGTGACCATGGTGGCACGCGCGATCCGCTTGGAAGATGCCCCCGGCGCCAAACTTAGCCTGCGTTATCGCGGCCAGTTGATCGAAATTTCCAATATGGCACCGCCCTTCGGTCTGGGCCGAGATCCAAATAGCTCGCTGGTTATTGACAACGAATGGGTGTCGCGCAACCACGCCACTATCGAATACCGCCGCGGTTTTTTCGTCGTAACCGATCGCAGCACCAACGGCACCTACGTCAAACTGGGCGACGACGACGAACTACGCTTGCACCGCGATGAACTGCAACTGCGCAAAAGCGGCATGATCAGCCTAGGTCAAGCCGTAGAAAAAGACCCCACCGACATCCTATATTTCCAGTGTTCGGGGTGAAAGCTGGCGTTTGCCCGGCATGCCGCGTGTCGGCTTGAACGCCAGTTGGCTGCGCTGACTAGCTGGACGTCAGCTCCGCCTATGGTCCTGCGGCCGCGCCCCAGGCTAGATAGCGGTGCGCCGTTGGAGCTGAAGCGGCGCGGATCAGACCGCCGGTCCGAACTCTTCGGCCTTGCCGATGACGCCAAATCCAAAATTGTCGCCCAAGCGGCACTGTGGCAAAGCGGCAGTGTGGCTTTGCACTCTTCCAATGCAACAGCATGCGCACAGCTCGGCGCTCCAGGGGCTATCTGCATCGCCGACTTGTAGTCGGCGCTGTCCAAAGCGGCACTTGGGGTTTCCCGCTGACGTAGCCTCAAACCCCAGCTGTCAGCATCAATCCACTTTCAACGCCTTATCGATCAACTCAACCAGCACTTTGTCTACTCGGGCGCCATCCAAATCGACGACCTCGAATCGATATCCGTCAAATTCGTAGCTTTCCGCCACTTTGGGGATATGGCCTAAAACGGCGATCAGCATGCCAGCCAATGTTTGATAGCCAAAATCATCTTCGCGCGGCAATTCACCCAGTTCGAGCAGATCACGCAGGTCTTCGATCTTTAGGGCGCCATCGAGCAGGTAGCTGCCATTGGCGCGGCGGATGATCTTGGCATCGTCGTCACTGTCTTCGCCGCTTTCGCGCACGGCTGCGCCGAGGATGGCGCTGAGTACGTCGTTCTGCGTCAGCAGCCCTTGCAGATCGCCATATTCGTCAACGACTAGCGCTAGGCGTGCCTCACTATCGCGAAAAGCGTCCAACAGGCTCAATGCCCGAGTGGATTCGGGGACATAGATGGGCTTTTCTAGGCGTTTGAATAGATCGAACTGGCCACCGCCGCCGATCCGATCGATCAAGGTCTTCACTTCCAGAACACCGAGCACTTCTTTATCAGTGCCACGCATCACTGGGTAACTGGAGTAAGGCGTGGTGCGCATCACGGCCAGATTTTCGGGTAAGGCCGCATCTGCGTTCAACCAGGCGATGCGGTTGCGCGGCGTCATCAA
Organism: uncultured Xanthomonas sp.; assembly: GCA_964561825.1. Taxonomy (GTDB): domain Bacteria; phylum Pseudomonadota; class Gammaproteobacteria; order Xanthomonadales; family SZUA-5; genus JADKFD01. The sequence goes on from CAZLSB010000009.1 coordinate 25,105, forward strand.
GCTTTCGGCGCTGCGGTCAGATAGCCGCAGCGCGCGATTGATCATGCTGCGCTCGATATCCTCGATCTCGCCTTGTTCTGCGCTCTCGTTAACCAGCAAGCGAATCTCTTCTTCCGTGACTTTTGATTCGTTGTTATCGCGCGCACCGAGCAACTTCAAACAGGTGCGCGTGGTCACCGCAAGCATCACAACAAACGGGTGCGTCACCCGACTGAAAATTAACATTGGCAATGCAACGATGGTCGCAATGCGCTCTGGCGCCAGCAAAGCCAAGCGTTTGGGCATCAATTCGCCCAAAATAATGCTGAAGATGGTGATGCCCACCACCGCAATGCCCAAACCCAAGGGCTCGGCGTACTTGGCAAGCGGTGCAAAATCATCCAGCCAGCGCGAAACGTGGCCGCCAATCGCAGCACCACTGAACACCCCGGTTAAAATCCCGACCAGCGTAATGCCGATTTGCACCGCGGAAAGAAAGTTTTCCGGATGCTCTGACAAGTGCAATGCCGCGCGCGCGCCAGGGCTTTTTTCAGCGCGTTGTTTGAGGCGCCCTTTGCGTGAGGTGACGATGGCCATCTCACTCAGCGCGAAAAACCCGTTGAGCAGAACCAAGCCCAACAGCAACAAAAGTTCCAAAGACATAGCGCTAAAGTGCTTGGGGGCGTCTAGATTGGATGAACGATTAGAGCACAGCGACGCGCCTGCCGGTGAAAGCGCCGCTGTGAAAGTACTCAGGTGCGATCTTCGCCTTTTGACACCAGCTCCTCTAAGCGATCGGCCAACTCGCCCAGTTCGCGCAGTACGCGGTCTACCTCACCCCTGCTCAAGGTGGCGTAACCACGGTTTTCGCACAGATGCACGAAGGCCACGCCATCCAAGTCATCAACGGCCAGAAATCCTACGCGTTGCGCCCAATTGAAGCGCAGGCATTTTTCAGCGGGTAGGTGCGCTAACGCAGCCACTGGGGTGGACATGCGCAGCACGCGCCGACCATCTTCCGTTTCGATATCGGCAAGAAACAAACTTTGCGCACGACCACCGGGCAATTTCAGATCCAAACTAATCACGAATGGCTGGTTCTGGCTCAATGGGTGGCAACTGGCCAAATGCGAGCGAATATCCTCAAAGTTCTGCACGGTTTGCATCTCGTGGTGACGATAGTGATAGCGTAGATGTTAGCAGCCTTGTCGCAGGTGCCGGAGTTTGTCTACCCATGAGACGCTTTAGAATCTCGCGACACGATTCAATTGTAACGAACCCAAGAAATCCCCAGTGAACGCCGAGCAGTCCGAAGCAATGATCCTGCGCGCTGTGTGCGCCATTCCGGTCGGACAGGTCAGCAGCTACGGCGCGGTTGCCGCGAACGCGGGGCTGCCCAGGCGCGCGCGCCTAGTCGCCCGCGTGTTGGCGAATCTGCCCAATGACAACACGGTGCCCTGGCATCGAGTGGTGCGTGCCAACGGGCAGATTGCCTTCCCGCCAGAAAGCGCAGATTTTCAGCGACAAAGAAGCAAATTGATCGCCGAAGGCTGTAGCGTGAGCAGGAGTGGCCGAGTCGTCGTTGCGGTCGCACCCATAGACAGCCTGGATAGTCAACTGTGGGGTGGTTTTTTCGCACCATATGTTTAGTCAGCCGCGCTTTTCATTGACAGAATTTGTGGAGTGTTCATGTCTGTGCCACTGGTAACCCGCAGTTTGTTGATCGCCTGCGCGTTGATTTATGGACTGCAATTGCTGAACGCGGATGGCGCGATCATGCTGCACTTTGCGCTATGGCCACTAGGCAATGGGCCGGACACTTTGCCGTTAAGCGTCGGTGGTTGGCCGGAGTTTCGCATCTGGCAGCTGGTTACCTACGGCTTTTTGCATGGCAGCACGCAACACCTGCTGTTTAACTGCTTGGCGTTGTGGATGTTTGGCGCCGACTTGGAGCGCTTCTGGGGCGCGGCGCCGTTTTTGCGGTTTGTGCTTGCCTCGATAGTCGGCGCGGGTGTTGCGCAGTTACTCGTTGCCTACTTCACTGGTGAGCCCTACCCTACCGTCGGTATTTCCGGCGGCGTGTACGGCATTCTGCTGGGCTTTGGAATGATGTTTCCCAATCGAATTGTCATGCCGCTATTTCCGCCGATTCCAATGAAGGCGCGCAACTTGGTGATCCTGTTCGCGGCCATCGAGATTTATCTCGGTGTGTTTACCCGCGGCGGTGGCGTCGCGCACTTCGCCCATCTGGGCGGATTGGCGACCGGCTTTGTGATGATTCAATACTGGCGCGGTTTGCTGCCGTGGAAACCAAATCAAGTGCTGCGCTATTGAACGCCAGCGTAGCAACCCGATTACCAATGAAGATCGGTAAGTTTTGCTCATGGAAAGTGTTAATCCCGGTTAGCCTTACCGTCCAGATTCCCATCACTTAGCTGAGCACACGCGATGATCGACACTCCGCCCAGCGCACCACCCCGCATCGCTTTTGTTGCTAGCCGCGCAGAGCCCGCGCAGGCGGCTTTGGCCGCGCTGACACGCCGCTACCCGCAAGTGCCCATGAGCGAAGCCGACGTCATTGTGTCACTGGGTGGTGATGGATTCATGCTGCAAACCCTGCATCGGTACGCCGCGCCGCGCAAACTGCCGGTGTTTGGCATGAAGCTCGGCACGGTCGGGTTTTTGATGAATTTGTATCGCGAAGACGCCCTGATTTCTCGTTTGACGCTGGCCCAACATGTGGTTTTGAACCCATTGCGGATGCGCGTGATTGGCGAGTCTGGCGGCATGCACAGTTCGCTGGCGATCAACGAAGTGTCGCTGCTCCGGCAAACCAAACAGGCGGCAAAGCTACGCATTTGGGTCGACGATATCGTGCGTGTTGAAGAACTGATTTGCGACGGCGCGTTGCTGGCGACGGCGGCCGGCAGCACTGCATACAATCTATCTGCCTATGGCCCGATATTGCCCTTGGGTTCGGACGTATTGGCGCTGACGCCGATCAGCCCGTTTCGACCGCGGCGCTGGCGCGGCGCGATTGTCAAACGGAGTTCAGTCGTCAAATTTGAAGTGTTAGACCACTACAAACGACCGGTCAGCGCCACTGCCGACGCCACCGAGGTGCGTGACGTCGTGGAAGTGGAAGTGGGCGAATCGCCCAGCGAGGGGATGACCGTCATGTTTGATCCAGAGCACAGCCTGGAAGAGCGCATCCTGGCAGAACAGTTTGCGATGTGAGTAGGATCATGTCCGAAGCGCTGATCGACACGCCCGATCAAAATAAATCGCCCATCCTGGGCGCTGACGATCGCTTAGTGGTCGCAATCTCTTCACGCGCGTTATTTGATCTTTCAGCCGAGCACCAAATATTCGAACAGCAAGGCTTAGATGCCTATCAGGCGTTCCAGACGGCCAATGAAGATCATATTCTGGCGCCGGGAATCGCCTTTCCGTTGGTACAAAAACTGCTGCGCTTGAATAGCTTGAATCCGCAAACGCCGCAGGTCGAAGTGCTGTTATTGAGCCGCAACAGTGGCAATTCTGGGCTGCGCATCTTCAATTCCATCGAACACTATGGTTTGGATATCGTGCGTGCGGCATTCACCAACGGCGCGCCGCCGCATCAATACATCGAACCTTTCGGTGCAAATCTTTTTCTGTCCGCCAACGCCGCTGATGTGCGCCAGGCGCTAGAAGCGGGTTACGCGGCGGCGAGCATTTTGCCTTCGCAAGCCAGCGCCAATCGTCATCCGGAACTGCGCATCGCCTTTGACGGCGACGCCGTGCTGTTTTCCGACGAAGCCGAGCGCATCAGCCAACATGAGGGACTAGACCGCTTCCACGAAACCGAAAAAGCGCTCGCCCATCAGGCGCTGTCGGGTGGACCATTTCGCACCGTGCTGTACGCGTTGCATCGCATTCAGGCGGCCTATCCGGCCGAACAATCGCCGATCCGCACCGCGCTAGTCACCGCCAGATCGGCCCCCGCGCACAAACGGGTGATCTTGACGCTGCGCGAATGGGGCGTGCGCATCGACGAAGCCCTGTTTTTGGGTGGGCGCGACAAAGGACCGTTTCTGGCGGCGTTCGGCGCAGATATCTTTTTTGACGACCAACGCAAAAATGCCGAGAGCGCGAGCCGCTATGTTCCAACTGGCCACGTTCCGCATGGTGTCGCCAATAGCTGATGATTGACAAGCTGCTCCGAGTTTTCGCGATGACGCTGGCTTTGACCGCCTGTACACCGGGTGTAGATGTCGACGTGCGCCGCGCGGCGCAAGAATCCATGCATTTTGAACCGGCGCCCAGCAGCCGTGCCGATCTGCACGGTCCGTTTGAACCATCGCCGCGCATGCGCAGTGCAGACTTGTTACCCGGCTTGCCCTTGGTAGGGCCTGATTATCAGGTGGCCAAACGTGCCCAAGTGGTCGGTTATTTTGGTCAATTCCCGCTGCGCAGTTCAGTCGGCCTATTGACGGCGGATGGCGCGCAAGTGCTGCGTCTGCGGGTGCGCGAGATTGACGCGATCAAAGCGCTGGATCGCGTAACGCCAACGCAGGTATTCAATAGCGCGGTGGTTCGTGGAGTGGAACAACCTGTAGGCGCAGTGCGCCAAGTTGCCGCCGAACCCGGCGCCACAGCCAGCGGTTTGCCCAATGGTATTGGTCGTTATCTGCATCGGGTGGCCCTCAATCTGCGCGATCTGGCGCTAGATCTGAACGATGCCGCGCGCGACGCCATTGCCGAAGATGACGACGACGGCGAGGAGAATCAAAGCACCAATACCGACAAGGCTGCCAAGATCACCAAAGCCGCAGCCCTGCGCTACATTGGCTACAACAAGGCGCGCCGCGATATTGCTCGGCAGGTAGGCGTCGATCCATACAGCACAAACCCGTTGTTGCTCGAACGCTTGGATCGACTTGCCTGGGCATCTTGGTCAGGCGCTAAATTGGTCGGGCTGAGCATCGGTTTGATTGGCGGTGTCGCCGGCCAGGCGCTCGGCTATACACGCGACGCCTATGAACTGGTTTGGGAACTGCCGCCCGAAGATTTAAAACGTCGCAACCTGTTGGTGCTGGAGGAAATCGGCATTGGCGGCAAACGCGCCCGCGATTTGATTCGCCGTGGCAAACGTTTCACGTTGACGCAGCAAACCGAGTTTGTCGAATTATTACGATTACCGTTGTTCGAGCCAGCCCGAAAGTCCTTGTTTGACCTTGCACTGGCAGCAGATCGCGAAATTCACGCGCGTTTTTTGATTGATGCAATGCGCATGCTGATCGCTGCAGAAAAAACCCAAGCAGCCGGCGCACGCGCAACCGTGGTCGGCAACTCGCCGGCCTTACGCAGAGCAGACGGCAGTTATGTGGTCGCCCTACCCGTCGACTACGTGCACTGGACCGCGGAAATCGCCCAATTCGCGTGGCGCGATGACTTGATCGGCCGCAAAAACGTCCTGTTGGTAACCGGTTTGTTATCGCCTTTGGCGCTAGACGCATTCTCACAAGCCGGCTGGACCGTTCGCGAGCGCATTGACCCACAAGCCGTCGCAGGCCGGACCAGCGAAGCGCAAACCTCGCCTATGCGCTGAAACACTCCTGTTTGCGAGCCTCCACCCGCCAGATCGCGCCGATTTGTGTTTCTTTTTGCGATCGTCTATTTGCGCTGTGACATTCCGTTAGACCACCGGCCTACCGGCAAATGGCACAAAACCCGGCAGCGTCCGCGCGCCCTTCACTGCAGTCTAGAAATCTTCAGTCCAAAGCGCCGAGTGCAACTCGGCGATCCAGAAAGACCGCGCGAGCGCCCGGCTACGGCGATCCAGAAGATCGTCGCGAACACCCAGCCTGCGGCAATCGACCTGGATCGCCGACTTGTAGTCTGCTCTTTTGGCTCGGAACCCGCGCCACCCAAGTTTTCGGTTTTCCAGCCGAGCAAGTCGCGCGGGTTCCACCCTACTCTCGCTACGCGAGGCGCCCGGCGCACTTCGGACCGTGCGCACGCCTGCCGGCGCGATCGGCCTTGTCGCCAGCACGATTTTCCCGCACGCCGAAGCCGCGCTACGCCAGCGCGCACGGCGCAGTTCAGCGCATCGCAAAAGTGTGATTGTCATCGCACTTGGGTGCAATAATCGGCCGCGTTGGTCAAACACAGGTTCCTTTTTTGACCAGCGCGGTAGCGCCTTCGCGCGCACTGTGCATCTGTCGCCAAACAATGTTGCCGATGGCGCCGATATCGGCGCGTTTGAGCTTCAGACCGAGCCGGTGGTGCCGCCGAGCGTGCTGTCGATCGTGCGCGGTAGCCCCAATCCGACCACACCGGGCAGTTCGGTGACGTTTACCGTGGCCTTCAGCGTCACCGGCGTCGACAGCAGCGACTTTGCGTTGACGACCACCGGGGTCAGCGGCGCATCCATCTCCAGCGTGGCCGGCAGCGGCAGCAGCTACACTGTGGGCGTCGGAGTCGGCTGCGGCTCAGGCACGGTGCGCCTGGATCTGATCGACGACGATTCCATCGTCAATGGCAACGCGGTACCACTGGGTGGTGCGGGCGCCGGTAATGGCAATTTCACCACCGGCGAGGTCTACACGGTAGCGGCGGCGGTCGATCTGATCTACAGGAACGAGTTTGAGTGAGAGACTCGCGCATCACCGCGGTTCTAGCGCGGCTCCGTGCGCGCTTAGTTTGCATTGAGCGAAAAGGCCGTTCGCGCCGGCGGCCGCACTCGGCGCTCTTGGCTTTACGCTCTTCCGGTGCAACAGCATGCGCACCACTCGACGCGCCACAGGCTATTGGGCGCGCGGACTCGGGCTATCGACCGCGTGACGCTACTAATCGTGGCAAGCCTGGGACAGCCATCAAAGCGCGAGACTTCAAAAAGCCCACCAAACACGTGAGCCCAGCGCCGTTGCAGCCGCAGCCGCAAGCCTGGGACAGCAGCCGCAAGCCTGGGAATGCGCGTCGGCTTAATGTTGAGTTCGCAGGATTGCGCGCAGCAAGCCATGATCGCCACCGTGCGATACGATTTCGCGATTTTGCAAGAACGCCCCAACGAGCAACGAGGAGACCTACGCCGAGTTTGAAGACGGCCTCGATTCTGATGACGTTGCCTTTGTCGAGCGCGATGCGGCCTGGCTGCAGCTTTGCGCCGCGTGCGCGGCTTGGTCAGTATTGTGCCCGGCGTCAAATCCCGCGTTGAGCTCAATCACTTGCGCTCTTTGCGCGTCGATTTTGTTGCTAGTGACTAGCGATGTGCTGGCGCCGGCGTCGGACTCGGCAAATTTTGATTTTGCCAGGTCGGCTGGGGCTTAGGCGACGCTGCCCTAGGTGTCAGCTTATTGCACCGAAACGAGTCGGGTCTATACTTCACTTCCAATCAGGAGTGTCAGAATGCTCACTCTCTCAGGTGTTATCCACCGCCACCCCGAAATTCTCAGCGGTGCACCTGTTTTTGTCGGCACGCGCGTTACGATCCGCTCGCTTTTCGATTACTTAGAAGGTGGCGACACCTTAGAAGAATTCCTGCGTCAATTTCCGTCTGTAAAACGCGAACAAACCCTAGCCGTCCTTGATGCTGCTTTTGAGAGGGTCGCCGCAGATGCGTCTGCTGCTTGACGAAAACTTCCCAGCAGATTTTGCAAAACTGCTGTTAGGTTATGAAGTTGCAACTGTACACAGCTTGGGTTGGTCAGGGGTCAAAAACGGCGAACTACTGCGGCGTGCTTTCGCCGTCTGTGAGGTTTTCATCACTATGGATCGCAACCTAGAGTTTCAACAAAACATCAAGGCTTTACCATTCGGGGCTGTCGTCGTGCAATCTGTCTCAAACCGCATGGCGCATCTCATTCCACACATCGACAGCATCCTCCAAGCTGCAAGGCGCGTTTCTCCTGGCAAGGTAGAAAGAGCAGGTGCCTAACTTCGCGCTAATGCATTCCGCCGTCGCGACCGCGGTTCAAAAAGCCGAGCTAGATTAACGCCTTGCAGACCACCAACGAACCCCAGATGAAGTAGTTGCGTGCTCATATTAGGCAATGGAGCTCTGTGTCAGCCCATTGATTCGGCCAAAATAAGCAGGCATACCCAGCACCGGCGCCAGCGGCTGATCGGCGCGGGTCTGGTCCTTTTCGATCGTATCGAGGCGCGCGCGGGCCGAGGTGTGCAGCGAATCCTCAAGGCTGTCGCAGATCTGGGCGCGGATCGGGTTCAGGTCGACATAGGTCATCGCCG
>CAZLSB010000010.1:0-4945 GCA_964561825.1 uncultured Xanthomonas sp.
GCCACGATCAGTTGCTCGTCGCTCAGCGAGCTCAACATACTCAAGCCAACGCGCAACAACTCATTCTTCTTGGCCGGTCGCCCTAATTGGCGAGCGCGGCGCTTTAGCGCTGCGATTTTGTCGAAATCGGCCTCTGGCAAGGTGAAACGGCCGCGAATCAGTTTGGGCTCTGCCACTTTAGGCGCCGGTTTTTGCTCGGGGCTGGGCTTGGCTGGCTTGGTTTTGGCAACTTTCGTCGGCTTAGCGGGACTCGTGGGCACCGTCGCTTTTACTTGGCGCGTGGGGTTTTTCTTAGGCGCGTCTTTGTTGGTGGTCATGGCTATTTCTCACTCAAATGCGGTCGCGCTTTTTAACATGCCAGCGGGGCACAAAGTCATCTCCGTCAATGTGACTGGGTGATGACAAGGGCGCTGTCACCGGACTGCAATCACAAAGTTACAGATTCGTAGCGAAGCGCGCGCAGGCTGCACAGATCGACACGCGCGAGTTCCCCGCATGCACCTGCTTCTGGTTAGCGAGACTTATCCACCCGAGATCAATGGCGTCGCATTGACGGTGCAGTGTCTGCTAGAGAACCTGCTCAACGCCGGTCATCAAGTCACGCTGGTCAGGCCACGCCAGCCTAGCGATGGCAAAGAAAGCGTGGCGCAGGCCGATCGCGAAGTGCGGGTTCCCAGCTGTCCGGTACCACGTTATCCGGGCTTGCGTTTCGGTTTCCCGGCTGGCGGAAAACTGCGCCGTTTGATCACTCAGCAGCGTATCGACGCCGTCTATGTGGCCACGGAAGGGCCGCTGGGGTGGTCGGCGGTACGCGCGGCGAGCGCTCTAAAGGTGCCGGTGGCGAGTGGCTTTCACACGCGTTTTGATCACTATTTTGGCCATTACGGCGCCGCTTTTTTGCAGAAAGCCGCGCTAGCGTGGATGCGTCGCTTTCACAATCAGGCCAGTTGCACCTTGGTGCCGACGGTTGAGCTGCGCGATTGGTTGGTAAACAATGGATTTGCGCGGGTAGAGCTGTTGCGCCGAGCGGTTGACACACAACGCTTTGATCCGCGGCATCGAGATTTGGCCTTACGCCAACAGCTGGGCGTGTCACCCGCGGCGCCGCTGGTGATTCATGTGGGTCGGTTGGCGCCGGAGAAGAATCTTGGCTTGGTCACCGCCGCTTTCGAGCGGATCCAGGCGCTCAGCCCGCACGCGCGCATGGTGTGGGTGGGCGATGGCCCATCGCGCAGCGCCTTGCAGCAGGCGCATCCGCGCCATTTGTTTGCGGGCGTGCTGCGCGGCGACGACCTAGCCCGGCATTTCGCCAGCGCCGATCTCTTTTTGTTCCCTTCAATCACCGAAACCTTCGGTAACGTCACCTTGGAAGCTTTGGCGAGTGGGCTTACGGTGTGCGCTTTTGACTATGCCGCTGCCCACGAACACATGGTCAGCGGAGTGAGTGGTGAATTGGCGCCGTTGGCGCAAGGGAGCGGCTTCATTCGCGCGGCGGAACGTGCAACGCGTGATTGGCTACGCGGCAAACGTTTGGGCCTCGCCGGGCGTAGCGCTGTCGAACATTTGAGTCCAAACCGGGTAGCCGCCGATTTCGTCCAACTCATGGCGGAGCTTAAGTCGCAAAACCAGATCGTCCGACCAGCGGAGAAAAATCGCGATGCTGCTCTCCATTCGACGCATATCTGAACGTTTTCGGGCTTCTGATTTGCGCTTAACCCGGCGCGTACAACGTCTTTCAGACGGCGGCCCGACGCTTGTTTATCTATCGGCGGTGTCGCGCCTGGGCGATGGTATAGCTTGGTACGTCTTGATGCTGGCGCTGCTGCTGTTTGGCGGCGATAGCGGTCAACGCGCAACCTTGCACATGGCAATCTTGGGTTTGTTGAGTTTGGTGGTTTATAAAGGTTTGAAGCAAATCAGTCGCCGCCCTCGTCCACTCGCCGTTGAACAAGCCTTAGCCAGACGCGTGGCACCCCTGGACGAGTTCAGTTTTCCGTCCGGGCATACGCTGCATGCAGTGGGCTTCACCTTGGTGCTGACCGAGTATTTCCCTGAATTTGGGCTGCTGTTATGGCCGTTTTGCGCCAGCATTGCGGTTTCGCGGGTGGCTTTGGGCCTGCACTACCCGAGCGACGTACTGGCTGCCATTGGGCTCGGTTGGGCATTGAGCGAAGCGACTGGGAAGCTGGTGCTTTGAACCTTTTGAACCTAGGTTGAACTCTATTGCACCTGGAAATAGCGCAAGCTGGTTTCGGCTGAATAAAGCAGCCAGGGTGGCAAGCAGCTGATTGCCAGCAGGCCAAGCACATAGTGCGATAGCAAAATCGGCAGCCAAGCGCGGTGGCGCTGGAACAGGGTGATCCACCACCAGGCGGCTAACATAGACAGCAACATCAATGCGAAATTGGGTGCGTGGGCGGTGGCAAAGAGCGCCGCCGCCAGCGTGCGCGCGTGTGCGCCCGGCACCAAGTTGGCGGCGCGTGGCAGCAAAAAGCCCAGCAGCAGTGCCTGTTGTAGCGCGACGAAGGGCACATATTGCAGCGCGCGCTGAGCATCAGCCGGTAACCCGTGTTCCGTCAGCATGCCGACCAAGAGCAGCACTGCGGTGGCGCAAGCCGTCATCGTCAAAGTCGCGCGCCAAGCCAAACGTGAGCCGGTCCAAGTGCTGGACTGCAAGCGCAAGCCAGACACTTGATAAACCAGCGCAGCGCCTAACCAAGCCAGGGCCTGCGGCGATGCTTGTTCACCCAGGCCCAGTCCCAGGGATAGGACCAGCAGCGGCCCGAAGCCAATCGTCAGTTGGATGGCTGAATGTGCACGGCTACTCGAGTGCCACTGCCAACGGGCAATCAGCAGCAACAAGCAGTAAGCCGCCAGACTCAGACTACGGATGTTCCAAGCGATGGAACTCGCTTGCGTTGGGCTTGGCGAGGCGCTGTCGGCCGGCCAAAACAGTGCTTCGCTGTCGATCTTGCGGACGCGATCGCGCAAATGCAGACCCCACTCGGGCGTGTCGATGCCCACATTCAATCGGACACCCAGAAAAGTGTCTGCATCCGGACGCAGTGCCACATGCTCATGCAAACGCTGGCTTGCTTGCGCGGCACTGATCCAGACCAGTTCGCGTTTGTGCGTGGCGCTGTAGCCGTCGGTGAAGCGCAGATAGTCCAGGCCGATCTGCACATGGGGTGGTCCGGCGATAAACAGTCGGAACTCGCCAACCCGCGCGCTCGCGCCGCCCCAAGGGTGCACGCCGCTGCCCTTCAGTGGCGACCAGCTGAGCTTGTTCAACGCCAGTTGCACGGTGTTCCAACCGGGCTTCAATTCAAGCTGAAAACTCAATTGGTCGAGGCGTTGTGGCTCGTCAAAAATCAATAGCAGTTGCGCCGCAGCGCTCACTTCAATGCGCGCCTGCAATTGGTCAAAACGGCTGGTATCCAACGCCAAACCGCGCAGATTCAGACGCACATTGGCGCGTCCATCGGGAAGATGGGCGCTTAACACGCCATCGGCGATACGCACATTCACCGCATCCTCAATGTGAGCACCGATCAGATCGCGCAGTTGATCGAACTCGAAGCTACTCTGGCTGTGGCCTTGCGCCACACGCTGCAGATCGCGCGTGCCTTGCGCGAGCAAATAACTCTGCAGCGCCCACTGCGCAATGAACCAAGCGATCAGCACAGTTAACAGCGTGATCGCCAGGCCGCGCCTCATTTGTGGCTGCTGGACTCGAACAAGTGCTCGGCTTTGGCAGCGCAGATGAAGTCGTTCAGAGATAAACCAGCTACATCATGGGTGTTAAAACGCACCCCACAACGGCCATAACCCACCTCTAAATCCGGATGGTGATCTTGCGCCTCGGCGATCTGCGCCAACCCGTTTACATAGGCGATTGCTTGGACAAAGTTGGCGAAACGGTAGGTGCGGGTGATGGCCTGCCCGTCGCCCGCTAAGCTCCAATGAGGCAGGCTGATGAGCAAGCGATGAACTTCTGATCGTGGCAGGCGATCTTTTTCGCCACTCCGTGCAACACAGCTTTGTGAGACGAGATCATTCATATTAGCCACCGATGCATCGCAAATCTCCTTCAAGCAAATTCGGCGCACACCACTTGGGTAGCCAGGCACCCATATGAGGGCAGCTCGGTTCACGGTGCGCCAGCGTGAGCGGTGGCATGATAGCGAGTCCCAGGCCGTGGTCACCCTCACATGATTGACATCAGCGACGACGCGCGCGATTACTTCGGCAAACTTATCGCCCAACAGGGCGTCGAAGGCCTAGGCGTGCGCCTGCAAGCCATCAAGCCAGGCACGCCGGCCGGCGATTGCCGACTCGAGTTCTGCGAGCCCAGTGAGGTTCGATTGGATGATTACATCCTTGAGTGCGAAGGCTTTTCGATTTACATCGATAGCGTAAGCGCACCCTTTTTGGATAGCGGAAGCGTCAGTTACGAACATCAGCGCACCGGCAGCGTGCTGACCATTCGCGCGCCGAAGCTGAAAGGCGAGGTGCCGGGCGCCAACTCCAGCTTGCTGCATCGTGTGCAGCATGTGCTCGATACCGAGATCAATCCCGGCGTTGCCAGTCACGGCGGCAAAGTGAGCCTTTTGGAAATTACCGCCGAACGGCAAGTGGTACTGCAGTTTGGCGGCGGTTGCCAGGGTTGCAAACAGGTCGATGTAACGCTCAAACATGGCGTTGAAAAAACCTTGCTCGAACGCATTCCCGAAATTACGGCGGTGATCGACAGCACCGACCACACCAGTGGCAGCAGCCCGTATTACAAACGGTAGCGAATAAGTAGTGCAAGGCTGGTTGTGGGTCTGGACTTGTCCGGACCCTCTTACCGTGGCTTTTGGTTGTCAGTTCGGCGCTCCAGAGGAAGGTGTGATTGCGCAGGTCACGTTGGCCGCAGGCCTATGTGGCGGGTCGCCTAAGTGCG
>CAZLSB010000010.1:5045-30557 GCA_964561825.1 uncultured Xanthomonas sp.
CGTCGGTGTCACGTAGCGCCTACGGCGCAACGTGACCTACGGCGAGCGTCGGTTCACGTAGCGCCGTGTTTGAGAAGGTGTGATTGCGTAGGTCACGTTGGCCGAAGGCCTGCGTGACGGGTCGCTACAGCAAGCGCTTCGCCAGAGACTTTTGACCTTACTTAGTTGCCCCCGATTGCCCTTGTCGCAAAATTTCCCTGTGTTTCATCTGTAGATACTCGTCCAATTCCATTTCCTGCAATTGCGGCGCAAATTGTTCGGTAGCCGCAAACCAATCGCGTAGGCGTTTTTCGATTCGCTGTGCCGATGGCGTGCTGTAAGCGCCCAGATAAGCCTCGATTGCCAAGCCATAACGCATGGTATTGCGCTCTACCGCGCCGCGCATGCCTTCCACGTAAATGGGCTCACCATCGGCGTTCCACTCCATTATCGTGAAACCCACCTTAGAGCGACCTAGTGTTGCCAAATAAGTCTGCGTCGCAAAACGTGCCGATGCGCCGTAGGCATAGGCGTAGGACAGGTGGATGAAAGTACGTGCATCGTCCAAAGGAACCGCTTCCAGCACAATGCGGTAATCGCGCGTTCCCATTGGCCCTTTCGCCGCGTCTAGCGTTACTTGCAAGAATTTGGCGTCCGCGTGCAGCAAGCGGTACACAAAATCGACTTGGTAGGTATCGTCTAGTGCTTGATCAAATTTGCGGCCCATCGCCACCTGCAGCAAATTGGCCCCGGACGGATCCACGGCGGGACGACAATACTTGGTGTTGATATGCAAAATGAGCACGTCACACCAATCACTGCTGCCGCTTAGCGCGGCGACCACCCCAGCAAAGGGGTGTTGCACAACCAAGTAAGTATCACCCTTGCTGCTGCCCTTGGTTTCGCTGGAATCAAGAAATAGCGGTCGCTGGTACACGTTGCTGGCCAAAACACCGCGCAGCTGCGCGTAACGCTGGTGCAAGGTCTGCGCGGCATCAGGCGCCGCGCTGCCAGTCAACGGCAATCCCCAAACTGCAATCAACAGCAAAACGCGAACCCAAACGGCGCGTGCGGCACCCCTCACCGCGCAGGCCGATGGTGGCGCCGCGTGGGGTAATGGATGACCGGCACTGGCCACCAGCCGTAGGGCCCGAAGAGTGGGCTCGCATGGATACGGATGTTCTCGATATCTGGACGTTGCGGCCACAGGAACAAGGTGGTAACGCGCACTTGTGCCATTCGATAACGGTACTCACCGATTTGCTGCTCAACTTGTTGATCGATCTCACCGACGATGGTCACTTCGCGACCGCTGATGAACACCGCAGGGTCGAGAAAACCGCTTTTGCAGGCGCGGAATCGACCAATATCGGCGTCTAAATCGCGTGGTCTGGCGCTGGCATCCAACGGCATTCCTAGGATGTCCAGACAGGTTTGCGTCGCGCCAGGCAACACATCAATGACACGCCCGCCCCAACGCACGGTCTGCGTGGCGCTTTGCGCCGCTTTGGGCTCGATTGCCGCGTAGTCGCCACGCAAAGGTTGGGGAATGGACGCACAACCAGCCAGCAGGCTCAACGCCAATAGAGTTGCTGTGGTGATTTTGGCCATGGTGTAGTCCTATTGAAGTCCAGTTTTGACGGTAACACGTCAGACACGACCCACGCTGACTGCTTTGCGAAATGCGTCAAGTGCCTGTTGGAGCCGCTTTATTGCGTCCGCTGCGGGCGGTCCATAACGGGCCTCTTGGTAGGCGTGCACGACCGCAAGAATGGGCTGCGCCAGATCTGGCAAGGCAAGCGCCGCGCGTTTGCCCAAATCACTGGCACCTTCCTGGGCGCTGCTGCTGATGCCGCGTTTGGCCAAAGATTTCAGGAAGCTCCGGTACAGCTGTTTTGGCACATCCACAGGTACTCGACGGCGTTGCAGGTACAAAACGCCGGCGGTCAGCAATCCGAAAAACAGCACGCCACCACCCATCCAAGCGGCGACGTCGTGCCAATCGTCTGCATCAACGCCCAACTTGGCAAAAAATGCGCGCTGGCTGAAACGATCAAAACGCACGATGGTCTCGTTCCACCATGCTTGTGCTGCATCGAAACGCTCGCGCACCCCACGCAACCAAACATAGTTGCCCCCGGTTGCCTGACTGGCAAAGTCGCGACCGCTAAGATCGATGCGTTCTGGCGCGATCGCCGCAGTGGGGTCATAGCGAATCCAGCCGCGCCCTTCGACCAGAATTTCAGCCCAGGCATGCGCGTCTGAGTTCAGGATTAAGTGATATTCGCCGATTGGGTTGAACGCACCGCCGAGAAAGCCGGTGACCACGCGCGCTGGCACACCGGCACTGCGCATCAACACCACAAAAGCGGCCGCATAGTGCTCACAAAAACCGAGTTGAGTCTCGAACAGAAACTCGTCCATTCGATGCGCGCCCACCAATGGGGGTGGACTCATCGTGTAGCCAAAGTTCTCGCCACGAATATGGCGCATCGCACGATCGGCCAGCGCTATTGGGTCATCCCCAACCTCCGCTCGCCAACCTTGCGCGAGCGCAGCGGTGCGCGGATTGAGTCCTTCCGGCAGTTCAAGCCCCCAACGCCGCTGCATATTGGGTACGGCTAAAACCGGGATCGGCGTGTTGATGGCCGCCCAGGCCTCATACGGAAACAAACTACTGACTGGCTGATCGCGGAGCACCGCCCCTTCGACCGTGCGGCTGCTTTGTGCTGGAAAGCCGGTGGCCAAGTCCAGCGTGTACAGGCCATTGCGATCGGTGGGTTCCAGCATCACTCGATAGCGTAAGTCGCCGGATGCACCGGTTTGCGGACCGCGCATTCGCCCCTCAATCTGCCCAGGACTGCTCAAGGAATTAGTTCGCCAGGTGACGCCATCAAAGCGCCAAAGTACGGGACCGCGCCAGTACATCGCGTTGTTTGGTGGCGTTCGTTCGGGAAAAGTGACGCGCATCACCGGCGTATCGTCAGTCAATAGCTCGGTCATCGTGCCTGGTGCCATCTCATCGGAGAGCCCAGTGCGCGCTTGGCGTTGTAGATCTCGGGAACCCCACAGCGGCGTGCCTAAGCGCGGCAATGAGGCAAACAAAAACGCGGTGAGTGGCAGCACCACGGCGACCAACATCAGCAATTCGCGACCCAGCGAGCCAAGTTCACTGCTCAATCCGCCGCGTGTGCCAGGTGGTGCGTTGACTTCATTGAGCGCGAAAAAGATCAGCAAAGTTGGCACCACCATGTACAGCGTGATGCCGATGCCATCCACAAACAAAAACAATACGCTGACCAAAAATAAGCTAACGGTGAGCACCAATAGTCCATCACGGCGGCGCTCTGACTCGATCAACTTCAACGTTGCTAGGCTGAGCAATGCCGCTGTCGGCCCGGCTTGCCGTAGGGCTGCGTTGCCGAAGGCGATGACGACCAAGATCAGCACAACGATCAACACTGGAAACTTGATCCAGCCCGGCCAAGCGCGCGCGTAGGCGCGGCGCTGTAGCCATCGGGCGATCAAAATGGCGGTTAAGGTGGCGCCGAACCAGATCGGCAGCCACAACAGGTGTGCGGCCAGCGTGGTGGCAAACGCCAGCAGCGTCCAGTCAAACTGGCGTGGGCTAAGGACTGGGGAGCGCATGCAGCGCCAACGCTTTGAGTGCGCGCAAACGATGCGCGGGGCCAAGGTCCGGGCCCAGATTGAGGCCCGGCAACAACAAACGGTAACGCAGTCCACTGCGCTCGGCCTCCAGCACCCAGCGGGTCAGTCGCGACAAGGCCTGTTCCTGGTTGAGCCCGCGGATTTGCTGGAGATCGAAAACAGTCTCGCGTGCCTGCGGCGCCTCAAGTTGGCGAACCAATAGGTCTCCAGTGCGCGCGCTGGCTTTCCAGGCCACCAATCGGGTCGGATCGCCCATTTGGTATTCGCGTAAGGAGCGCAAATCCTCATCGCCAGGATCAGTACCTCCGACGCGGCCGCCGTCGGGCAGGTTTGGCAGCGGCGCCGCAGTGGCCTCGGGGCGTGGGTAGATCAGCACGCGGACGTCCGAATGCAGAAAACTCCATGCGTAAAACAAGCCAAACGGCCAACGGGTGGAAATCCGCACCGGTTCTGGGCTGTACCAACCGCGCGCGGTGCTTGGCTGCGCGAACTCGACCAGCGTGGTGCTGCCAGCGGCAATCTCGACATGCCGTTGTTCACCGCCTAAGCTCAGCGTGACCGCAAAACGGGTACGTTGATCTTCCGTGTGCAAATGAAAGCTGAGTGGCACCGGATCGCCGGCGTGCACGGAATCGGCGCTAATTTGCACCAAACTCAGTCGATCCAGATTGCGAAAGGTTTGCAACATCGACACCGCGGCCAGACTGACCGGCAGCAATCCAAAAATGAGTGCGCCGTTGTTGTTGTAGTTCAACGCGCCACCCAAAACGGCCAGCATCATCAGCGCGAAAAACAGGCCATAGGCACTGGGTACGATGTACACCCGTCGTTGATTTAGCGTGATCGGCAAGCGTTCATTGCGGTGCCGGCGAGTCAAATTGGGCAGGCGACGATCCAGCATCTGCCACGCGCGCTCGCGCCAGTTGCTGAGCAGACCTTTCACAGGGGTGGTGGGTGGCGGCAAGGCGCGTGCTCAGGGAATGGCGACTTGCGCCAGCAGATCGCGGGCGACGGATGTGCCGGTGCCGCTAGCATCGGTGTTCAGCATTAGGCGATGGCGAGCAACTGCGACGAACACCGCCTGCAAGTCCTCTGGCAACACATGGGTGCGGCTGGCCAGTAGCGCGTGCGCCCGCGCAGCGCGCAGCAATGCGATTCCAGCTCTCGGGGATAGCCCAATGCGCACGCGGCGGTCGTTACGCGTGGCGGCGATCAACGCATAGGTGTAATCGATGGCTGCCGGACTAGCATGCAGCGCCAGCGCGGCGTGCCGCAAGCTGGCCAGTCTTTCGGCACTGAGCAGTGGTTTGAGATCGTCAATCAACGCGCGCCGCTCGCGCGCGCCGAGCAGCGCCTTCTCCGCGCGCTCGTCGGGGTAGCCTAAGTTTAACGAAAACATAAAACGATCAAGCTGCGATTCGGGCAAAGGAAAAGTCCCGCTTTGTTCGAGCGGATTTTGCGTGGCCACAACGATGAAGGGATCGGGCAGGCGATGGCTAGCGCCGTCGACGGTAACCTGTTGTTCGGCCATCGCTTCCAGCAGCGCGCTTTGCAGTTTTGGCGTGCCGCGATTAATTTCATCGGCCAGCAGCATCTGCGCAAAAATCGGTCCGGGATGAAAGTCAAAACGTCGCGTTTGCGGATCAAACACGGAAACGCCGATCAAATCTGCCGGTAACAAGTCGCTGGTGAATTGCACGCGACCAAATTTCAGATCGAAAGTGGCAGCCAAAGCCTGGGCCAACGTGGTTTTGCCAACGCCAGGCAGATCTTCCAGCAGCAAATGGCCGCTGGCCAGCACACAGACCAAGGTCAGGCGCACCTCGTGGGCTTTACCCAGCAACACCGAGTTGATCTGCACTTCTGCCGCGTGCAGCGGCGCGATCAAATCTTTGGCCTGCCGGCTGTCTGCTTCGACTGTCATCGTGTGCTCCGTGGGTTGCCTGAAGAGTGCGGGTGCAGGGTAGCTATCAGTTTGCTTGCTTCGGACTGCCCAATCATGGCAGCTCCCAGCCGTATTGCCGCAGCAAGCGCCCGACCGCGATCAGCGGCAAACCAATCAGCGCAGTGGGATCGCTGCTGTCGATGCGCTCGAACAGTAAAATGCCTAAGCCCTCCACTTTGAAGCCACCGGCGCAATCAATCGCCGGTTCTGCTGCCACATAACGATCAATATCGGCGGCTGTGAGTGCCCGCATTCGACAGCAGGTGACATCCAGGTGTTCATCGAAGCGCGCATCGGCCGCCCGGCAAACGGCCAGCGCGGTGTAAAAGTGCAGTTCTTGCGCGCCGCTGTCGGCGAGTTGCTGACGCTGCGCAGCGAGGCTGCCGGGCTTGCTCAAGATACGGTTGCCCACGCAGGCCACCTGATCGGCGGCAATAATCACCGCCATCGGGCGTAACGCAGCAATCACCTGTGCCTTGCTGCGGGCGAGTCGGCGAGCCATATCGGCGGGCTTTTCACCAGGCAATTGCGACTCGTCAATGTCGGGCGCAGCGTACTCGACTTGCAAGCCGAGGCTGGCGAGTTGCGCGCGTCGGTAACGCGAACTGGATGCCAGGACCAAATCCATAGCCATCGTTCAGGT
This sequence comes from uncultured Xanthomonas sp., assembly GCA_964561825.1. Classification (GTDB taxonomy): domain Bacteria; phylum Pseudomonadota; class Gammaproteobacteria; order Xanthomonadales; family SZUA-5; genus JADKFD01. The sequence goes on from CAZLSB010000010.1 coordinate 11,282, forward strand.
CGACGTCGGTGTGCGCGAGTCCGTATTGCCGATGCCATAGGCGCTCGCGATGAGCGCCGACACTGGATGCGTTTCGGTGGACGCCGCAGCAAGCGCTTCGCCGGCTGCTTCAAGCTTTTCCATGTTTTCAGCTAGCGATTGGCGCGAACGGTCAAGGTCCGCGCGCTTGCGCAAAAGTTGGGCCAGCGGCGCGCTTTCAGCGTGGTCACGCAGCCACAAACGTTGCTGCAGCAGATCGCGCAGCGCTTTTTGCACCAGCGGATCAAGCGTCAAGGAAGCCAGCGCTTGGGTGGTTATCGTACTGGGCAAAGTAGACACCCAGCGGTGCATCGTCTGCATGCGCTCGCGGCAGGCATATAGATCACGTTCCAAGGCGTCAGCGTTGTCCATAATGCGACGCAAAGTATCCTGGCGACGGCGCAACTGCAGTAAACGCCACAGCAGGCCGAGCACCACCACGGCGGCCAATATCAGCGTGGCGATGAACAGATTCATCATCATCCTAGCCCGCCTTTTTCATGAATTCGCGCGCTGATCGCGCAGGAAATGGGTCGCACAAGGGATTTTCCGAAGCGCCATAAGCCCATACGGCCGATTGAGGATGTCCTTGTGCGGCCAATAGACTAGCGAGGGCGCGTGCAATTTATGAAACATGCGGGCTAAAGACCTACGGCAGCGGCGCTCTCGATTATGCAACGTGTCAGGCGACCTGCAGCAGTCAAACACAACAGAGGTTGATAGTTTGTGTGTAAACGCCCGAACTGCGGGTCCCAAGCCACAATCCTGCGGATCTATCGTCAATTTATTAACGTAAAGGCGCACAAAGCGGGAAGCAACAATTGACAGATTCGCGCGACACCCCTACGATTCCGCGGCTATGCATGCGCCACTGCCAGAGCAAATAGAAGTCGAACGAGCGGTGACCACCGGGCGTATTTATGCCGGGTCGGTCAAGCTTGACGCATTTCCACGTCTGCTCAGTTTGTTGGCTGACGCAGACGGCGAAGTGCACTTTGAACTGGCGTTCGCGCGCAATGTGATCGGGCAAAAAATGCTCAAAATGCAAGTCAACACGGCGTTGCCGTTGATTTGTCAGGCAACGCTGGATCGGTTTGAGCTGCCGGTCGAACTGGACACCAAGCTTGGCTTTGTTAAAGAAGAAGCGGACGCTTCTGGTTTGCCCGAAGACTACGAGCCTGCGTTGATGGACGGCGGAATGGTTAATCCGCTGGCTTTGATTGAAGATGAGTTAATTTTGGCAATTCCGGTGATTCCCCGAAAGCCGGATGCGCAAGTGTTGATACTGGCGGCAGCGCCGGAAACCGGTGCAGCGGTTGCTGATCGGCCGAACCCATTTACGGCCCTTGCGGCGCTAAAGCGTCATTGATGCCGAGTACGCTCGGCGCTACGAGTAATTGTGAATCAGGAGTAATACATGGCCGTTCAAAAGAGTCGTAAAACCCCATCCACTCGCGGTATGCGCCGCTCGCATGACGCGTTGACCGCGGCGACGGTGTCCACCGACCAGACCACCGGTGAAGTGCATTTGCGTCACCACATTACCAAAGACGGCTACTACCGCGGCCGTAAGGTGATTGACCGCAAGGTTGCCGAAGTCGAGTCTGGCGACTCCTAATTCTTTCGCTTCGGGCCCCTACGTGGCTCCATCTCCAGCACGAGCGCGGTCAATCTGATGCATGCACTCTCCGCCCGAATCATCGGGACCGGCAGCCATCTGCCGGATTACGTACTCACCAACGCCGAGTTGGTGAAGCGGGTAGAGACCAGCGACGAGTGGATACGCGAGCGTACGGGGATTGAGCAGCGGCACATCGCCGCTGCTGGCGAATACACCAGCGATCTGGCCGTTGCTGCGGCCGAAAAAGCGCTCGCCGCTGCCGGTGTCACTGCTGCGGAGTTGGACCTGATCATCGTTGGCACGACCACGCCCGATGTGATTTTCCCCAGTACCGCCTGCTTGGTGCAGCATCGTCTGGGTGCGAAAGACTGTCCGGCTTTTGACGTCAATGCGGCGTGCACCGGGTTTTTATACGCACTATCCATTGCCGATAAATTCATCCGCACCGGGGCCGCGCGCACCGCGCTGGTGATCGGCGCGGAAACTTTGTCTCGCATGCTCGATTGGACCGATCGAGGCACCTGCGTACTGTTCGGAGACGGGGCAGGGGCGGTGGTGTTGCGCGCCGACAATAAGCCCGGCGTCATTTCCACGCATATCCATGCCGATGGCCAGTACAAGGAATTGCTGCACAACCCAGTGGGCGTGTCACGCGGCTTCAAGGACGAGCCCAATCACGGTGTGCGCGTGCTGATGGCGGGCAATGAGGTGTTTCGCGTAGCGGTGCGCACCCTGTCGCGTATCGTCGATGAAACCCTGAAAGCCAATGATTTGACTAAAGATGCGATTGATTGGTTGGTGCCGCACCAAGCTAATTTGCGCATCATCACGGCGACCGCCAAACATCTCAACATGCCGATGGAACGCGTCATTGTGACGGTCAACCGGCATGGCAATACCTCCGCTGCCTCAGTTCCGCTGGCTTTAGATCACGGCGTGCGCAATGGTCTGATCAAAACAGATCAACTGCTTTTGCTTGAAGCCTTCGGCGGTGGATTCACCTGGGGCTCGGCGCTGGTGCGCTGGTAGGAAAGGCAGATGATCAGTGCTTTGAGTGTGTTGTTTCCGGGGCAGGGCTCGCAGTCGCTCGGTATGTTGACGGCGCTCGCTGCGCTGCATCCTGAAGTACGCAAGAGTTTCGATGAGGCCTCTGAGGCTATTCATCTGGACTTGTGGGCGTTGAGCCAACACGGCCCCGAGGAAGATTTGAATCGCACGATGAACACCCAGCCGGCATTGTTGGCCGCTAGCGTGGGCGTTTGGCGTGCTTGGCGTGCTGCTGGCGGCGCTATGCCGCAGGCTTTCGCCGGGCACAGTCTGGGTGAATACAGTGCCTTGGTATGCGCGCAGGCGCTGACCCTGGCCGATGCCACTTTGCTGGTGCGTGAGCGCGGACGATTGATGCAAGCCGCAGTGCCGGAAGGCGTCGGCGCTATGGCCGCGGTACTCAACGCCGATTTGGGCGTATTGACTGAAGTGTGCGAGGCGGTTTCCACCGCGGCGGAGCCGGTGGTGCCGGCTAACTTGAACGCACCTGGCCAAATTGTTTTGTCGGGCGCGGCCGCAGCGCTGCAACGCGCGCTAGCAGCGTTAGCGGTGCGTGGCGTTAAACGCGCGATTCGTTTGCCGGTCAGCGTGCCTTCGCATTCGCCGTTGATGCGCGGCGCGGCGGATCAATTAGCCCAGTATTTGCAGGATGTAGCGGTTTCTGTGCCGCACATTCCGGTGATCCACAATGCCGACGTCTGCACCCACAGCGATCCGGATGCGATCCGTGCGGCGCTCGCCAAGCAGTTGTACATGCCGGTGCGCTGGGTTGAAACGATCGAGAAACTCGCCCAACTCGGCAGCACGCGCGCTTTGGAGTGTGGGCCGGGTAAAGTGCTGATCGGCATGGTCAAACGCATCGCGCCGACCATGGTGGGCATCGCGATCGGCGAGCCCGCGGGTTTCGATCAAGCTTTGGAAGCGCGTTTATGACGGAAAGTGCGCTCAATTTGGCGCTGGTCACCGGCGCTAGTCGCGGTATTGGCGCGGCGATCGCCGACGAACTCGCGGCGAACGGGTTTTTCGTGGTTGGCACCGCCACCAGCGAGTCTGGCGCCCAGGCGCTGAGCGAGCGTTTGGGCGAGCGCGGCACCGGTCGTATTTTGGATGTGGCCGATGCGCAGGCGATTGCTGCATTGGTCACGGCGGTCGAAGCGCAATTTGGCGCGGTGCGGGTGTTAGTCAACAATGCGGGAATCACGCGCGACCAACTGCTGTTGCGTATGAAGGATGAGGACTGGACGGCGGTCATCAATACCAATCTGGCTTCGGTCTTTCGCCTATCCAAAGCGGTTTTGAAACGTATGTTGCGTGAGCGCCAAGGGCGCATCATCAATATCGCATCGGTCATTGGTGTCACCGGCAATGCCGGACAAGCCAATTATGCGGCGGCAAAAGCCGGCATTATCGGATTCACCAAATCTCTCGCACGCGAAGTGGGCAGTCGTGGCATCACCGCGAACGTGGTAGCACCAGGATTTATCGACACCGATATGACCCGCGCATTGCCAGACGCACAGCGGCAAGCCTTGTTGGCCGACGTGCCCCTGGGCCGATTTGGCGCCGCCACAGATATTGCCAAAGCGGTGGCTTTCCTTGCATCACCCGCGGCTGGCTATATCAGCGGCGAAACTTTGCATGTGAATGGTGGCATGTACATGTCCTAGGCCCCATAGCCGCCGACAATTGCTTTCACTATCATCCCCAATTCTTTTCGGTAGGAACACAAAAAGCCATGAGCAGTATTGAAGATCGCGTCAAGAAGATTGTCGTTGACCGTCTCGGTGTGAAGGAAGACGAAGTCAAGGCGAACTCCTCCTTTGTCGATGATCTCGGCGCCGACTCCCTCGACACAGTTGAACTGGTGATGGCACTCGAAGAAGAGTTCGAGTGCGAGATCCCGGACGAAGAAGCAGAGAAAATCACCTCGGTGCAGCAGGCCATTGATTACATCAAGGCCAACGTCCGCGCCGGATGATATGGCTTAGGGTTGCGCGCCTATGGCGGGCGACTCACTGGCCAATACTGACCACAGGCGCGACGATTTCGTCCTGCGGGTTTTAGAGCGTCGCCGCCCTATGCGGCGACCGCGTTTTTCCGGGAGGACCTAAATGCGTAGCGCTCGTCGCGTCGTAGTGACTGGGCTTGGCATTGTTTCGCCAGTCGGTAGCGATATTCCCACCGCGTGGGACAATTTAGTCGCCGGTCGCAGTGGCATCGGCCCGATCACTCACTTTGACTGTTCGGCTTTCGCCACGCGATTTGCCGGTCAAGTCCAGGGTTTTGATGTGCATGCGTGGATTGCGCCAAAGGATTCGCGGCGCATGGATCCATTCATTCATTACGGCATTGCCGCCGGCACACAGGCGGTGCGCGACGCCGGATTCGACACCGTACCCGAGGAACTGCGCTCGCGTTTCGGCGTGATGATTGCGGCGGGCATTGGCGGCATTTCCACCATCGAGAAGACCACGATGGCGTGGCGCGATGGCGGCCCGCGTAAGGTCTCGCCGTTTTTCGTGCCCGGCACCATCATCAATATGGTCGCCGGGAATCTGGCGATCAGTCTGGGGCTGAAAGGTCCCAATCTGTCCATCGTGACGGCTTGCACGACAGGTACCCACAATATTGGCGTGGCAGCGCGGTTAATTGCCTATGGAGACGCTGATTTGATGGTCGCCGGCGGCGCCGAATACGCCACCACGCCGACCGCCATTGCTGGATTCAGCATGGCGCGCGCGCTCAGCGAGCGTAACGACGACCCGAGCCGCGCCAGTCGGCCTTGGGATCGTGATCGCGACGGCTTTGTGCTCAGCGACGGTGCTGGCGCGATGGTGCTGGAAGAGTACGAACACGCCAAAGCGCGCGGTGCACGAATCTATGCCGAATTGATTGGCTTTGGTATGAGCGACGACGCCCATCACATGACCGCGCCGCCAGAGGACGGGTCTGGCGCTGCCGCTTCGATGGCAGCGGCGTTGGCGGATGCCAGCATCAATGCTGATCAAGTGCAGTACGTGAATGCCCACGCCACATCGACGCCGCTCGGCGATCGCGGCGAAATCGTCGCCATCAAACGTGCCTTCGGATCGGCGGCGGAGCAGTTGATGGTGAGTTCGACCAAATCGGTGACTGGGCATTTGCTCGGCGCGGCAGGTGCAGTTGAAGCGATTTTCTGCGTGTTGGCGCTGCGCGATCAGGTGGTTCCGGCGACTATCAACTTGGACAATCCGGATGCAGGCATTGCGCTGGATCTGGTGCCCAACACGTCCAGACAGGTCAAGCTGGACGTGGTGATGTCGAACTCCTTTGGCTTTGGCGGCACCAACGGAACGCTGATTTTTCAGCGTGTTTGATCTGCCGCGCGGCGTTCGCATGGCTGCGGAAGCCTTCGTCGCGGGCGATCTTAGTGCGGTGCGGCAGTGTTTGGGACCAAATCGGGCGCCGGCTTTGTTGCGCAGCGCTGCAATCGGCCCGCAGGGGCGTTTTGACCTGCTGCCGCTGATTGATACGGCGCCATTGATAGTGCCGTATCCAAACCATCCTTTGCACGCGCAGCGTTTGGCAACGCTGCAATCGCAACTGCAGCGCCTGTCGGTGGGCAAGGCCAGCGGTGTTGCCAGCGATGTCTTCGCCAGTGGCTGGTTAATTTATTTGGCCTACGAGTTTGGCAGCGTATTCGAGCCGGGCGTTGTATGTCTTTCCCCGGAGTTCGATGAGCCGCTGGCGGTCTTGTGGCGCGTACCGGCGGCGCTGATTCATGATCGACTTACGCAAACCCAATACTTAGCCGGTGAGCAACGCGCTGATTGGCGCGCGCGCTTGGCGCGAACCGCAATCAAGCTTGCCAATGGCGCCGTGGTGAGCGCGGCGATGCCAGCTGTGCAGCTCAGTGAAGACGATCCGCAGCGTTTTCTCGATGGCGTGGCACGCATCCACGATTATCTGCTGGCGGGCGATGTGTTCCAGGTCAATCTGTCGCGCGCGTGGCGCGGCGTGGCGGCGCAAGCAATTGATTTGGATAGCTTGTTTACTCGGTTGAGCAAGGCCAACCCAGCGCCCTTCGCCGGCGTGCTCAGTCTGGGAGGTTGGGGGATTGCATCGTCGTCCCCGGAGCGTTTGGTCAGCGTCCGCGGCGATCTAGTCGAAACTCGGCCAATCGCCGGAACGCGCCGCCGTGATGCGAATCCGCACGCGGACGCCAAACTGCTGGCCGAATTGCAGCGCGATCCCAAAGAACGTGCCGAGCACATCATGCTGATCGACTTGGAGCGCAATGATCTAGGCCGGCTGTGCAAACCGGGCAGCATCGAAGTGGACGAGTTGGGTGGCATCGAGAGTTATGCCCACGTGCATCACTTGGTGTCGAATGTACGTGGTCGTTTGCGTGAGGATATGGATGTTTGGTCGCTGCTGCGCGCATTGTTTCCCGGCGGCACCATTACCGGCTGCCCGAAAGTGCGCTGCATGCAAATCATTGCCGAACTTGAGCAAGTCGGGCGGGGCGCCTATACCGGTGCGCTGGGTTATATCGGTGATGATGGCGTGTTAGACATCAACATCCTGATTCGGACCCTCAGCGTGCAAGGCAATTGCTTGTCCTTCCGGGCGGGCGCCGGCATCGTGGCGGACTCCGTCGCCAAGCTAGAACTGAACGAAACGCGCGCGAAGGCGCTGGGATTGCTGCGCGCGCTGGGGTTGCCATGAGCTTGTTGCGCGACGATCGTGGTTTGCACTACGGCGATGGTCTGTTTGAGACCATCCGCTTTGTCGGGCGCCAAGCGCCGTTCTGGGACTGGCATATGCAGCGCTTGCTGCTTGGGTCTGATCGGTTAGGATTGCCACGGCCGGATGTCAGCACTTTGCTCAGGCGTACACGACGCGCTGCAGCGCCGCTTACGCAGTCGATCGTCAAATTGATCTGGACGGCGGGCAGCGGTCTGCGCGGTTATGCTCGACCGCTGCCGATGCGCGGACGTGCGCTGCTCTACGCGACGCGCTATTCGCCCGTCTCGAGTGCCGGCTTGCGTTTGCGCTGGTGTACTACGCGTTTGGGGGCTCAACCGGCCTTAGCCGGAATCAAGCACTTAAATCGTTTGGAGCAAGTATTGGCGCGTGCCGAATGGGCGGGTTCAGAATTCGATGAGGGTTTGATGCTGAATATGCAGGGACAGGTGATTGCGGCCACGGCGGCCAATCTATTCGCGCGCGTCGATGGGCGCTGGTTCACGCCGCCAGTGAATGACAGTGGCATCGCCGGTGTGGCGCGCCGCTGGCTGATGAGTCAGGTCGATGTGACTGAATCGGCGTTAACGCCCGCTGCACTCTGTTCTGCGCAAGCCTGCGTTTTGACCAACGCGGTGCGCGGTCCGCAACGCGTAGCGAGCCTGGATTCGGTGGAATGGTCAGTTGATCCGCAGGTGCAGTCGCTGATCGATAACTGGTCCGCGCTATTTGCCGTTGATTGCGACGTGTCGAGCACGCTATGAAAAAGCCCACTGCGCGAACGGCGGTACTCGGGCGGGTGCGCTGGGTGTTGTTGTTGGCCTGTCTGGCAACTGCGCTATCGGCTGCCGCCTGGCTGGGTTGGCGGGAGTTTCATCGTTTTGAGTCGCGCATGCTCGATGGCCGTGATCAAGTGATTACGTTTAGCCGTGGCATGCGTTTGAAAGACTTGGCTGAAAACCTGCAAGCGCAGGGCATCTCCAACGCGGCGTATTGGCAATGGCGCTTGTTGGCCGAGCGCATGGACGTCGCGCAGAAATTAAAGGCCGGCGAATATCGTATCGGCGCGAACATGGCGCCGGGTGCGCTCTTGCAATCGATCGCCGATGGGCGCGTGGTGCAGTATCGCATCACCATTTTGGAAGGTTCGCGATTTAAGAATTTGCGCGTCGCGATGGCGCAAATTGCTGAGTTGAAGTCCACCCTGGGTGGTCTGTCAGACGCCCAAGTGCTCGCGCAAATCGGCGCAACGGAAACCCACCCGGAGGGGCTGTTTCTACCGGACACCTACTTTTTCCCGCGCGGCTTTAGTGATGTCGAATTGCTCAGGCGCGCCTATTGGGCACAGAAAAAGCTGCTGGAACAAGCTTGGCAAACGCGCGCGCCAGATTTACCGCTGAATGATGCATACCAAGCCCTGATTTTGGCTTCCATTATCGAAAAGGAGACCGGCAAAGCGGCAGAGCGCCCCCAGATCGCCGGCGTATTCGTCAATCGATTGCAGCAAGGCTGGCGGATGCAGACGGACCCCACGGTAATCTATGGGCTAGGGGATGCCTTTGATGGCAATTTGCGGCGCGTCGATCTAGAAACCGATACGCCCTACAACACCTATACCCGATTTGGATTGCCGCCAACGCCCATCGCCCTGCCGGGTCGCGCGGCCATTGAAGCGGCATTGCGTCCACAGACAACCGAAGCCATGTTCTTTGTCGCACGTGGCGACGGCAGTCACGTTTTTTCGCGCACCTTGGAAGAACACAATAGCGCGGTGCGTCGCTACCAACTGGGATTGAGGTGATGGGATAGTGGCCGAGCAACTCGCGTTGAGCATCCGCCTGCCATGGCACGCCAGTGCACTTGCGCGCCTGCGCACCAGCTTTGCGAATGGCCAAGTCGCACATGCTTTGTTGATTCACGGCGAGGGCGGATTACATAAACGACATTTGGGACGCCAGATTGTCCAGGCGCTGTTGTGTCAGGCGCCGGCGGGGCCCATTGCCTGTGGACACTGCCGCGGCTGCCTGTTGTACCTCTCGGGCAATCATCCGGATGCCATTGAGGTGCATCCGGTGGATTCGGCAGTGATCAAGGTGGATCAGATCCGTGATCTGTCGGCGCGTTTGGCGATGCGACCGCAGGTCGCTCGGCGTCAAGTGGCCTTGTTGTGGCCAGCTGAGCAAATGAATGCGGCGGCCGCCAATGCGCTGTTGAAAACCTTGGAAGAGCCCAGCGAAGACACCCATTTGTTGTTGCTGGCCGAACGCATTGGCCGTTTGCCGGCGACGATTCGCAGTCGCTGCCAACGCTTGCCGCTCACTAGTGTCGAGGCTGGCGCCGATTGGCTGGCGAGCAGCGCTAAGGTCGACTTGCGCCAAGCGCAAGCGGCGCTGGCATTGAGTGGGGGCGATCCAGAATCGGCGCTGGCGATGTTGGAGCCTGCGGTATGGAGCGCCATTACCGCATTGATCCGCAGTTTGACCGATTTGGCGCACCGTCGTATCAATGTAAATGCCTTTGTTGCTGAGCATAAGACCCAAGGCGCAGCGCTGCTGCAGCGCTGGTCACGGCTGCTGGCTTTAGCTGTGCAGGCTGAGCCGATGGCAAACGAGGCCTTGGCGGCGTGGATTGGCTTGACTTCGCGGCTGGAAATGTCGACGCTCCTGCCCCTAGCCACGCAGGTGGAACGCGCACGTGCTTTGGCAGGTTCTGGCGTCCGCGAGGATCTATTGATCTACGATCTGGCGGCAAGATGGTTTGAGGCATTCACAGCAGGGAGGCGTAAAAGCGCAATATGAGCAGCGGACCAGGAATTCCCCGCCAAGGCATTTTGTCTCTGGCGATTAAAGACAAGGGTGCGCTCTATCAAGCGTATATGCCGTTCCTGAAGGGAGGTGGCATTTTCGTGCCTACCCAGAAACGTTACAGCATTGGCGACGAAGTGTTCATCCTGCTGACGCTCATGGAAGAGAAAGACCGCATGCCAGTCGCTGGCAAGGTGATTTGGATCACTCCCATTGGCGCACAGGGCAATCGCACGGCGGGTATCGGCGTGCAATTTAGTGAGAGTTCCGATGGCGAAACGGTCAAAACCAAGATCGAATCCAGTTTGGCCGGCACCCTGAGTTCAGAGCGACCAACGCACACCATGTAGCCGTGTTTTTGCAGCAACGGCAACAGATTGCGCCATTAGCGCGTTCGTGGGCGTGTATTGAACGAGGTAGGCGTGTCGCAGCCTATATACTTGGGCGATCCACGTTCATGGCCAGGGCGACCGTGACCTCTCTTGTACCACCTGATTCCGAGTTTTTGCTGCGCACCAGCGGCGAACAAAAGGTACCGGATCGCCTCTACGATCAAGTGCTCGATAGCAGTAGCAATCTCGTCCTGGTCGATTCACCGTTTCCGACCGAACTGATCGCCCATTTGCGCTTGATGGCGCAACGCCGCGGTCATTCAATTTATGCCTGGACTGCCGAGTTGGGGTTAGCCAGTCTGCGTGAACATGGCATTACGGTTGCCGGTAGCAAGCGTTTGTCGGAAGCACTGCGTTTTGTGCTGCAAACCAGCCACTTTGGTGTCTATGTATTTCCGGCTGATCTCAAGGAGCTGACGCCGCAAGTTTTGGCCTTGATGCGGCAGATTGCGCGTGGCAAAGAAGGCGGAGACAAACGGGTGGTCGTGCTGGGTACGGCATTGGACGTGCCAGCGCCGCTGGATCGATTGGCGCGTTTGATCACCCATCGCCATGGGCCCTCGGAACGCTTGCGTCTGCGTGATGGACGGTGGATTCGCCAATGAAAAATGACAATCCCACCCACGCCGGTGTGTTGATCGTTGCCAGCAATCGCGAAGATCGCCGGGTGCTGTTCGATTCTTTCGATGGCGCCGATTTTGAAGCCATTTACACCGCCCGCGACGTGCCGCAGGCGCATGGCTTGTTGGCGCAAGAACCCGATCTGGCGCTTATTTTTGTCGAATTCTTGGATCCTTACGCGGAAGCGGAGGGCCTCTGTCGCTTGCTGGCTGGCCATCCACGCTGGCGCTTGATTCCGCGCATCGGCGTCTTGCCGGCGGGCGCCTTGCCGCCCGGTTCGCCAGGCGGCCCCAATGCACCGGTGGTCAATTGGATACGCAGCCCGGTAAGCGCGGCGGAAGCCTTACGTCAAGCGCGCACGTTGGTGGAAGCGCACGCCGCGCCGACGGTCAGCAGCAGTGCGGGCGATGGCAACTGGTTGGAACACCTGGACGTGCCGGCTTTGGTCATTGATGTGGCTGCCGACCGCGTGCGCAGCGCCAATCAACGGGCTTGCAAACTCTTGCGTAGCGAGTTGCAAGTGCTGTTGACCACCTCCGCGCGCGCGCTGATTGGCGAGTTGCCAGCGGTGCGTGAGGAGTGTTTGGGTTTGGGCGAAGCGCGTATCGATGCGCAGGGCGATCCGCGTCTGGTGGGCCTAGCCGCGCTGGGATGTGACTCGGACCACGCTCGATTGGTGCTGTTGACCGCCAGCGCGCAAGCCGAGTCGCCGCTGGAAATCCTGGCTGGATTGGCACGCACCGGCCTTGATGTACAAGGCGTGCAGCCCGTTATAAAACGCTTGATTGCCGATTACGGTTTGGATTTTTTCTACGTTTGTTTGGAACGGGGTGGCACCGATGCCGAGCCGCAAGTGCTGGCGGCGTTTCCGCGCACCGCGCAAGGCACGCTGCATCCGATCTGGCAAACCGAGTTGTATCGACGGGTATTGGCTGGCTCAGAATTTAACGCGTCCGAAGACGCCGCCAATCGACTCGGAGAGCCGTTCTTCAAACAATTGCGTTTGAGTGGATTGTTGGCTTTGCCGCTCTACGGCGAGGGCCAGCGCGCGCTTGGCGCATTGATTGCCGGTAGTCGTAAACCGCAGCTGCGTGCGTCGGAATTGTTGTCGGTGCTGCGCATGGTGGGCTCGCACTTAGCCCTGCAGTCGCTGGTCGCGCGGTATCGCTCGGACAGTCGTTTTCAAGGCTTGCATGACTCGCTCACGCGGCTACCCAATCGTTTGTTGTTCAATGATCGTCTGCAAACGGCGATCGCCGAGGCCGGCCGCAGCGGTGAACAGTTCGCGGTGTTATTTGTCGATTTGGATCGTTTCAAAACGATTAACGACAGCCTCGGTCATTCGATTGGCGATCAAGTGCTCAGCGCGGTTGCCAAACGCTTGCGCGCCAGCGTGCGCGCATCGGACACTATTTCGCGTTATGCCGGTGATGAGTTCACGTTGATCTTGCGGCATATCGTGCACCGCGATGACGTCACCCGAATCGCCGACAAAATCGTCAAGCTTTTGGAAACCGCGCTAACCTTGACCGACGGGCGCGAACTACAGATCACCGCGAGTATCGGCATTAGTTTTTACCCAGACGATGGTAAAGACGGCGAAACCTTGCTGAAACATGCTGACGTGGCGATGTACAACGCCAAAGGCATGGGTCGGAATACTTATCAGGTGTATGTCGCGGTGCCCGAGGAGTCGCACCGTCAGCGCCTCGATTTGGAGGCCAAGTTGCGTGTTGCCGAGCGCAATAACGAATTGCGTTCCTATTATCAGCCGCAAGTGGACGCCAAATCTGAAGACATCATCGGGATGGAGGCACTGATTCGTTGGGAGCACCCGGAGCTAGGACTGATTAGTCCGGGCTTCTTTATTCCATTGGCGGAAGACACGGGCCTGATCATCCCGATCGGCGAGTGGATTTTGCGCACCGCCTGTGTGGACGCCAAACGCTGGTTGGACAAATTTCAGTTGCCGTTGATGATTAGCGTCAATCTGTCGGCCTTGCAGATGCGCCAACCCAATCTGGTCGAGGTGGTCGCCAACGCGCTGCGCGATTCGGGACTGCCGCCGGAGCATCTGGATCTGGAAGTCACCGAGAGCATGAACATCAAAGACACGCCAAATTTGATGGACATTTTGACCCAGTTGCGTGCTTTGGGCTGCCATATCGCCATCGATGACTTCGGTACTGGCCAATCGTCGCTTGATTACATCAAACGCTTTCCGGCCGATCGCATCAAAATCGACCAGACTTTTGTGCGCAACATCGGGGTTGATCCCGCCGACGAGGCTATCGTCCGTGCAACGATCAATATGGCCCGCAATATGGATCGAATTGTGGTCGCTGAGGGCGTAGAAACCGAAGACCATTTGCGCTTTCTGCGCGAGTACGGCTGCCAGGAATTGCAGGGATATTTGTTCTGTCGGCCGCTGCCAGCCGCCAGCTTTGAGAACCTGCTGAGCGAACGTGCGCGTCTGTTGGCCGAAATGGCGGACGAGTAGGTGGCTTTGTGCCCTGACCGTTGAACTTTCGATATGCCGTCCGGTCAGACCTGCCATTGCGGTCGGTTAAGGATGTCGGACTCATGGGGTTGAATTTAAGTTGGTCCGCGACAAAGACGCCGGCGCTGCCGCCAGCGGTGAGGCCGGCAGTTACAGTCACGGGGGTGGCAGTGGAAGAGGCGGCAATTGATGCAGCCCTAGTGGAGCGCGTTCAGGCCGGTGATCGGCTCGCTTTCGATCTGTTGGTGCGTAAGTACCAACATCGTATCGTGGCGCTGATTCAGCGTTTTGTTCCCGATTGGCATGAGGCGCAGGACGTCGCTCAAGAGGCTTTCATCAAAGCCTTTCGCGCCTTGCCCAATTTTCGCGGTGATAGCGCGTTTTACACTTGGCTTTACAAGATATCGGTGAATACCGCTAAGAACTTCCTGGTTTCGCAATCGCGGCGACCGCCGATGAACGATGTGATGATGGATGACGCGGAGCATTTAGAGACAGCTGGGCGCATGCATGATCGCGCCACGCCAGAGAACGAGTTTTTGCGCGAGGAAGTCGAGCGCACGGTGCTCGCCGCGGTGGCCGAATTGCCAGAAGAGATTCGCACAGCATTGACGCTGCGTGAGATTGATGGATTGAGTTACGAAGAAATTGCCCAGATCATGAATTGCCCAATTGGAACGGTGCGTTCACGCATTTTCCGCGGGCGCGATGCGGTGGATCGTCGAATCCGGCCGTTAGTGGAGGGTTAGAAGATGAGCGTAGACATTCAAGAACAACTGTCGGCTTTGATGGATGGTGAACTCGGTCGCGATGAGCGTGCCTTTCTCATGCGTAGGATCGAACACGATGCGCAGTTGCGTGCCTTGTGGACGCGCATGCATTTGGTCCGTGATGTGATGGCGCATCGTCCGGGTGGCGCTCCGCTAAATTTGGCGGATCGTGTCATGCAGACCTTGGCCGATGAATCCCGCGCGCAACCCAAGGAAAAGCGTGCCAGTGGCAAGGCATGGCGACCCTGGGTGGGTGCAGCGTTGGCCGCCTCGGTGGCGCTGATTGCGGTGCTGGCGGTAGCGCCCAACGGCGGCTTGAATGCACCGAATGCGCCCCTTGCCGACAATGCACAGCTGACCAGAACCGCATTGCCGATGGGTGTTCCAGGCCCCATGGTGCCGAGTCTGGTCAATCTGGGTGACGGCGTGCAGCCAGTCGCTGGCGAGCGCAGTCGCGTATTAACCTCAGCGCCGACCCCGATCACCGCCGAGCAGATGTTGTTGATGCGCCATGGTCAAATGGTGGATGGTGCTTGGTGGGTGGGAGGTGCGCAGCCGGTGTACGCACAGCCGCGAGAGCCGATGTTGCTGCCGGTCTCTGCTAGCGGCGAACCCCGCTGATTACACGGGCAAACCGACGGCTCCAGCAGCCTGTCGGTCTCTCAGCGTGAGATGCGTTGGGTGGCTGAACGGATGGATGCAAGGCGCGGCTCGCAGCCAATGGCTCTTCCATTGGCAAGAGTCGCAGCGCAGACGCCGTTCAGGCGCGCAACCCGAAGGGCCGGAAGGGCTTTTAGCGCACTGCGAAGCAAAAAGTGAATAAAATCCGTTCAATTTCCCGAAATATTCATCATCGCGCCGCGCCAAAAGCGCGTCTGGCGCACTCGCGATGAAAGTCCGACAGGCTGCTAGCCGCGAGCGTTTATGTGGGAGCTAAGAAACACGCGTTTTGACCCGTTGCGCTTACTAGGCCAGTGGTTGATCGTGTGCATCGGCCTGCATGCAACACTCGGTTTTGCGCAGGCCCCGGAGGACTGGCGAGAATGGGCCTTGCGCATGGACAAGGCGCAACAGTCGTTGAATTACGACGCCACAATGGTGATTGACGCGGGCCGTGGCGACTGGGACTTGGTTGACGTGTCGCAGCGCGTGGGCCCCGGCGGTCCTGAACAGCAATGGATAAGCCTGAACGACGCGGGTCGCCGCCAAGTGCGAACAGCGCAAGGTGTGTCGGTTTTGGGCCCCGAGGGTGACCAACGCATCGGTCGCAGCCCGCAATTGCGCGCTGGCGTGCTTTTGCAGCAGTTAGATCAGTCTTACCAGATCACCGTCGGGCCGCGCGAACGCGTCGCCGGACGGCGTGCGGTGCGTCTGACTTTGCAGCCCATCAGTGCTGATCGCTACGGATTGCGACTTTGGATAGACGCCGATACCGGCTTGCCTTTGCGCAGTGACCGAACTGGCGAAGGTCAGTCGGTGTTGGAGCGGCGCATGATCACACGCCTTACTGTGCATGGTTTTGCGGGCATTTCAGCGGCTGTTGCCGCGCCAGCCAGCATCACTGAACTCGGTTGGGCCTTACCCTCCGGCTTTCGACTCATCGGTTCGGCGTTGACCGTCCCCGGAATTACCGGTGCCCGTCAATGGGTGATATCCGATGGTGTCGCCTGGGTGTCCGTGTATCAGATGAGCCTAGCGAAAGGCTTGGTCATTGAAGGAAACGGTTGGCGTCACGGTGCGATGAGCCAAGTAACCCTGAAAAATGGCGATGAGTGGTTTTATTTGCTCGGCGATGTGCCGCCGCAGACCTTGGTCAATGTGGCGCAGGCAGCGATTGCCGCGCTGCCTTGAGCACCAGTGCCCAAATTCCTTGCATTTACTCACGGCGAACTACACTAGCTGGGGCGCAACAATGGCTGGCGACACAACGCAACTGGCGCTAAAGCACCGTTGCGGTCTTGCTTCTGCTCTAATCGCGGGTTTCCCCAAAGCTTCGTTAGGTTGCGATTGGCGCGATCGGCGGAGCGGATGAGTCCTGAATCAAGTGCTGAATCTGAACCATATTCGTAATTTCTCGATCATTGCGCACGTCGATCATGGCAAATCGACGTTGGCCGACCGCTTTATCCAAATTTGCGGCGGGCTTGCCGATCGCGAAATGGAAGAACAAGTCCTCGACAGCAATCCGATCGAGCGCGAGCGCGGCATCACCATCAAAGCGCAGTCAGTGTCCTTGCCGTACACCAGTGACGACGGGAAAATCTATGAATTGAATTTCATCGATACGCCAGGCCACGTCGATTTTTCCTATGAGGTTTCGCGTTCACTGGCCGCCTGTGAGGGGGCGCTGCTGGTCGTTGACGCCGCGCAAGGCGTAGAGGCACAGAGCGTCGCGAACTGCTACACGGCGGTTGAGCAGGGCCTAGAGGTTGTGCCGGTGTTAAACAAAGTCGATCTGCCGTCGGCCGACCCGGACCGCGTGCGTCAGGAAATCGAAGATGTTATCGGCATTGATGCCACGGACGCGCTGGAAATCAGCGCCAAGACCGGCCTCAATGTGCGCGCCGTGCTGGAAGCGATCATTGTCCGGATTCCGCCGCCCACGCTGCCAGTAGAAACGCAGCTCAAAGCCCTAATCATCGACTCCTGGTTCGATAATTACCTCGGCGTGATTTCGCTGGTGCGGGTGATGCAGGGCGAGATCAACGTCGGCGACAAAATTCTCGTGATGTCGACCGGGCGTACTTGGTATGTCGAGCAAGTCGGTGTTTTTACCCCGAAACGGGTGCAGCGTAAAACACTCGGCTGTGGTCAGGTTGGTTTTGTCTGCGCGGCGATCAAAGAAGTGCACGGTGCCCCAGTTGGCGATACGCTCACCGGTGCCGCTAGACCCGCAAGCGAAGCCCTGCCTGGCTTCCAAAAGATCAAACCACGCGTGTTTGCCGGACTGTTTCCGAGCGAGGCCGATGACTATACCGCCCTGCGCGAGGCGCTCGAAAAGCTCAAGTTGAACGACTCTGCCTTGCAGTTTGAGCCAGAGTCGTCCGAGGCGATGGGCTTTGGCTTTCGTTGCGGCTTCCTTGGCATGTTGCACCTGGAAATCGTGCAAGAACGGCTGGAACGCGAGTACGACCTCGATTTGGTGACTACCGCGCCCACCGTTGTCTATCAGGTGCTAAAGAAGAACGGCGATATCATCGAAATAGACAATCCCGCCAAGCTGCCTTCGGCGAGCGAAGTGGAGGAAATCCGCGAGCCAATCATCATCGCCAACATTCTGGTGCCGCCGGACTATGTCGGCCCGGTGATTACCTTGTGCGAAGAGAAACGCGGTCGCCAAAAGGCGCTCAACTATCTAGGCACGCAGGTTCAGATCACCTACGAAATGCCTTTGGCAGAAGTGGTGCTGGATTTTTTTGATCGATTGAAATCGGCCAGTCGCGGTTATGCCTCGTTCGATTACCAGATCGACCGCTTTGAGGCGGGTCCGTTCGTGCGGTTGGAGATACTGATCAATGGCGATAGCGTTGATGCGCTGTCGTTGATCCTGCACCGCGCGCAGTCGGATCGACGCGGACGCGATCTATGTGAGCGCATGCGTGAGTTGATACCGCGGCAGATGTTCGATGTCGCAATCCAAGCAGCGGTGGGCGCGCAGATCATCGCGCGCTCGACGGTCAAAGCGCTGCGCAAGAACGTATTGGCGAAATGCTACGGCGGTGACGTATCCCGCAAGCGCAAGTTGCTGGACAAACAAAAAGCCGGCAAAAAGCGCATGAAACAAGTGGGTCGCGTGGAGATTCCGCAGGAAGCCTTCCTGGCGGTTTTACAGGTCGATGATCGTTAGAGGTTAAAGGTGATAGGGCAAAATCATGGATTTTGAGCTGATTCTATTAGTGCTAACTGGCCTGACGGGTTTTGTCTGGTTAGTCGATGTGCTGTTCTTTAGGAAGCGTCGCTTAGCACTGCAAGGCGCCAATTTTGGCGTGGCTGCGCAACAGCAAGCGGCGGCGGCGCCGGCAGCCCGGGATCCAGTGATTGTGGAGTACTCCAAGTCATTCTTTCCCGTCATTCTTGCGGTACTGCTAATTCGCTCTTTTTTTGTTGAGCCGTTCACCATTCCATCGAGTTCCATGGTGCCCACCTTGCTCATCGGCGACTTCATATTGGTGAACAAATACACCTATGGCGTGCGTTTGCCGGTTGCGCGAACCAAAATTCTCGATATTGGTTTGCCGCATCGCGGTGATGTGGTGGTGTTTCGTCCACCGGCGTATCCCAATAAGAACTACGTCAAACGCTTGGTCGGGCTGCCCGGCGACAAGATTAGTTATGTCAACGACACGCTCTACGTCAATGGCGTGCCCATGCAGCAAGCGCAGGTGGGCCGTTATTTTGGCGAAGGTCTGAACAGCGAGTCGACTGGCTGGGACCTGCGTACGGAAACCTTGGTTGATAAAGAGCACCAAATTTTGATTCGTGGTGGACGCAACATGCTTCCTGGTGGTCCATGGGAGATTCCGGCGGGCCACTACTTTATGATGGGCGACAATCGCGACAACAGCGAAGATAGTCGCGTATGGGGCTTGGTGCCGGAGAAGAATCTGGTTGGGCGCGCATTCTTCGTTTGGTGGCACTGGGATTGGAAGATCCGGGGCTTTGTAGCCTGGGACCGTATCGGCATGAAAGTGGAGTAAGCGTATGCGCTTAGCAATGGGTCAGCGTGGCATCACCTTGATTGGCTTCATCATCGTCTTGTCGATTGCTGCTTTCGCGCT
>CAZLSB010000010.1:30657-32376 GCA_964561825.1 uncultured Xanthomonas sp.
AAACCGCTGGTATACAACCTGGACATCGTGGCCAAGTTTGATCATTCGGTTGAGCTCACCCGGTCTGACGCCGAGTAGTGACTGCCAATCCGCTGCTCCGTTTTGGTGTCAGTTTTAGCGATCCAGCCTTGCTGGATCGCGCACTGACCCACCGCAGTGCGGGACAAGCAAATTACGAGCGTTTGGAGTTTCTCGGCGACGCGTTGATCAATACCGCGGTCAGCATTGAGCTCTACCAGCGTTTCCCGCGTGCATCAGAAGGCGATTTGACGCGTTTGCGGGCTTCGCTCATTCGTGAATCCAGTCTCGCAGGTTTGGCACGCAGTATCGATTTGTCTGACTACTTGCGGATGGGTGGCGGAGAGTTAAAGAGTGGTGGTTATCGGCGTGATTCCATTCTGGCTGACACGCTGGAAGCGCTGATCGCCGCAACTTTCTTGGACGGCGGCTGGGAGTGCTGCCAGCAATTGGTGCGCGCCTTGTTTGCAAGCAGCTTGGAGGGCGTCGATTTATCGGCCGCCAAGGACGCCAAGACCCAGCTGCAGGAATGGGTACAAGGTCGTGCGATGCCTCTGCCCGACTATGTGCTGGTCGATGCAACCGGCAAAGATCACGATAAATTGTTCACGGTCGCCTGTCGGGTTGATGGGCTGAGTCTCTCGGTGGAAGCAGAAGGTCGCAGTCGCAAGCTTGCTGAACAAGCGGCCGCTAGCGCCTTGCTCGACCGCATCAAGGAAGGATCGGGTAAGTGACTTCAGAAAGCGCGTTTCGCGCCGGTTATGCGGCATTGGTTGGACGTCCAAACGTCGGCAAATCCAGTTTGCTGAACGTCTTTGTTGGCGCGCACCTAGGCGCGGTGTCGGCTAAACCCCACACGACCCGCCAGCGTTTACTGGGGGTACGCACCTTTGAGACCGCGCAGATTGCTTTTGTCGATACGCCCGGCATTCAGCGACGCCGGCCGACGGCGGTGCACAAAGCTATGGATCGTGCGGTTGATCAAGCAGTCGCCAGTGTCGATTTAATTGCGCTGGTGATTGAGGCTGGCAGTTGGAAGCAGGGCGATGCTGCGGCGCTGCTGCACGCGCAAGAGACCGGCCTGCCGATTGCGTTGATCATCAACAAGATTGATCTGGTCAAAGACAAACAACAACTGCTGCCTTTTCTTGCCAAGGTCAGCAAGCGTCACGATTTTGTCGCGATTTTGCTGGTTGGCGCGCGGCGGGAACTGGGCACCGAAGAAGCCTGCAAGCGCTTGGCGGCATTGTTGCCAGAGCGTGAGCCGATCTTCGATGCCGATACGCTGACCGATCGTAGCGAACGTCAATTGGCATCCGAAATGGTGCGTGAGCAGCTGATGCGCCAACTCGGCGAAGAAGTGCCCTACGCTTGCGCGGTGGAGATCGAAGCCTTCGCCGTGGAACCGGATTTACGCCGCATCGCCGCGACCATCTGGGTGGAACGTCAGGGGCAAAAGGCCATTGTCATTGGCGACGGTGGCGAACGCCTGAAACAGATTGGCACCTTGGCGCGACAGGAAATGGAGAAACTTTTCGATGGTCGCGTGCATATTGAATTGTGGGTGAAAGTACGCGCCGACTGGAGCGATGACGAGCGCGTGTTAAAGCAAATGGGTTTTGATTAGTCAGGATTTTGCGGCTGAGTCATGCGCATTCAGGATCAGCCGGCATTCGTATTGCATCGCCGCCAATACTCGGA
>CAZLSB010000011.1:0-30090 GCA_964561825.1 uncultured Xanthomonas sp.
ACTCAGTTTGATGCGCGAATAAGCGCACCGACAGGGGCGACCGGGACTCTCACAGATCCGAACGGGCGGATTTCCCGCATCCGGCTCTTCCAAGCAGGTAACCCGGTGAGACCGGGAGCCAGTTATCCGGGTGGGCGACGCGCGACGGCGAAAGAGCAAAGTGCTGGTCGAGCAGCGCGACGAGTGCGGGCAAGCGGGAGGTCTGGCTGCGTCGGTGTAGCGCGCTGATCCATAGCGCTCTGACCGCCGCGCAGACGCGCTCGAGCGCGTCCATGTTGGCGCGGATGCCGTAGTACGCGTAATGCCCGATGAGCTTGGCGCTGAGCGTGGCCCTCGCATGTTGCGCCGCACCACGTTAAATCCTTGGCGCGACTTTGATCAAAGCGTAGTGTCGCTCAAACTTCCATGATCGCGTGTGGCCAACTCGCGGCGTTCCAAAATGAGGCGCCACGCTGACCAACAAGCTTGCCGGCTGCCCGACCATGAGCGCTGGCGACACACCTCACTAGCCAGGGAGACATGCTCATGCCCGCCTACACCACCACCCAAATTCGCAATGTTGCGCTCGTCGGTCACGCCGGCGCCGGCAAAACCACGTTGTTTGAGGCCCTGTTGTTTGCCGGCGGCACCATCACCGCACAGGGCTCGATTGAGCGCGGCAATACAGTATCGGACTACGATCCGATGGAAAAAGAGCGGCAACATTCCATCGGCAGCTCCATTGCATCCATTGATCACAGCGGCATTCACATCAACTTGATCGACACTGCCGGCTATCAGGATTTTCGCGGCAAAACCCTATCGGCACTGGCGGCCGTTGAGACCTGCGCGGTGCTGGTTAATGCCAGCAATGGCATCGAACATTCAACGATACGCATGATGGAATACGCCAAAGCGCGGCGTTTATGCCGATTGCTAGTGGTCAACAAGATGGACCATCACGAAGCCGACCTGGAAATGCTGGTTGAACAACTGCGCGAAACCTTCGGCAACGAATGCCTGCCGATTAATTTGCCAGCGAAAGGTCGCTCGACCGTCGTCGATTGTTTTTTCACGCCCCACGGCGATGCGGATTTCTCCAGTGTGGCGCAAGCCCACCAACGCATCATTGATCAGGTTGTTGAAATTAACGAAGACGTCATGGGTCACTATTTGGAGGAAGGCGAAGCCGGATTGTCAGGCCAAGAATTACACGACGCCTTTGAGCAGTGCTTGCGCGAAGGACATTTGGTGCCGATCTGTTTTGTTTCGGCTCGCAATGGTGCGGGTGTCAAAGAACTGCTCGATTTGTTTGAACGCCTGATGCCCAACCCCGCCGAGGCCAATCCGCCGCTGTTCATCAAAGGCAGTGGCGCCGATGCGCAAGCCTATGAAACCCAACCCGATGCTAGCAAACATGTGGTGGCGGACGTTTTCAAAATTATCAACGATCCTTTTGTCGGCAAATTGAGTGTTTTTCGGGTCTACCAAGGCACCGTTCGTAAAGACACACAGTTATTGATCGACGATGGCAAAAAACCATTCAAAGTCGGCCATTTGTTCAAATTAAAAGGCAAAGAACACGTCGAAATAGAAGATGCCATTCCAGGTGATATCGCCGCTGTGGCAAAAGTCGAAGATATTCACTTCGATGCGGTGCTGCACGATAGTCACGACGAAGATCAGATTCGCCTGAAACCCATCAATTTTCCAGTGCCGATGTTTGGCTTGGCCATTCAACCGGCGACCCGCGGGCAGGAACAAAAATTAGCCAATGCGCTGCACAAAATGGCCGAGGAAGATCCGTGTTTCCGGATCGAGCACCATATGGAACTCAACGAAACGGTGATCCGCGGTCTGGGCGACTTGCATTTGCGCGTGATGTTGGAGCGCATGAAAGAGCGTTATGGCGTGGACGTAAGCACCCGGCCGCCGCGTATTGCTTATCGCGAGACGATTTCGGCGAATGCGGATGGTCATTATCGTCACAAAAAACAAACCGGTGGCGCCGGCCAGTTTGGCGAGGTGTATTTGCGGGTGGAACCGCTGCAACGCGGCGGCGGATTTGAATTTGTCAACGAGGTAAAAGGCGGCACCATTCCTGGCCAATATATCCCAGCGATTGAAAAAGGCGTGCGCCAAGCGCTGGAACACGGTGCGCTGGCCGGTTACCAGATTCACGATGTGCGGGTCATCGTGTATGACGGCAAACACCACGCAGTGGATTCCAAAGAAGTGGCTTTTGTCAGCGCCGGCAAAAAGGCTTTTATTGATGCCATCGCCAACGCGCGGCCGCTGTTACTGGAACCCATCGTCAACCTAGACGTCACCGTGCCGGCCGAACACGTTGGCGATATCACCAGCGGGTTGTCAACCAAACGTGGGCGCATCAACGGCACGGATTCGATGCGCGGTGGCGAGTTGATCATCAAGGCGCAAGCGCCACTCGCCGAGATCGCCGAATACAGCAATGAACTCAAAGCATTAACCGCCGGCCGCGGCCGCTACAGCATCGAACTCAGCCATTACGAGGCGGTGCCCGCCAACGTGCAGCGCCAGTTGGTTGAGGCGTACAAGCCTAAGCATGAAGAGGACTAGGCAAAACGATATTTAACTGAGAAACCTAGTTCCATTACTGGTCCGGGCGTGGAAAGCAGAGTCCGCTGTTTTGACTTATCTGGTTTCTATATCAAATCCCTAAGCTCTCCTTTGGCAGCGGACTAGGTAAGCTCGCGCGGCATGCACCGATCCCGGATATTTCATAATTTGTACGCACCCTCGCTAGTCTATTGGCCAGCGCGGGTTAAGGTAGCCTTAGAGCGCAAATGACATTCAGTCCCAAACCAATAGGCAGCGAGAGCTCACGCAGCACGCCCAGTTGCGCAGAGGCGTATAGCTTCTTGCATCCCGGCAAGCGTTACCGCGTAATAAGGAAATTCACAGACTACGACCAACACGTTCATCCGGAAGGGGAATCGTGGTCATTTTTGGGCTACTCCTTTTCGCCATATGACGATGGAATGTCTTTCTTCGTCTCTTTCGACGATCGGCAGGAATGGCATATTCGGCTCCAATGGCGGCCAGAGGGACAAGGAGATGTGTTGGACAACTTGGCGGAGTACATCCGTGCGCTCTGAGCACTCAGCCAATCAATCAAATAAATAGGTGCGCAATTCAGCGTGAGAGCACATGTCATTAGCCTGCGCAGATTCACGGGAAGGACCTGATGCTATTCCTCTAAAACAGGTTATTGCGGCCTTAGGCGTCAAATGCAAATATGACCAATGTGCTATTTATCTGTAGTCAAAACCGGCTCCGTAGTCCGACCGCGGAGCAGGTGTTTGCAACTAGTGCGGGTATTGAGGTGGCATCGGCGGGGCTCAATAATGATGCAGAAAACCCGGTCACCCCGGAGTTATTGCGTTGGAGCCAGGTCATTTTCGTGATGGAAAAAGCGCACCGCAGCAAACTTGCAAAAAAGTTCAAATCGAGCCTGAGCGGCAAGCGAGTCATCTGTTTGGACATACCGGATGAGTATGAGTTTATGGATCCAGACCTTGTTCGACTGTTAAAAGCGAAAGTGCCTAAGCATCTTCGTCTTGGGTGAGCTCGCATGGTGCGGGCGCCCCTAATGCCGTTAAGTTAATCCCGAATCCTCGCCAGGCTCGTCTTTGCGAGATCTTCGGCGCGGCGACGGCTGTGGCAACCCAGGGACGTTGGTGGCTTAAGCGAACGTCTCTGGATTGCATCCCTGGATTGCGGCCGTCGCCAAGGCTCCCTCGCAAAGACGAGCCTTGTGGGGTTCATCCGAGTGCATTTTCGGGCTGAAAAAGGACGCTCGCAATGACGAATCAATGAGCCGGGCAGGCCCCGCTCGCACCCCCGATAAAACCCGGTTGTGCCGCCATTAGCGACCTGCGCGCTAGACTGGCGGCTTCCGCTACTGCCGAGGTGTTCGATGCGCACGTTTTTCATCGTTTGGCTGGCCGCATTGGCGCTGAGTTCCGGCGGTTGGGCGGCCGAAGACACCATTTATCGATGTCGCGATGCGGCGGGTGTCGCCGTTTACAGCGATAAGCCGTGTGCGGCGGCTAAAGATATGCAGCAGATCAGCATCGCGCCGCCGCCACTGGCCGATATCAGCGATGTGAAGCCCTTATGTGCGAGCGAGAGCGGGGCGCGCTCGGACCTGAAGAGTCTGGATCGCGGCACCTTGGCAAAATTGACCGCGCCGCAACGGCACAGTGTCAACGAAGTCTTGGCCGACTACGCGCGCGATGGCGCCCGCGCCGGCGCGCGCTGGGGGCGCGGGCCAGATCAGTCCGTGCACCTGTGTCTGCCCACCTTTGCCAATGAAATCGTCGAATACGTTGCGGTGAGCGACGGCAAACTGATCCAAATGCGCGGCGGCATGGTGTCCTATCGGAATGATCCAGATACGCCAGGCGCGCTACTCGAACGCTGCGCGCAGACCTGGAAACAATGCATAGAGGTGCCCGATGCCAATCCTGATTCCTGTGTCGCGCAAATTCCCACCTGCCCCGAATCGGAACCTTGGAAAGGCGGCCGCAACTGTTGCCCACTGCAATGCAAAACCACCTACCACGCAGCGCGCGTAGCAGGTGTTCCCGGCAGTGCTGCCTTCTTGAGCGCTTTGTACGAATCGCCCAGCTGCATTCCTGGCATTACCCCGACCATACGTAACAAATGAGTCGCCAGCTCTGAGCTAGCCGGGAGATTGCGGAGAAGAAGGCCCGGCTTGCACTTTCGATAGCAGTTGCAACAGCATCGCGGGCTCTGAAAATGCCGGGGATGATGGATGACACGCTTTGACTACGCTGGACGGACCGCTTTAATTACCGGCGGCGCGGGTGGCATTGGCTGTGCTACTGCACTGGCTTTTGCGCAGGCGGGCGCCAATGTCGTGGTTGCCGATATCAGCAGCAGCGGTGCAGAAGTCGCAGAACGTATCGTTGCAGCTGGCGGCGTGGCGAGTTTTGTACGCTGTGATGTCACCCAGGTCGCTCAAGTGACCGCGCTGGTTGAGCACTGCGTGCAAAATTATGGCGCGCTGGATTTCGCATTCAACAACGCGGGCATCGAAGAAGAAAATGCGCGCTTGGCGGATTCTGACGAGGCCTTGTTTGATCGCATGATGGCGATTAACGTCAAAGGCGTTTGGGCTTGCATGCGCGCGCAATTGCGCGTCATGCAAGCGCAAGCTCGCGGCGTCATCGTCAATACCGCATCAGTAGCCGGCTTGGTGGGGGCGCCAAAACACGCGATTTACGGTGCCAGCAAACATGCGGTGATTGGGCTAACCAAAAGCGCCGCGGCCGAGTATGGCCGCGCCGGCATCCGTATCAATGCGCTGTGTCCGGGTGTCATTCGTACCGCAATGTTCGAACGTGTGGTGCAACAAGGATTGGCCGATGAGCAAGGTATCCGGCGCCTGCATCCGATCGGCCGAATCGGCGAAGTCGAAGAAATCGCCGGCACGGTGCTGTGGATGTGTTCCGAACAAGCCGGTTTTATGACTGGCCACGCGCTGGCTGTCGATGGTGGCTACACCGCCGTTTAGCCTGGCCCGCGCGCACAAGCGGCCGGGCGGTGTAGCCTACGCGGCCTGTGTTGACTAGCTTGGCTGCCCATGAGCATCTTGAAGCCCCGCACCCCCGCCGGCACGATGGAATTGCTGCCGCTGGATCAGATCGCTTTTCAGGATCTGCTGGATACCATTCGTCGTAACTACGAACGTTTTGGTTTTTTGCCGGTGGAAACGCCGGTATTTGAACAAACCGAGATTTTGCTCACCAAAAGTGGCGGCGAAACTGAACGCCAAGTGTATTTGGTGCAATCCACTGGCAGTTTGAAACAAGGTGATGCGCCGGAACTCGCGCTGCGCTTTGATTTGACCGTGCCACTAGCGCGTTACGTGGCCGAGCACGAGCACGCTTTGAGTTTCCCGTTCCGACGCTATCAAATGCAGCGCGTGTATCGCGGCGAAAGCGCTCAGCGTGGTCGGTTCCGCGAATTTTATCAATGTGACATCGACATTATCGGCAAGGATGATCTGTCGATTCGTTACGATGCCGAAGTGGTCGCGGTGATTGCCAGCGTATTTCGCGAGCTGACTGTCGGTCCTTTTGTTATTCAGCTGAATAATCGCAAATTGATGCGCGGCTTTTTTGAGCGTGCAGGCGTGGTGGACGCCGACCAGCAAATGTGGGTGCTGCGCGAGGTCGATAAGCTGGATAAACGCGGCATCGATTATGTGCGGAACAGTTTAACCGGCGCCGCTTTTGGTCTGGCCACCGAGCGTGTTGAAGAAATCCTGACTTTCGTCGGCCTGCGCTCGAATAATCACGCGCATGCGCTTGAATTACTGGCAGCCATGGGTGGTGGCAACGCACAATTGGAAGCCGGCGTTGCGGAATTAACCGAAGTACTCAATTTGGTCAAAGGCTTTGGGGTCGCAGAAAGTCATTATGCCTTGAACTTCTCTATTGCACGCGGGTTAGATTATTATACCGGCACCGTGTACGAAACGGTGTTAACCGATCACCCGCACATTGGCAGCGTATGCTCCGGCGGGCGTTATGAAAATCTCGCCAGTCATTACACCAAGTCGCGCTTACCTGGTGTGGGTATTTCGATTGGCGCAACGCGTTTGTATTATCAATTGCGCGAGGCCGGTTTGATTGGCACCGCTGAAAGCACGGTGCAGGTGTTGGTCACGCAGATGGACGCCGCGCTAATGCCAATCTATTTGGAAATCACCACCCTGCTGCGCAATGCCGGCATTAATACGGAACTGGTGCTGGATTCCGCCAAACTCGGCAAACAGTTGAAATACGCCGATAAAGCCGGCATTCGATTCGCCGTCATCGTCGGCGAAAATGAGCTAGCCAAGGCGGCCGTGATGATCAAGGACTTGGTTAAACAAGAGCAGTTCGAAGTACCACGAGCGGAGTTGATTGCGGTATTGCGCGTGGAAATCGAACAAGCCGAGGCTTTGGGTGAACTCAAGCGCCGCGGGCGCAAGGTGGACTCGTTGTCATGAGCAGCAATCGCAGCTCCAGTGAAGCAACTCGGCCGATAGACCTTGACGGGCGCCGTTTGAGCATTGAGTCGGTGCTGGATATCGCAGCGCGACGACGGCCGATTAGATTGTCGAAAACTGCGCTTAAACGCGTGCAGCTGAGCGCCGATTTTCTTGCCAAAGAACTGAAACGTGGCGAACCGATTTATGGCGTGACCACCGGTTTTGGTTCTAACGCGGATCGTTTGCTGGAAAGCAGCCGTGGGCGCACGCGGCCTGGTGATGAGTTGCCGATCATTGCCGAGCTGCAGCGCAATCTGATCATCAGTCACGCCGTGTGTGTGGGCATTCCGCTGCCACTCGATCTGGTACGCGCGATGCTCGCCATCCGCATCAATACGCTGCTGCAAGGGCACTCGGGCGTGCGCGTGGTCACCCTCGAACGCTTGCGCGATTTATTGCAATTGGATCTGATTCCCGTCGTGCCCGAAAAAGGTTCGGTGGGCGCCAGCGGCGATTTGGCGCCACTGTCACATCTGGCGCTGGCGGTGATCGGCGAAGGCGATGTTTTCGAAAACGGCGAACGCGTGCGCGCTGCTGACGCTCTGGCGCGCGCCGGCCTGGAACCGCTCACGCTGTCGTTCAAAGAAGGTTTGGCGCTGAATAACGGCACCGGGCAAATGCTGGCCTCCGCCATTTTGGCGCTCGGCCGCTTGCAAGACTTGGTCAAACTGGCCGATATCAATGCCGCAGTTGCGCTGGAAGCGTTCTGTGGGCGTTCGGCGGCTTTTGACGAACGCGTGCACGATCTGCGCCCGCATCCTGGGCAGATCGCCTCCGCCGCTAATATTCGGCGGCTGATCGAAGGCTCCAAACTGGTCGATATTCCGTATCACCGTGTACCGCGCTTCTATCCGTGGTCGGCACAGGCTTGGACCGGCGCCGGTGACGATCGACGCACTTTCGATTTGCGCTGGGATTACGTCACCAAGGTCGAACGCGGTGGACGGCCGCGCAACGATCAGCGCCATCTGCCCTTCCGCGGTGGCAAAAAGGTGCAACCGCAGGATGCCTACTCACTGCGTTGCGTGCCGCAGGTGCACGGCGCGGTCAAGGATACGGTGACCCGCGTGCGCGAAATCGTCGAAATCGAGCTCAACTCGGTCACCGACAACCCGTTGATTTTCCCCGAATCCGAAGAACATCAAGACCACGTGGTGTCCGCCGGTAACTTCCATGGCATGCCGATCGCGCTCGGTTTGACGCAACTGAAATGTTGCATTCCGGTATTGGCGTCGATTAGCGAACGCCGGCTGGCCAAACTGCTTGATCCGGCTACCAACGACGGCCTGCCGCCGTTTTTGATCGGCAACGAAGATGGCACCGATTCTGGCCACATGATCCTGCAATACACCGCTGCGGCCTTGGTCAACGAATTGGCCACCAAGGCGCATCCGGCCACGGTGTATTCGATACCGACTAGCGCAAATTCTGAAGATCATGTGTCGATGGGCGCCACCGAAGGGCGCCATGTGCTCGAAATGCTCGGTGATTTAGAGAAAGTTCTGGCGCTGGAACTGCTGGTGGTCAGCCAGGCGCTGGAGTTTAGGCTGCAAATTCTGGCGGCCAGTTACACCTTGGCGACCAGTCTGGGTGTGCAAGCGCTGCGTTCCAAATTGCGCAATCTCTCGCAAGTGAGCGGCGACGAAACGATGGTCCTAGCCGAAGACGTCAAACGTTTGCAGGCGGATCTCAAACACTTGAAAGACGCCCATCCAGGCGATGCGAGTCGCGCCGTGCTGGATTTGGTGCGCAATCGTGGCATCGAGTTTTTGGCGCGCGATCGATTATTGTCGCCCGATATTGAACTGGCGATCCAATTGGTGGAATCAGGGGAAGTGGTGCGCACGGTGGAAGCGACCTTGGGCGCAGCGCTGGCCTGAGCTGTACGCCGACCAACTTTGCTGGATATCTGACGCGCGGCTCCACCTTCGTCTGGATATACTCCGCGCCCATCTTCCCTGCCCGCCCTGTCATTTGGCGACGCGCTTTCGCGCATTGCCCAAATCGCTTGTGCCACCCGAGCCCCATGATCGAAAAGCTGCGCAACATCGCCATCATCGCCCACGTCGACCACGGTAAAACGACCCTGGTTGATCAATTACTTAAACAGTCTGGCACCTGGGGCGATCGCGCCGTGGTTCCGGACCGCGTCATGGACAGCAACGATCTGGAAAAGGAGCGTGGCATCACGATCCTGGCCAAGAACACGGCAATCCGCTGGAATGATTGGCGCATCAATATCGTCGACACGCCCGGACACGCTGATTTTGGCGGTGAAGTTGAACGCGTGTTGAGCATGGTCGATTCCGTATTGCTGGTGGTGGATGCGCTGGACGGCCCAATGCCGCAGACGCGTTTTGTCACCCAGAAGGCCTTCCAGAAGGGCCTGCACCCGATCGTGGTGATCAATAAGATCGACCGTTACGGCGCACGGCCGGATTGGGTGGTCGATCAAACCTTTGATTTGTTTGATCGTTTGGGCGCCACCGAAGAACAACTGGATTTTCCAGTTATCTACACCTCGGCGCTAAATGGTTACGCGAGCCTGGATTCCAACGCTCGCGAAGGCAATATGGACCCCTTGTTCAAGATCATCACCGAGCGCGTTCCCGCGCCAGCGGTTGATCCAGAAGGCCCGTTTCAGATGCAGATCAGCCAGCTGGCGTTTTCCAGTTATGTCGGCCTGATTGGCATCGGTCGCATCCAACGTGGACGCGCGCGCACCAATATGCCGGTTGTGGCAATCGACCGCGAAGGCAAAAAGCGCCAAGGCCGCATCCTGCAAGTGCTCGGCTTCCTTGGTTTGGAGCGCATGGAGGTGCCGGAAGCCTCGGCGGGCGATATCGTCGCGATTACCGGTGTTGACGGCATCTCTATTTCCGACACCTTGTGCGCGCCGGATTTCCCGGATGCGCTGCCGACGCTGACCGTGGATGAACCGACCATCAGCATGTTCTTCTGCGTTAACTCCTCGCCGTTCGCCGGCAAGGATGGCAAGTTCCTGACCAGCCGCCAGATTCGCGATCGTTTGAAGCGCGAATTAATGCACAACGTCGCAATGCGCGTGGAAGACACCGAAGACGCCGACAAATTCCGTGTCGCCGGCCGCGGTGAGTTGCATCTGTCGATCCTGATCGAAACCATGCGCCGCGAAGGCTATGAGTTGGCGGTGTCGCGCCCGGAAGTGATCGTCAAAGAAATCGATGGGCAGATGATGGAGCCCTACGAATTGTTGGTGATTGATCTGGAAGAGCAATACCAAGGCGGTGTAATGGAGCGCCTGGGTATTCGTCGCGCTGAAATTCGCAATATGGAACCGGATGGCAAAGGTCGCACGCGCCTGGAATTTATGATTCCGTCGCGCGGTTTAATCGGTTTCCAAACTGAATTCCGCACGCTCACCGCTGGCACCGGATTGATGTTCCATACCTTCGAGCATTATGGCCCGCAGGTGAAAGGTGCGATCGCCAAGCGCCAGAATGGCGTGATGATCAGTAATGGAACCGGCTCGTCGCCCGCCTACGCGCAATACGCCATGCAAGAACGCGGTCGTTTGTTGATTCCAGAAGGCGCGGAAATCTACGAGGGCCAAATCGTCGGTATTCAT
Organism: uncultured Xanthomonas sp.; assembly: GCA_964561825.1. GTDB lineage: Bacteria > Pseudomonadota > Gammaproteobacteria > Xanthomonadales > SZUA-5 > JADKFD01. Next base: position 10,692 of record CAZLSB010000011.1, read on the forward strand.
GCCAAAGACAACGACCTCACCGTCAATGCGCTGCGTGCCAAACAATTGACCAACTTCCGCGCTTCCGGCAAAGACGACAATTTGCTGTTGACGCCGCCGGTGAAGTTTTCGCTGGAACAAGCACTGGAGTTCATCGAAGACGATGAATTGGTCGAGGTCACGCCGCACGCCGTGCGTTTGCGCAAGAAGCAGCTGACCGAAAACGATCGCAAACAGGCGATGCGCAAAGGCAATTAACCTTTGTTTAGGGCGTTTGCCACAGCATGAGCGATTTGTTGCACGCGCTGCTATTACCGAAGCTGGGTGTGCGGGGCGCCGCCGTGCGCCTAGGCGCTGGTTATCGGGACATCCTCACCCACCAAGCTTACCCGGCTGCGGTGGGGCGTTGGCTGGGTGAGGCCCTGGCGGCGTCCGCGCTGTTGCAAACCGGCATCAAGTTCAATGGCCGCTTGTCCTTGCAATTGCAGGGCGGCCCATCACTCAAATTGTTGTACGTAGAGAGCACCAGCGACGGTGATTTGCGCGGCATCGCACGCATGAGCGATGCCGATTTGACCGATGATTTTGCCACTGCCGCCAGTGGCGCGGTGTTGGCAATCACTTTGGAACCGCACCGCGGGGAGCGCTATCAGGGCATTGTGCCGCTGCTCGGCGATAGCTTGGCCGATACGCTGGAAGGCTATTTTGCGCAGAGCGAACAATTGCCAACGCGTTTGCTGCTGGCCGGCGACGGCGATCACGCCGCCGGTCTGTTGTTACAGCGACTGCCGAGCGAGGGCGGTCTTGCACAGCCGCTAGACCCGGACGGCTGGAACCGCGCTTTGCATTTACTCGCCACCGTTACCCCCGCTGAGTTACTGAACACGCCGAGCGAACTGCTGCTGCACCGGCTATTTCACGATGTGGAATGCAGCAGCCGCGATCCCCTGCCCTTGCATGTGCGCTGCCGCTGTTCGCGCGACAAAGTAGCCGATGTGTTACGGCGCATTGGTCGCGACGACGCTTTTGCCGCAACGCACGAACTGGGCCACGCACAGATTATTTGCGAGTTCTGCGGCAAGGTTTATCGCTTCGATCCGATTGAGATCGAACAATTGTTTCAGCCGATCGTCGCGCCTGCCCCACGCTTGCAGTAGTGGTTGAACGAGTCAAATTGCTGACAAAATCAGAAGAATCAGAGTGCTATGGGTGATTAGAAGCGGTCACTAACCCGGCCCGCGGCCCAGGTCAACGGTCAACTGAGGTTTCTAGGTTTAATGACAAACGTCTACCAATTTACGCGCGCCATCACCCGCGCTCCAAGCAGCAGCAGTGCGCATGGTCTGCGTACGGTGGATCGTGGCGCGCCCGATCTGGCGCGCATGCAGAGCGCGCACGCTGCGTACGTCACCCATTTGCGGGCAGCCGGTTTGCAGGTGACCGAGTTGCCGGCGCTGGAAGAATTCCCCGATTCGGTGTTCGTCGAAGACACTGCGCTGTGTTTGCCGCAAGGCGCAATCCTATTGCGAATCGGCGCGCCAACGCGGTCTGGCGAAGTGGCTGCGATGGCATCGACCCTACATTCCCTGTACGACTCGGTACTGCACATAGAGGGCCCAGGTTTCATCGACGGCGGCGATATCCTGTGCAGGGGGCGCGACATTCTGGTCGGTCTATCGGCGCGTACCGATGCCGCCGGCGTAGCGGAACTTGCCCGAAAAGTGGCGCCCTGGGGCCATGTGGTGCGCGAAGTGATTACACCGCCGGGTGTTTTGCATTTCAAAACCGATTGTTCATTGCTGGATTCCAACACCATTTTGTCGACGCCGCGATTGGCTGCCAGTGGCTGCTTCCAGGATTGTCGGGTCATCTTGACCGGCGACGGTGAAGAGGCTGCCGCGAACGCCATTCGAGTCAATGACTGGGTTTTGATGGCGGCGGGCTTCCCGGTCACAGCTTTGAAGCTGCGCGAGGCCGGCTACTCGGTGCAGAAAATTGATAACAGCGAATGCGCCAAATTGGATGGCGGCCTGTCCTGTTTATCGCTGCGGTTTTGATTAGTGTGAAGCTCGCCAAGACCAAGCTGCAGCTATGTGGGTTGTCGCACGCAGCATCAATGCGACGGGGAGTAGGCTCTCCATTGCACATCACTTTGAGGATTCATCATGACATCTCGCATCTCTAGCTTCGTTCTCGCCGGCGTCCTGACACTTGCTGGTATCGGTCTAGGCAATGACGCCGTCGCCCAGCGCTATCAGGACCAATACAACTCTCGCTACGATGATCGCCGCGAGGTTTGCGACTACTGCGGCACTGTGCGCAGCATCTCGCGGATCAACCGCAACAGTCGCAACACCGGCGCCACCGTGTTGGGTGCCCTGATCGGTGGAGCGGTTGGTAACCAAGTAGGTGGCGGTGACGGTCGCAAAGTCGCTACGGTGGCTGGCGCGGTCGCCGGCGGCGTGATCGCCAACAAGGCCACACGCGACGACCGCCGCCGGACTTATTACCGAATCAGCGTGCGCATGGACAATGGTCGGGTTTATAACTTTGACCAAGGCAGCGCTCAGGGTCTGCGTGCTGGTCGCCGCGTTGAGATTCAAGACGGCGTGGTCTATAGCGCTCGCTGAGAACTTTACCCCGGCAATCCGACGCCAACAGCGTCCGCACATCCCGGTCTGGCGGCACAGCCGCCAGACCATTGTTCTACGGTCTTAACAAACTGCCGAAGTTCAAATAGACCGAACTGGCACCGGAGTTGGCCAGCCCGTAGCCTACAAAAATAGGACCGACGGGTGAATCTACGCCAACAAACAGGCTGGAACCGTAAATCAAATCCTGCAAACCGAACATGGCACCGCGCTGCTGGTAAACCTGTCCTACCTCCAAGCTGGCACCGACGAATGCCGGGTATGAAAACAGGACCCCCTCGTCGCCAAGTCGGCGGTACACAACCGCGCGCAGTAGTAGGCTGTGTTCGCCCAATAGCTCGCGCTCACCATAACCCGATAAATTGCTAAAGCCACCGAGCGGCGCCAACGCATCCAAGAGACCCGGGCTACCCCAACTGGTTTGCGCATGTGCACCAAACAGCACATGGTTGACGTCAACGCTGAGCGCCTTATCCCAGCTAATTTGCGCGACTTGGCCGGCGCCATCGGCACTCAACAGATCCAAATCGGTGTACATCAACAACTCAGTGCGGCTGCCGTTACTTGGAAAATGGGCATCGTCCAGCGTGTCACGCGTTAATCCGAAACGGGCTCCGCCGGTCTCTGAGCGATACCCCCCACTCAAACGCGTTTCATTCCGCGACGAAGCGCTGCCGTGGGTGCGTAGCAAACCGCCAAAAATGCGCATGCTTCCGGCAAATTCATAACCCATATCGACTCCAATTGTCCCACGTCGCAGGCGATGGGCGCGCAGGGCTTGATCATTGAAGCGCAAGGGCTGATCGAAAGCGCGATATTCAATATACGGCGCTATATCAAACTGGCCGCGCGCGCCGAAGGGCTGGAAATACTCGCTGCGTAACCCAGTGACTCGACCCATATCCAAACGCGAACGCCATTCCGCGCCGTATCGGTTGAGGCCGGTTTTGGTGTATTCAATGCCCAACTGGTAGTTATTATTCCCTTCGAAATCATCACTCAGTTGCAAACCAAAGGTGATGAAATTTGGCCCCCAACTTTTATCGACTGGCGTGACTTCAATGCCTGTCCTCCCGTCATCTTCGACCGGACGCCAATCGATGCGTTCGTAATTGCCCAAACCAAATGCGCCGCCGATGGATTTTTCCAGTATGGCGACGTCTAAAGGCGCGCCCACGAAGTTATCCAAACGACGTTCAACAAAACCTGAGGTTTTGCTGCGCTCGGTCAGTACGTCAATAAAGCTCACCAAAGGCGGATCCAGCGCGACGCGTCGATGTTGCTCTCTCCAGCGCCGGTATACTTCTGGCGAAACCGCAAACTGGCGCAAACGATCAATCTGTAACTGCGCGGCGGCCTCGCCCGACGCAATCGCTTCGCTGGACCGGTCAAAATCCGCGACGCCAATGTCACCCAATTGCGGTAATAGGATCACGTCTTCCGACGCCATTTTCTGCAGCAGCTGTGCGGTGCGCTGACGCATTAGTACATCCAACATTTGCATGGTGATCGCAAAGGGTGAATCCATCGACAGCTGCGTCGCAGGCACCGTACCGATATCAACCACGATCAAACGATCGGCGCCCATCGCTTGCGCCACATCCACCGGCACGTTATTAACCAAACCACCATCGACCAGTAATCGTCCATCTACGCGGGTCGGTGCAAAAGCCGCCGGCACCGACATACTGGCGCGAATAGCCAAGCCCAGATCGCCGTCTTTGAATAACACTTGCTCACCACTCACAAGGTCAGTGGCTACCGCGCGAAAGGCAATGGGCAAAGCGTCAAAATTGGGCACCTTCCAGGTATGCAAAGTCAGCCTGCGCAATAACAACAATAGTTTCTGCCCTTGGACAACACCACGCGGCCATTGAATAGCGCCATCACGTAAGCCGAAACGAAAATTGATCAAATAACGCAACGTCTCGTTTTTGCGGCGCATTGGAAAATCGCTGCGCGGCGGATCATCGTTAAGTACGTCTTTCCAATCGATGGTATAGAGGATTTGCTCAATCTCATCTGCCGAATAACCTGAGGCATACAAACCGCCAGCCACCGAACCCATACTGGTGCCAGCAATTTTGCAAATGGGGATGCGCTCACGCTCCAGCACTTTAAGCACCCCAATGTGCGCAACGCCGCGCGCACCACCACCGCCCAACACCAAACCAATGCACTGAGCGCCGGGCTTGGCATGGGCAACGCTCGCGCAGCTCAGCGCAACAATGAGTAATTTCGATAGAAAGTGGCGCACATCAAGCTCTCAAAAAACCGGTCGCGCGACGCTAGACCTCCAACACGTCGGAGTCGGTCTGCTGGCGCACCCTGCACCGAAGTCCGGATCGCGAGCAAGCTTCAAGGAGAGGCACGCGTGAACCCACCCGAATGCGTCTGGTCAGCGCCGGGCAGGCCTCGCAATGACGTCGCTTGGCAGCCCACAGCAGTTTGGCTAGCACTCGGCGGCGCGAGCGAAGCTACTCGTGCAGGCCGGTTAGCGCTAAAGTAGGCATCCGCAGCACGCTAGGGTAAGTCCTATGAGTCGAATCGATTTCACCATTGGCGAGCGCGCATCGCTGTCGAGGACCATTAGCCTCGAAGACATCCTGCAAATGGCCGCCATTACCGGCGACTTTAATCCGGTGCATATGGACGAAGAATATGCGGCGAGCAGCCGCTTTCACGGCCGAATTGCCCATGGCGTATTTAGTGTGGGCCTCGTTTCTGCGGTGCTAGGCATGCAATTACCCGGCCCTGGTGCGATTTATCTTAAACAGAGTTTGGATTTTCTTTACCCGGTGCGCCCGGCAGACACTTTAACCGCCGAAGTCATCGTCAGCGCCTGGCGACCGGAAAAACGCATTATCAGTTTGATCACCCGCGTTAGCAATCAAGAAGGTAAGGATGTCGCCAAGGGCGAATCGCTATTGCTGGTGAATTGAACTGCGCTAAGCGCGTTACCCAATCTGACCTAAGCGGGGTTTTCGTGAGTGGAGCTTATTCAAGCAAGCTCCGCTCTCCACTCTCACCAAAAAACGATGTAACTAGTTTATTATAAATACTTTAATTGTTGCAAAAATTCGTTAATTTACAGGCGCCACGCAGTTTCATCCGCGAATAAGCGCACCAACAGGGCCGACTAGGACTCTGCAAAGGGCGTGCGCGGTTCAAGGGCTTTTGTCCTCAATCGCAGGAAATGCTGAGAACCGGCTTTATCCTAGCCCTTTCGTTTGCACGATGTCAGCGACCGCTTGCGGGTAACTGAACAAAAAGCCCTGCCCCAACTTGCAACCCATTGCTTGCAGGGCTTCGCATTGCGCTGGCGTTTCAATGCCCTCGCCGATGACTTCCAGCTTTAGGGAAGCTGCTAATGCGTGAATGGCACGCACCACCGGGACGCTGCCACCTTCTTCGCCGGGGCGCAGATCCGAAACAAAAGAACGGTCGATTTTTAATGAGTGAATCGGAAAACGGTGCAAATAGCTGAGCGACGAATAGCCGGTGCCAAAATCATCGAGCTGCACCAAGACGCCCTTTTCGCGCAAACGCTCTAGCAAACGGCGCACTTGATCGGGATTTTCCAACAAGGCACCTTCGGTGACTTCCAGTCGCACGCGGCGCGGATCCAGGTCATGTGCGCCGATGACCCGCAACACGCTCTCGTCGAAATTGGCAGCACGTAATTGTCGTGCGGACACATTGATGCTGATGTAGGCATCGGCCTCGGGTAAATGCTGCGCATCTCGGCATGACAGCGCGAACATTTGCCAATCAATCTGCTCAATCAAACCATTGTCTTCAGCGACATTGAGGAACTCGCCTGGCAATAATAGGCCACGTTCGCTGTGGCGCCAGCGCAACAGCGCCTCGTAACCCACCACGCTGCCATCGGCCAAACGTACGATGCTCTGAAAATGCGGTTCAAACTCGCCGCGCGACACAGCGCGCCGCAAATCGCCCTCTAAATCCAATACGCGCAGCGCTTCCGCACGCAGATTCTCATCGAAGAGTTCGAAGCGCTGACGACCCTGCGCTTTGGCGCGGTACATCGCGACATCTGCATCCCGTAACAACTCTTCAGGACGCGTATAGCGCGGGTGCGAAAAGGCAATGCCGATGCTGGCCGAGGTGAATAACTCTTTGCCATCGATGCGCATCGGTTCAGACAAGGCGGCAATCAAGCGCTCGGCGATGTGGGTGGCGCGTTCTGGTTTCTGCACATCCTCGAGCAAAATGGCGAACTCGTCTCCCCCTAGGCGCGACACCGTGTCTGGCGCACGCACGGTGTGAGCAATCCGCGTGGCCGCTTGTTTGAGTAATTCATCGCCGACCAAGTGGCCGACACTATCGTTGACCACTTTGAAGCGATCCAAATCGAGAAACAAAACGGCAAAGCCGTGCATCTCGTTGCGCCGGGAACGCGCCAATGCGCGCGCCAGACGATCGAGCAAATAGGCGCGATTGGGCAAACCCGTCAGCATGTCATGCAAAGCCTGGTGTTTAAGCGTGTCTTCCACGCGTACGCGTTCGACGATCTGATCGGTCAGATCGCGATTGGCCAAAGCCAATTCATGCGTACGATCAGCGACGCGTTTTTCCAAATCGACATAGGCCACGCGTAAAGAGTCCTGCGCGCGCTTGCGTTCTAAACCATTGGCGATGTGGTAACCCACAAAGGTCAACAGTTCCTGATCGCGTTCGCTAAACAGAAAGTCCTGGGAATAACTCTGCACTGCAACCACGCCCACCGTGCGTTCGTCGCAAATCAACGGCACACCCAGCCAGTACACCGAGCGCGGACCAAAACTCTGCACATCGCCGGCTTGAGTTAAGGACTCGATGGAGGCTCGATCCGCCAACAGGGCTTGACCGGTGCGCAACACGTATTCGGTCAGGCCCTTAGCCAACAAACGTCGCTGACGCACGGAATCTTGTTCGTCCACCGAATACGGGAACTCCAGCTCGCGACCATCTTCTGAGACCAACGCGATGTAGAAATTACGCGCATATAGCAATTGGCCAACGATGATGTGCACGGCCGCATAAAACTCTTCCAGCGATTCGGCAGTGCTCGACTTCTCCGCAATCCGATAAAGCGCGGCCTGCAGCCGCTCGCTGCGTTGCCGCTCCAAGACTTCCTGACGCAATTCGCGATTGGCTTCGGCCAACTCATGGGTGCGCTCATCGACCCGGCGTTCCAGTCCCTCTTGCGCCTGTTTGCGATCCAGCGCGGTCAAAATATGTTGCGCCACGTAACTGAGCAGCGCTCGATCGTCTTCGCTGAAGCGGTTTTCCTCGTTGTAACTTTGCACCACTAGCGCGCCACGCACCGCACCCGCGCCGACCAGCGGCACGCCTAACCAATCGGCACTGTCGGGCCCCATGTTGCTGTCGCGCGCCACATGCAAACGCTCGCGCAATTCATCAGAGGGGCCCATTTGCACCTGGCCACTGCGAATGGTCGCCAAAGTCAGGCTATTTGGAATACTGCTGAGCAGCACACTGGATTCTCGGTCTGGACGACTTTTGTCAACCGAATCAGCGAAATACAAAAACCGCAGGCATTGCGGCTCCGATTCGATCAACGCGATGTAAAAGTTCTCGGCATACATCAACTCGCCGACCACACCATGCAAACTGCGCAACATATCCGGCATGTCCAGATCAGAACTGGCCATATCGGCAATCGAGTAAAGGGACCTCTGCACGCGTTCGGCGCGCTCCAGGCGCAGTACCGCCTGGGTTAAGGATTCAAGTTCTAACAGACGCCCCGCGAGCGCGGCGATGTCGTCAACAAAGCGCGTCCATTCCGGCAACTTGCTGTCCAACGCGTCTAACGGCCACACCAACGCCGCGCGACCCATCAGCGCCGACACCAGCAAATGTATCGCCAAAGGCGCATCTGCGCGGCGCGCTGCAGTATCAGAATTTTGTTCGAGCCAAACCAAATCATCGGCATCGACGCTGGCTTCGGGCGACACACGCAGCAGGCGAACCCCCGATGGCTGCGCCGAGCGCGCCCACCAGATCAGTGCCAGGCGCGTGAGCCCAAAGCGTCGATGCGCCTCGCGCGCGGCAACATGGCCCAATGTTTCCAAATCCGAGGCGCGCAACAGCTCGCGGGTGAATCCCCCAGAACTGGGTGCGGCGTCTGGCGCTTGCGCTTGCATCGACTCGGGAAATCCTCAGTGTGGCTGTTCAGCCCATCGGCAGTTTAGATTACTAGGTCGTTCTGGGGTGAACCACCGAGCTGCTGTGAATGGCGGCGATGGTGATCAGCCCGGAAATGTACCCGGGCCATGAACCTCAGCGCATGGATCAAGCCGTGGTGGGTTCGACCTGCGCTTCATCGGTCGAACGCTTTTCCCCGCTTGAGCGCGAAAGAGTCCGCGCACAGCGCGGACCCGCCGTCCATGGCCACTGTAAATCCACTTACAACAGGGGCTGGATTGCTGCGGTGCGCGCGTTTGAAACCCGCCCCTGCATTGCAAGTTGCAAGGCCAGCGCTTGATCGACAACGCACTAGCCGGGCAGTATAGACGTCCAGACGTCCCCAATGGAGTTCGTGATGATTTACGCCAATATCCTCGATACCATCGGCAATACCCCGATCGTTCGCATCAATCGACTGGCCCCGCCGGACGTCGAGATGTTCGTCAAGGTGGAGTCTTTCAATCCCGGCGCTTCGGTCAAGGATCGTTTGGCACTGGCGATCATTCTGGACGCCGAAAAACGCGGTGAGCTGCATCCTGGGCAAACGGTGGTTGAAGCCACCAGCGGCAATACCGGTATCGCCTTGGCGATGGTGTGTGCGGTGCGTGGTTATCCTTTTGTATCGGTGATGGTCGAGACCTTCTCGATTGAGCGCCGCAAGATCATGCGCGGTTACGGCGCTAAGGTCATTTTGACCCCGGCAGCTGAACGCGGTTCTGGCATGGTGCGCCGCGCCGAAGAATTGGCGGCCAAACACGGTTGGTTCTTGGCTCGCCAGTTTGAGAATCCCGCCAATCCGGCCTATCACCGCAATACCACCGGCCCGGAAATCTTGCGCGATTTCGCCAATTTGCGGCTCGATTATTTCGTTAGCGGCTGGGGCACCGGTGGCACGATGACCGGCGCGGGTCAAATGCTCAAACTGGCGCGTCCGGACATCAAGATCGTCACCACGGAACCTGCTGGCGCGCAGTTGTTGGCCGGCAAACCGTGGGCGCCGCACAAGATTCAGGGCTGGACGCCCGATTTCGTGCCCGCCGTGCTGGATCGCAGCGTGTTTGACTTGAATATCCCGATCGATGACGTCACCGCCCGCGACACCGCGCGACTACTCGCCCACCAGGAAGGCATTTTCGTCGGCATTTCGGCTGGCGCCACTTTTGCCGCGGCGCAGCAATTGGCGCGCGAGGTTGAGCCCGGCAGCGTCATCTTGACCATGTTGCCGGACACCGGCGAACGTTATCTGTCGACCTTCTTGTTTGAAGGCATCAGCGAGGATTCTGATGATGAGTGGTTGGCGGGTTTGACTGCAGTTTGAGGCGCGTGACCTTGTAGCAACTACGGCGTAGACGTACACTTTGTTCATGCTGAGCATAGTTGAGACTCCAACTTTATGGCCGATGCTGATCGCATTTGGTCAGGGGAAGAGCGTCTTGAGTTCTTTGCTTGGATCGCGGCGAACCCGGAAGCCGGCGATGTTATTCGCGGAAGTGGAGGGTGTCGGAAGGTGCGCTGGCAGCGCGCTGGCACTGGAAAGCGTGGTGTAGCTCGGGCCGGCTACTTTGTCCGCACCGACGCTGGCGAGCTTTGAATGCTTGTCGCCTATGCAAAGGCGGCGAAGGGCAACATTCCGGGGTTCCTGCTGAAAGAGATCAGAAGGGAGTTGGAGAAATGAAGACGGAAAAGGCGAAGAAAGGCGCTTCGGAAGCGGCGCTCTTGGGAATGAAACTACTGCAATCGGTTCGTGAAATGAAGGCAGGGCTGGCTGCGCGCGTGACGGAAGTTCCTGTCAACGAGGTTGTCGCAGCTCGTCAAGGCACTGGCTTGTCTCAGGCGGAATTTGCTGATGCGTTGCAAATTTCCAAGCGCACGCTGCAGGAGTGGGAACAGGGTCGGCGCTCGCCTTCGGGTGCAGCCCAAGCGCTAATTCGCATCGCTGTGCGTCACCCTGAAATTGTTCGAGAAGCGCTACGGTGAACGGCTCTAACTAATCTTCAAGCCAACCGCCGTCCCACCCGTTCGCACCTAACGCTGCCGTCGCGCGGCGACAGCTAAACATTGCGTTACGCATTATGAGCAGGCGACCATGCCCTGGTTGCCGCTCTGATTTTTGCCTTAAAGCCCCAAAGGTGGCAGGCGTACTTCGAAGGAGGCGCCTCCTAATTGTGCTGAACGACTGACCTTCAGCTCGCCGCCGTAAGAGGTGACGATGTCGCCGATGATCGACAAACCGATGCCGTGGCCTTGCACGCGTTCGTCGCCGCGTACGCCGCGTTTGAGCACTTCGTTGATCTGCGCGTCCGGAATACCGGGGCCGTCGTCCTCGACGCGCAGCATGAGTCCGGGCCTTCTGGCCTTGGGCAAGCCGAGCGGCTCGGCGGTCAACAGCACGCGTGATCCACACCATTTGAAGGCGTTATCGAGCAGATTGCCCATCAGCTCCATCAAATCGCCCTTGTCACCGTGGAATACGCTGCGTGCGTCTACTTCAAATTCGGCCAAGGCACCTTTGCGCGCGTAGACTTTTTCTAACATCAGCGCGATTTCCTCGGCGTGCGCCAAGATGGGCAAAGGCGCGGCGTAGGTTTGATGACCAGACTTGGCGGCGCGCGCCAACTGATAGGCGACAATCTCGTCCATGCGCTGCACTTGTTCTAAACCGCCGCGGCGCAATCCTTCGCTATCGGGCTCGTTCTCGAACAATCCGCGCATCACCGCCAGCGGTGTTTTTAAGCTATGCGCCAGATCGCCCAGCGTGTTGCGATAACGGCGCAAGTGTTCGCGCTCGCTCTTGATAAATTCGTTCAAACCGCGTGTGACCGCGGATAATTCCAGCGGATAGTTGCCGGATAACAGCTCCGACTCACCCCGCTCCACCAGAGCTAAATCGCGCGCCACCGCGCGCAGCGGGCGCGTGCTCCAAAACAGCAACACCGCCTGAAACATCAGCAAAAGCATACCCAAACCGCCCAACACGACCCACATGGTGTCGCGAAAAGCGCCAATTTGGCGCCGCACGGAACTTTGGTTTTCGCCCACATTGATGTTGACGCGCACATCTTTGCTTTTGGTCGAGCGCGTTTCAAACAGCACACCCATGCTGAGCATGTAAACGCCGCCAACGCTGGTGCGAACCGGCCCTTTGAAACTCATTTCACCCGGTTTCAATGCGTCTTCAAACGGCAAATCACGATCGACCGCCGACGGTGATTCCCAGCGAAAATTCTCGGCGTAGACGGATGCGTACAAGCCGGAACCGGGTCGATCCAAACGCGGTTCGGGCAACACCTCGGGAATCAACACCTCGCCGCGCACCGAAATATCGGTGCGTGCCAAGAAGGAATAGAGCACCGATTGCAAACGTTCCCGCAACACCGAATACGCCCAGTTTTCGAACGCGCGCTCCAGCGCATAACCGGTCAAGCCAATGAACGCGGCCAGCACTAAACTGGCCGCGAGCAATGAGCGCGCGGCAAGTGAGAACTGGCGCCGCGCTCGCACAGCGGGTAACCGGCTTAGGAAGTGCGCGGAATCGAGAAGCGGTAACCGCGCCCGCGGACCGTCTCAATGGGCTTCAAATCGCCTTCCGGATCGAGTTTCTTGCGCAAGCGGCCAATGAAAACCTCGATGACATTACTATCACGATCAAAATCTTGCTCGTAAATGTGCTCGGTCAGATCACTCTTCGAGACCAGCTCACCGGCGTGCAAAATCAGGTATTCCAATACCTTATATTCGTAACTGGTCAGATCCACCGAAGCATCATTGACGGTGACCGACTGCGCCGTGGTATCAAGCTTCACCGGCCCGCATTCCAACAGCGGTTTACTCCAACCGGCGCTGCGTCGCACCAGCGCATTCATGCGCGCCAGCAATTCTTCGATATGAAAGGGCTTGACCAAATAATCATCGGCGCCGCATTTGAGCCCTTCAACTTTATCTTCCCAACTGCCACGCGCGGTCAGAATTAAAATCGGGTAGCGGCGACCTGATTCGCGCAAACGCTTGACCACTTCCAAACCGGGCAGTTTGGGCAGGCCAAGATCGACGATCGCCACGTCAAAGGGCACTTCTTTGCCCATGTACACGGCTTCATCGCCATCAGCCGCGGTATCCACCGCAAAGCCTTCACGCTGGAGGCGCGCCGCCAGGGTCTCACGCAGTGGTGCTTCATCTTCGACCAACAGGACTCGCATGGAACGGCTCCTTCAAGCACTCAGGCAGGGATTTGGAAGATTCGGACTCGGCCATCTGGCATCAACACTTTGATACGGTAGACGACAGTACCGCGGGTACGGATTGATTCTGCCGACAGCACCTTGCCGCCGGTCTCGCGCTCGATTTGTTCGGTCGCCTCTTTCAAAGTTGCGGCCGACACCGGCAAAACGGCCAGTATCGACAGCAGCGCAAAAATGGCGAACATCAACATCTTCGACATTATGGACAAGGCTTAGGTGCATCCTTTGCATCATAGTCGGCGAACAAGCGCCGAACCAAGGTATACGCATCCTTGCAGGCGTATATCTAGCCCAACCTGAACGAACTTTCGACGATGAGCTTAGCGAATCCACAACACCTCGGTCATCCGAACTTTGATCTGCACCTAGCATCCAGTCAAAACGCATTCGCTTTGTCCAGGCTGATGACCGAAACCTTTGTGGCGGCCTATGGCCACGTGGTATCGGCGGAGCAGCTACAACGGCATATCGAGCGCAGTTATTCGGCCAAATTGATCGCCAAACGCATCAACGCAGGCAAAATCGAAGTTTGGACTTTGCGTGCCGCGGCCGATTTCAGCAAGGATGCCGGTTATCTGCAACTCGGTCTGCGCGCCAGCCCACCTGAACTGCTGCAAACACGCACCGCAGTGCCATTGCAGCGCGACGCAAATGCGCCTCAAAAAATGCCGCTGCCGGCGCTTGAGGTGCAACGCTGCTATTTGCGACCCGAGTTTATTGGCAGTGGCGCCGGCGCGCTGTTAATCCGTCACGCGCAACGGCGCGCCACTGAACTTGGGGCGCAGATGGTCCATCTATCGGTCTACCAACAAGCACCGCGCGCCGTGCGCTTTTACGAAAAACATGGCTTTGCAGCAGCGGGCGCTGTGCAGTTCTACATCGACGACGTCGCGTTTGACGATTGGTTGATGGTTTGGATGAATCCCGATTTGGCGGGAAGTGGCAGCCGCGCTTAGCTTTTTAGAGTCGAGCTTGCTCGACTTGGTCTGCGCCAAAGCGCAGAACATACCGATCAACCGCGCACGCTTCACCACCCCAGTTGCAGACGTTCAATCAGCGCGGCGGCGCTGGCGTCTAGCATTTCGCTGTGTGATGGCCGCGCTAACAATTCGGCGAGTGCGGGTGGCGCGGCTACCGGGTGGCCGACCAAGGGTTCCACCACGTTATCGAATTTCGCCGGGTGCGCGGTGGCGACCAGCAAAAATGGGCCGCTCGCACCTGCGCGCAATTGCTCTAAGACTTCCACCGCGCAGGCGGTGTGTGGACACCAAACTTGGCCGTAATCGGCCTCGCCCGCTGCGATCCGTGCGCTCAAGGTGGTGTCGTCGATGCTATGTGCAAAAATGCCGCTGCTACGCACATCGCGGTCTTTGAAAAACCAAGCCAATCGCTCGAAATTGCTCGGGTCACCGACATCCATTGCATTGGCCAATGTAGCCACGCCGGGGCGGCCGTGATAATCAGCGCCGCTGAAAAAATCCGGCAAGGTGCGATTAGCGTTAGTCGCAAAATGGATATCGCCCAGAGGCAATCCCATCTCACGCACCAAAATGGCGGCCAGCGCGTTGCCCAGGTTGCCGGTGGGCACGATGACCGTCGGCGCGACGGCCGCATCCAACGCAGCTGAGCGCCGCAACTGCAGCGCCGCGTAGGCGTAGTAGGCCATCTGCGGCAACAAGCGCCCCAGGGAGATGCTGTTGGCACTGGTCAGGGCCAAGCGCGTGGCCAGATCGCGGTCACCCAGCACTTGTTTGACGATGCGCTGACAGTCGTCAAAACTGCCGGCGACGCGCAAAGCGTGCACATTGTCGCCAAAGGCGCCCAACTGATGCGCTTGGCGCGGCGAAACGCGGCCGTCTGGGTAAACGATGACCACCCGAAAGCCCGGCCGGCGATGGAAGGCGGCCGCAACTGCGCCACCGGTGTCGCCCGAGGTGGCGACTAATACCGTACGCAAGGGATCGTCGCGGGTGCGCAAACGCGCCAGACACGCGGCCAGAAAACGCGCCGCAAAATCCTTGAACGCCGCGGTCGGGCCGTGGAACAACTCCAGCAAATGTGTGGAGTTGCCAGCGACCGAATGCAGATTAACGATCGGCGCCGGTAAATCCAGCGCCTCTAGGCAAATCTCCCGCAACGCGGGCGCCAGACTGCTACCGGCGAAAAACGGGGTCAGTAAGCGCTGTGCGATCGCCGGCAAGGACGCACAGTCAGCAAAATCAGTAAGCGCAAACGCCGGCAAAGCCGCGGGCACATACAAACCGCCTTTCGCCGCCAAACCCGCTGCGAGGGCAGCGTCCAAGGTCGCCGGCCATTCGCGGCGCAGATCGCGGGTGCTGAAGTAATGCATGGATTTTCCTAGCCCTGATGTTTCATGAATTCGCGCGATGATCGCGCCGGATATGGGTCGCACAAGGGATTTTTCGAAGGAGTGCCAGATCGGGCCGGCCGATTGAGGAAAATTCCGTGTGCGGCCAAGAGACCAGCGAGGGCGCGTGCAATTTATGCAATAGCCCTAAGGATCAATCAAGTGTGCGCCAGCATTGGCCACCGCGCTGACGATGATGTCGCTGGCCAGCCCGGCGTTTGCAAAAGCCTCTGCCATGGCCAAGCCAGCGGCGTGCGCGGCGGCTCGATCGGCGAACCACGCAAACACGCTGGGACCGGCGCCGGAAATCGATGCGCCGAGCGCGCCAGCGTCCAACGCTGCTCGTTTGACCTGCATAAAACCCGGAATCAATACCGCCCGACGCGGTTCGATCAGCACATCGCGCAGACCGCGCGCAATCAAATCGAAGTCCGATTTGAAACAACCCGCCAGCACCAAGGCCAAGCCTTCACTTTGCGCGACAAACTCATGCAAGCCATACACGCCGCGCAGGGCCTCGCGCGCTTTGCGGGTTTCCAGCACAAAATGCGGATGCACAACGACGGCGATCAGTCCCGCTGGCACCGGAATCGGCACCATGCGATCGGGTGTTGCCAATACTAATCCGCCCAACAACTGCGGGCCGACATTGTCGCCGTGCAAGCTGCCACTGGCCGCGCGCTCGCCTTCCAGCGCGTGTGGATACAGCTCCAATTTACTCAGTGGCCTTGCCAACAAGGCATTTGCAGCGGTCAAAGCGGCGGTCGCCGATGCCGCCGATCCACCCAAGCCAGAGCCGAGCGCGATGCCTTTGTCGATTTGCAGCGCGATGCCAAAATCCAAACCCAAGGCGCTGCGAAACGACGCCACCGCGCGCGCCGCCGTGTTGTGTTCTGGATCAAACGGCAAATCGGTAACCACGCCACGAATGGCGGTCACCCGCACGACCGGCTCATCAATGCGCGTGGCCGTAACCCGATCTCCAATGCCTTCCAGTGCATGGCCGAGCAGATCAAAGCCCACTGCAACATTGCCCACGCTGGCCGGTGCAAAGGCGGTCGCGGATTCGCGTGCGGCGGCGCTTTCCGGTTGCTCCGAATGGCTCACAGCGGCGCACCTAAGCCGGCCGCCACGCGCAACAAATCGGCAAACACACCGGCCGCGGTGACATCGGGCCCGGCACCGGGGCCGCGCACGATCAGCGGGTTGTTGCGGTAGCGCTCGGTTGCATACGACACAATGTTATCGGTCAGCGCGATGTGGGCGAACGGATGCGCGGCTGGTAAGGCATTCAACGTCACTTCGGCGCGGCCGTCGGCCTCCAGCACCGCGCAATAGCGCAGCACTTGATTGGCATCGCGCGCCGCTTGGAAGCGTGCCAACATCGGCGCATCCATGCAGCTCAAACCGGCCAAGAAACCATCGACGCTCGTATCGACCAATTCCTGCGGCACTAAAGATTCGACATGCACCTGATCGACGGATAAATCCAGGCCCATTTCCCGTCCCAATATCACCAATTTGCGCGCCACATCCAGGCCCGATAAATCGTCGCGTGGATCGGGTTCGGTGTAACCGGCGGTGCGCGCTTGGCCGACCAGTTCCGAAAACGCCACCTCGCCATCGAAACGATTGAACAAGTACGCCAAGGTGCCGGAAAAAACACCCTCAATGCGCACGATGCGATCGCCGGTATCAATCAGATCGCGCAGCGTGCCGATCACCGGCAAACCGGCGCCCACCGTGGCCTCATAACGCCAGCGCGCGCGCCCGCTGCGCGCCGCCGCTTGCACCGCCCGATAGCGATCAAGCGGACCACCGCCGGCCTGCTTGTTGGGCGTCAACACATGAATGCCAGCAGCCAGCCAGCGCGGATAATGATCGGCCACCGCCGAATTGGCCGAACAATCGATAATCACCGCATGCGGAATGTGTTCGGCTTGCACATGCCGCGCGAATGCATCTAGATCGCTCGGCGTACCGCGCTCGGCCAATTGTTCGGACCAGGTCGCCAAGTCCAGTTGCTCATCCAGCAGCATGCTGCGCGAGCTGCTGATCGCCCGCACCCGCAAGTCCAGATGATTCTCGCGCAATCGAGCGCGTGCTTCAGCGATTTGTTGCAGCAAGGCGCGGCCGACGTGCCCTGGGCCAATGACGCCAATCGACAGCGTCTGCGCCGACAAATAGAAGCCGGCGTGCACCGCACGCAGCGCGCGGGTCGCCTCGCCCTCGGCAATGGCGACTGAGATATTGCGCTCCGACGAACCCTGCGCAATGGCACGCACATTGACTTTGGCGCGGCCCAGCGCGTTGAACAACAGCGCGCAAATACCCGGCGTGCCGGCCATGCCATCACCGACCACCGCCAGCACGCTAATGCCGCGTTCCGACATCACGCGTTGAATCTGGCCGCGCGCGATCTCGCGCGCGAAAGAATCGGCCAGCACATTGCGCGCCAGATCGGCGTCTTCAGCCTTGATCACGCAGCAGATCGAATGCTCCGACGAACCCTGCGAGATCATCGTCACCGAGACTTTGGCATCGCGCAGCGCGGCAAATACGCGCTCTGCTGTGCCGTGTACGCCAATCATGCCGGCGCCTTCGATGGTCACAATCGCCATGCCACCGATGGTGGTGATGCCTTTGATCGGCGGCTCGTTGCCACCCGCGGCATCGATGCGCGTGCCCGGATGTGTGGGGTTGAAGGTATTGCGGATGAACACCGGGATGCCCTTGGCAGTCGCCGGCGCCATGGTTTGCGGATGAATCACTTTGGCGCCGAAGTACGCCAGTTCGAAGGCCTCTTCGTACGAGACATGATCAAGCACGATGGCCTCTGGCACGCGGCGCGGATCGGCCGATAGCACGCCATCCACATCGGTCCAAATATGGATCTCGGCGGCATCAAACAGCGCGCCAAAAATACTCGCCGAATAATCGCTGCCATTGCGGCCCAGCGTGGTGATGCGCTCATCGCTCAGACGACGCGCGATAAATCCAGTCACCACATAACATTGCGCCGGATGGGCGTGACGAAACTGCGCGAGGCGCTTTTCGCTGGGCAGCCATTCAACCGCGACATGCAATTCCGTCGCAGTAACGCGCAAGACCTCGCGCGCATCGAGAAATTCGGCGTGGTGCCCGAGCGCCCGAAAATGCGCAGTCAGCATCTGCGCCGACCAGACTTCGCCTAAACCGGATACCAGTTCGACCACCTCAATGGGCGCCGTACCGAGTAATTCCACGCCACGCAGCAGATGACTCAGATCCGAAAAACTGGCATCCAACGCGGTGATGAAAGCGCCCGCCTGCGCACCGAGTAACTCGGCCGCGGTGACGATATGGCGTTGTTTGAGCGCCGTGACATCGGCCGGCCAACGCGCATCCTTGGCCGCGGCGCAGCGCGTCAGCGCGATCAGCGCATCAGTAACGCCTTGCATGGCGGAGACCACTACCACTTGGGCCTCGTCTGGCCGGCCAACCATAAGACGAGCTACAGCTTGATATCGGGCAGCGTTGGCGACACTAGACCCGCCGAACTTGTGGGCGATCCACCGCATGGGTGCGCGTTTCCTATTCAAAGTGAATGCGGCGAAGCGACCCCTCCGGCGCTCCGAACCTGCGACAGTGCCAGAGTCAGGGGTTGAGAATCAACCCGGGCAAGCGCCTGATTTGCCGGCCTGCCCGGCAGACCGCTTGCAGTGATCAGCGCCCGGCGCGTGCGTGTTTACGCATCCCTTCGGCATGTGATGAAGCTCACGCTTTATTTATGTGAGGCTACTTGCATTTTATGCGTGAATTTGGGTGGCAGGTTGCGCTAGGCTCTGCGCCAGATGAAAACAGCCCGTAGCCCGTCGGCGGGGCTGTCCTGCGCGATTTTCGTATCCGAGCATCTCACTTAGGGCTCGTAAGGAAATAACTTGGACTTTTGGCCGTCGGATTGGGATGCG
>CAZLSB010000012.1:0-30063 GCA_964561825.1 uncultured Xanthomonas sp.
GATAATGTGGTATTGGTGCATGGCAACACGGGTAAACCCGCCGACTTCAACAACACCTATAACGAGCTGCTGGCGCGCGGTTATGCGGCGAATCAGATTTTCCGCCCGAGCTGGGGCAGCAGTATTTGCGCTGCATGCAATGATCACTACGGCAGCGAGGAAACGCCGGTAGCGAATGCGCTAACGCAGGCGAAAGCCGCTTCCTGTACTGGCAAAATTGACGTGATTGGCCATTCCATGGGTGCCACCTTAGCTGCCCGACAGATTAGCAAGCTGGGATTGTCTGCATCGGTCCATACTTTTGTCGGTATTGCCGGTGCCTTTCGTGGTTTGTGGAGTTGTGGAACCTATCCATTCAATGTTTTCAGCAGCACCTGCGGGGCCTGGGGCTTGTCCGTCAGCAGCCCGTTCTTGAACGGACTGCAGGGACAAATTTTCGGCGCACGGCGCTACTCGATCAAATCGTGGAGTGACCAGATCGTTTGCTCCACCGGCATCTGCACGGTCGGTGGTATTCATTCTTCGACGATCCCGAACGAAACCGCCACCTATACATTGGTGACGGGCCACTTCGGATTACTGACCAATACGGCCGTGACACAAGCCAATTTGATTCAGTAGGCGATCAATCAAACGCCAAACGACGAACCGCAACCGCAGGTGGTTTTGGCATTTGGATTGCGGATTACAAACTGCGCGCCGTGCAGGCTTTCTGAATAGTCCACCTCAGCGCCGCTCAGATATTGCAAACTGACCGGGTCCACGATGAGTGTGACCCCGTCGGTTTCGATTGCCAAATCATCCTCTTGCGGCGCTTCGTCGAAGCTGAAACCGTACTGGAAACCAGAACATCCGCCGCCCTGGATGTAAACGCGCAGCTTGAGTGCCAGATTGCCCTCTTCGACCATAAGTTCTCGCACCTTGCGCGCGGCGGCGCTGGTGAAGAGCATGCTTTCGTCGTTGCTTAAGGTGGTCATCAATCTCTATCCGTAAATGCAGCTTGTCATCATGCGCGCCTAGCGGCGTGCATGTTGTCAAGGCTGCGGAAAATCAAGCCGGTTCCGGTTTGGCCAACTGTTTGCGCGGTTCTTCCTGGTGCACCATCTGGCCGTTGACCTGGGCGCCGGCAGCCATTTCAAGGACACGATAGTAAACGTTGCCGCGCACGCGCGCGGTGGCGCCAAGCAGCAGTTTTTCAGCCACCACGTCGCCGAGCATTTCACCATGGATTTCAGCTGTAGGTACTTGCACCTGACCTTCAATCTGACCACGTTCGAATAGTTTCAAAACCGCGTCACCAGAGTCGTCGGCGATGACCGTGCCTTTGATGCGGCCCTCAATAATGAAACTGCCGGCAAACTTGACGTCGCCGGTGATACTCATGCGCTCACCCACCAAGCATTCAATTGCGCCGCTGGGCATGGACTTGCTCACCTTCTTGTCTCCAAACATCACGTATCCCCTTGAATAACAACGTCTTTCCACATAAATTCTTTTTCAACTGCAGCGCTGCCTTCAGGAAGCACGCGCAAGCGAACAGCTGTGGGCCGAAAGGCTTCAGGCAGCATGATCAAGCCGGGCAAAGTTTGAAAGTATTTGAACGAAAAATCGACATTGGAACCACTGCCACCCAATTCACTCCAGCCCAGCCGCACACTCTTTTGACCATTCGCACCGGTAATGCTGATTTCCACTTTGCCAGATGCTTGCCGGTTTCGCTTTAGATTCTGACTCAAGGTCAGCGCAAACTGAAAGGCCCGCGGATCGTCGGTAGGGCGCACCACCAAGCCATGCACGGAAACGCCTGCCTGTTGCGCACCGCCCTCCATAAGCCGCTGATAAAATCCCAGATCGTTTCGTAGCGACGCAATTTCTTCCTGCCGCGTAACCAGAGCTGCTTGCAGCTCTTGATTGGCTCGCTCAGCAACTTGTTCGCCGCGCTGGTGTTGCGACAATTCTCGCTGCAGCTGTTCTTTTTCGGCACCTGCAGTGCGCAAAGCCTGGCGCATTTGCGCTACCTCGTGCGATAAATCGGCGAACTGCGGTGCAATCATGGATCGCAAGACAAAGTAGGTGGCACCCAAGCTCGCCAGCCACAGACTGATCCACAGCAGTCGCTGCCGCCAAACTTTGCCGGGATCGTCGTTAACGACTAGCACACGTCGAATTGGGGCATTAGCCCGCATACGTCACCGGCATACCCAGTCGTTGCGCGCTTCCAATCTTGCTGCACTGCGCGGTCATCCTGCCTTTTCTCCATGGCGGTTTCGATTACGTGGAGCAATCGGAGCGCGTATCAGCAGCGGCTGCGCTGGCGCGCGGGAACCGGCTTATAAAGGCCGATCTGCAAATCGCACAAGCCGACCAGAAAAGTCATTCATCCAGACCTCGCAAACAAAGGAGATGTAAACGACGATAAGCCTCTGTCGCGACGACCCGCTGGTATAGTCGAGTCTACCCCTCGCGTGCTCAGAGCTTGCCGTGCTGCCTAAGGATGAATCACAGCAAAACGCCGAGCTTCGACAGGCCTTCCTGAAACACTTGCCGCGACGTGTTGATGCCGTTCGCAAGCGTGGTCAGCGCTTGTGCCGCACTGTTTGGGATGTCAACACCCTTACTTTGTTGTACCAGGATGTGCAAGGCCTCGCAGGGGCTTCTGGGCGCTATGGTTTGCTAGACGCGAGTGAGCGCTTGTTTCAGATCGAACGACTGCTTGAGCCTCTGATTCGCCAATTGCGCATGCCCAATGCAGACGATCGCGCGGCAATCGAGGCGCAGTTGGAAGCGCTGGTGGTGATCAGTGAACCACCAGCGCCCAAAGTGCGGACCGCGCGTGATTTTGTGATTGCGCCGCCGGAACGTACTGGCTTGGCCGCCATATCGAACCTGTTGACACCGCCCGAGGAGTATTGGCGGCGATTTAGCCACCGTGATACTGCGATGCTTGACAGCGCGACAAACGGCGAACCACCCGCACGCTTGGCTCTAGGTCGGGCTTGGGCCTTTGGTGATCCGGTGACCGGCACCGGCGCCGCACCCCAACTGGTTAACGCCGGTTCGGTATTCGCGTTGGATGCCGCGCATTCGGTGGAACGCACGCAAATTGTTGAAGTCGCGCAGCCCGTTCGTGCCGTTGCCGCGGAGCCCAATGCGCCTGAAAAGACGGCGGTTAGTTCGCGTACTGGGCGCATTTTTTATCTATCTGATATTGCGCCGTATGGGCGGGAACTGTCGCAGGCCCTAGGGCAACTTGGATACGCTGTCGACCGGCTAGAAAGCCCGGAAGAACTCAAAGAGATGCTGGGTTCTTTGGCGCCCGATTTGATTGTCATTGATGCTGGTTTTTTCGATCAAATCGAACACTTGGGCGAATTCATTAAACGCGTACGCCAGCGATTGACCGGTAAATTACCGCTCTTGGCCTTTGCCGAGCAAAATGATCTCAATGCGCGCCTCATCGCAATGCGCGCTGGCGTTGACGCTTTTGTGCCGCTGCCAATGCCCGCGCATGAGGCGTCCTTGCGGGTACGAGACTTAGTCGAAGTTGATACTGGCGACCCGTTCCGCGTCATGATTGTCGAGGATGATCGCTCGCAGGCCATGTTTGCGGAGTCAGTATTGCGTAAGGCAGGCATGGAAACGCTTGCGGTTACCGAGCCATTGAATACCCTAGAACGGCTGGAGCACTTCCGGCCCGATTTGGTTTTGATGGATTTATATATGCCCAATATCTCGGGCATGGAACTCACTGCGATTATTCGCGAACGAGATCAATTCATTAATATTCCGATTGTCTTTCTTTCCGGTGAGCAAGATACGGAGAAACATTTCGAAGCGCTATCGGCGGGCGGAGATGACTTTCTTTCTAAACCAATTCGCCCCAAATTCCTCATTTCTGCGGTCACGAATCGAGCTCGGCGTGCTCGGCAACTTGCCCGCAAGCGCGTATTGGATCCCAAAGATTCGTCCACGGGCTTGTATCACCGCACCTATGTCATCGACCGCCTCAACGAGCTACTAGGTCAGGAAGATCGCAATCAGCAAAACGGCGGAGTTTTGTTTATTGAGGTTGACGGCGCTCAGGAATTGCGTGAGCAAAAAGGTTTGGTTGTCTATGAGCCCGTCATGCGCCAGATCGGCGCGACCATCGCCAGCTTTTCGCGGCCCGACGAACTGGCGGCGCGCTATGGCGACTCAACCTTCCTATTGCTAAGTCCAAATCGCGAAGTTCGCGAACTGGAAGCTTTGGCACGACAGATCGTCGAACGCATTACCAATGAACTGGTGGAAGTAGACAAACATAGCGTGCCAGTGGCCGCGCGTATTGGTATCGCCGGATTTACCCCGCAGGTTGCCGATGCCGCAGACATGCTGAACGCCGCTGAGCGCGCTTGCGCAAGCGCGCGCAAAGGCGGCTCAAAGGTCATCGTCTTCCGCCCAGAGGTGATTTCAGTCGGCGGAGGCTTGGTTGATGCCATCAAGCGCGCCCTGGAAGAAGACGGATTCCAACTGCTCTTTCAACCCATTGTTTCTTTGCAATCGACCGGCGAGGAGCAATATGAAGTTCTGCTGCGTCTGCGCGGTGATGCTGGCGAAATCATCGGTGCGCAACAGATCATTGATGCGGCACGCGGGGCCAATTTGGTGAGTGCGGTTGATCGCTGGTGCCTGGGCAAATGCCTACGTGTCATCGAAGATCGCAAACGGCAAGGCCGACCGGTGCGTTTGTTCGTCAATCAGTCGGTGGAAAGCACGCTAGATAGCGAGCGCGTGCCATGGCTCAAACAATTATTGGAAACACGCCGAGTTGCGCCTGAAATGCTCGCGTTGGAGCTTAAATTGAGCGATGTAATGGCGCGTATGGGAGAAGCGCTGGCGTTCTTCGATGCGGTGCGCAAACTGGGTGTGCGGGTGGTGATCGATGAATACGACGGCAGCCTGACGTCTTTACAACTATTGAGTGTGGTTAGCGCTGATTATTTGAAAGTCGCCGACCGCTACACCCGTGGCAATAGCGCATATACCGATGAGCTCCGCACCCTGGTGCGTGCAGCGCACCAGGGTGGGCGATATGTCATCGCTTCCAAGGTTGAAACCGCGCAAAGCGCGGCATCACTTTGGACGCTGGGCGTGGACCTCATTCAGGGAAATTTCGTACAACAACCAGGCGCTGAGCTTGGCTTTGACTTCAGCGCTTCGGCGCTGTAGCCGTGTGGGTTGATTTTTCAATTTAGGGTGAGGGGGACGCATGGGTAGTGTGGGACAGACCGGCGCATTGGAATGGCGTCGACAGACCGGCGTTGAGGCGGTGTTGTACTGGTGTGCCGGTTGTCTGGTCTTTGCGCTGCTGACCGCATTATCGGCTCGCAGTTGGGCGCCGACAGACACCTTATTGGTGTGGTTTGGCCTGCAGGTCTTACTGTTTGCGGCTTCACTCGCAGCATGGGGTTGGTTAAGTCGCGATAGCGAGCGCGCTTTCCAAATTGTTCAGGTTGTATTGATCCTGAGTGCGTTGAGTTGGGGCGTTGGCGGTGTGTTGTTGGGCACAGCCGCCAAGGGCGACTACAACATGCCTTTATTGTTGACCATTGTTGGACTGGCGACCGCTGCGGTGTGGTTGTTTGCGGCCGAGTTTTTCTTGTTGGTTGGCGTTTTAGTGGTATTACTGGCGCCGATTATCTTTCTGCTGCTGGGTGGGCGCGAAGCCGAATGGGCGGCGGCCATATCGTCGGTGTTGTTGGTTATCCTAAATTTACTGATTGGTCGTCGTTTGGCCGTGCTTGCGGAATTGCAGGAGCAATCCAAGCAACCCTTCGTTGCGGAGTTTGCGGCGGCGCGCTTAGAGCGCGAGCACAACCGAGCACAAGGGCCAACGGTGGATGCCGCAGAACTAACCCATTTGCGCGTAGAGTTGGAGCGACACCGTAATCTAGAAAAAGAAATGGTGACTGCAAAACAAGCCTCGGAAGCGGCAAATATGGCGAAGGGCGAGTTTCTCGCCACCATGAGTCACGAGATTCGGACGCCGCTGAACGGTATTATCCCGCTTTTAGAAATCTTGCGTGATACCAAGCTGGATCCAGATCAGCGCGAGTACTTGAATACCTCGTATCAGTCTGCGCGCCATCTACTGCGCATCATCGACGATATTCTCGATTATTCAAAAATCGAGGCAAACAAACTTGAGCTGGAATCGGTTGGTCTCAACTTGCGGGAAGTTGTCGATTCTGTAGTCCGTCTGATGGATAAGCCAGCCGAAGCCAAGGGACTCAAGCTCTCAGTCAGTTTCGATCCGAATGTACGTTTAGCCTGCCGCGGCGATCCGGTTCGATTGCGTCAACTGCTGACTAATTTGGTTAGCAATGCCATCAAGTTCACCGACAAAGGTTCGGTGCAAATTCAAATCAGTAAGCGCGGCGAAACACGCACGCATACCGAGTTGATGTTTGCCGTGCGTGACACGGGTGTGGGTATTTCGCCAGACAAAGCAGATAAATTGTTCCAGCCGTTTTCGCAGGCAGATACCTCCACCACACGTAACTACGGCGGCACCGGTTTGGGCCTGGTGATTTGCAAGCGCATCGTTGAATTGATGGGTGGCAAAGTGGGCCTGAAGAGCGAAGTCGGCAAGGGTTCGGTGTTTTGGTTTAGCGTGCCGCTGTTGAAAGCAATCGGTGATGTCAGCAGCAATCGCCGTGATCTTTCCGGGTCGCGCTTGCTGATTGTCGGCAGTGATCAACGCCTCACGCAGCGACTGCAAGGTTATTGCCAGTCATGGGGTATGAGTCAGATTTCTACCAATACCACCGCTGATGCGTTAAGCAAGCTGAAATCATCGGCGACTCTAGGCGAGAACTGGGCTTTTGATGCTGTGGTGGTTGATTTGGGCAGCATGCGTAGCACGGCACCGGCTTTGGCGCGCAATGTCAGTCGCGAGCCGACGCTAGAGCGCCTACGCATTGTTTTTATTGAGTCTGATGAGCTCGCTCCTGTCGAGTTGCAAGCGGATACGACGCGCTCGTCGATGGTCAAGCGGCAGTTCAGCGAAGCCGATTTGATGGGGGTGTTGAACAAATTGTTGGAGGTTGAGAATCCTGGTGAACGGCGCTTCAGTTTGATCGAGGAGGCCGCCAAACTCGGCATTGATAGCGGCGCTGCGACCGCACGGGCGCGTCCCGATGAGCGATCGTCGCGATCCGATGACAACAAAGCAGCGAGTCGGCCGCAACAGTCGGCAGAGGCGCAATTGGAAGCGCCGGTGGCCAAACTCAGTGGTCACGCGCTTCTTGTCGAGGACAATCCGGTCAACCGTCAGGTTGCGCAACGATTATTGAGTCTGATCGGAATTTCCTTCGATACCGCTGAAAACGGCAAAGAGGGCTTTGAGATGATGGGCCGAGGCAACTTTGACGTTGTCTTGATGGATTGTCAGATGCCAGTGATGGACGGCTACACGGCGACACGTTCACGACGCACGCTGGAACAGGAGCGCTCATTGCCGCGCATACCCATCATCGCGATGACCGCCAATGCGATGGCCGGCGATCGCGAGAAGTGTCTAGCTTCGGGCATGGACGACTACATGTCCAAGCCGCTGAATCGCGGTTTGCTGGAACAGACGATTCGCAAATGGATGCCGAAGAATCGCAAATCGGAGGCCATCCCGGTCACTGCGCCAGCGGCAGTGGTGCCACACGCGCCAGCGCGATTGACCGAGCCGGTAAAGATGACGCCGTCGATACCGGCCATCAACGAGAGTATTGTCAATGAGTTGATCGACGTAATGGGCAGCGAATTCACCTCGCTGGTGCGCGTTTACCTGGAAGACACCCCCAAAAATCTGCAAATCCTGAATGCGGCGGCGGATCGGGGTGATGTGCAGGGCATGATTGCACCCGCTCATTCGTTGAAGTCGACCAGCGCCAATCTGGGTGCGATGGCCTTGTCTGATGTGGCCAAACTGATTGAGCACGGCGCGCGCTCCAATACGCTGCGCGATTGCACCGGCATGGCGCGTCAGGCTGGTATCGAATTCCGACGGGCATCGGAAGAATTGCTGCGGCTGCTAAAGAGCGCTGGCTGACCCATTGCGAAGACCGTCCTGAGACGGCCTTCGCTGTGCATTAGGGCGGGCTAGCTTAAATCGCAGCGCGATCGACAGAGAAGCTCTCGCCGCAACCACACTCGCCAGCGACATTGGGATTTCGAAAGACAAACACGTGGTTTAAGCCTTGGCGAACAAAGTCAATTTCGGTGCCGTCCACCAGTGATAGTGCTTTGCTATCGACAAGCACCTTGACCCCGAGCTGCTCGAAAACTTGGTCATCATCGGCGACCGCAATGGCGCTGTCGACCGTGTAAGCCCAGCCACTACAGCCCATTTTCCGCACGCCAAAACGCAGGCCGATGCCGCCTTGCTGATCGATGATGTACTGGCGTACACGGTTTGCGGCTGCTTCAGTTAATGTGATGCTCATAATTCTAGAGACCCTTGTAGTGGCGCAAGCCTCGCACATCCTTGATGAACGGGGCGAGTTCTTAAACCCGCGCTGGTAAATCAATAGACCCGATAAGCCGCCGTTTGCGCGGCAAATGACTCACCAGGAAGTCCATCTGATCGGCGAGAATATGGCGATTGGACAGGATTAAGTGCTCAACCCAGCTCGGCCGGAAGGGCACTGCTAAAAGCGGCATACCGGCCTGCTGCGGCGTGCGATTGCCCTTACGGGTATTGCAAGCCAAACACGCCGATACCACGTTCTCCCAGACGTCGATTCCGCCGCGCGATACCGGGAATACGTGATCGCGGGTGAGTTCGGAGCGCGTGAAATGTTGCCCGCAATACAGGCACAAATTGCGATCACGGGAAAACAAGGCTTGATTGGTCAATGCGGGGGCTGGCTCCACCAATAGCGGGCGCGCCTTGGACCGGCTCGCGACAATCGGGTGCAACTCGATCAGGCTCTGCTCGCCGGTGTGCCGATTTTGTCCGCCGTGCACCATCAAGCAGGGCTGCCCGAGCGTCCAAGATACCGCATTGCGCACGTACAAACCCACAGCGTCTTGCCAGCTGATCCAGTCGAGAATGCGACCGGAGCTGTCGAGAGACAAAACGCGAGTGGTGGTCAGGTCGGCAAACATGGCGCGCGAGTGTAGCGGATTTTGCTGGCGCGCCGAGTGTGCATTCAGTAGCCGCGATCGCCGCTGACGATGCCGCCCAGCCCGCCTAGGATGGAGCCTTCATCTTTGGCTCCGCCCTTCTGATAGGCCGCTGCGTGCATACGCCCAGCAAGCCGCGAGAACGGCAAACTTTGCAGCCAGATGTGCCCTGGGCCGGTCAAGCGAGCGAAGAACAGACCTTCGCCGCCAAACAACACGCTCTTGATGCCACCCACTTGCTCGACATCGAAGTGCACGCTGCTGGTCAGCGCCACCACGCAACCGGTATCCACCTGTAAAGTCTCGCCAGCTTTCAGCTCGCGCTCAATGACGGTGCCACCCGCGTGCACAAATACCAAGCCATCGCCGTCTAGTTTTTGCATGATGAAGCCTTCACCGCCGAACAAACCGGTCAGGATCTTCTTTTGAAAGTAGATGCCGATCTGCACGCCCTTGGCAGCGGCCAAAAAGCTGTCCTTCTGGCAAATCATCTGACCGCCAAAATTACTCAAGGTCATCGGAATGATGGTGCCAGGGTAGGGTGCTGCAAACGCAGCTTTGGCTTTGCCGCGCGGCGCGGCATTGGTGAATACCGTAGTGAATAGACTCTCTCCGGTGATGAGACGTTTACCGGCACCCACCAATTTGTCCAGAAAGCCGCCGCTTGCCGCTGGCGTGCTGCCGTCTCCAAACACTGTTTCCATGGTGATGGCGGCTTCTTTGTACATCAAGGTGCCGGCCTCCGCCACGCAGCTTTCGCCTGGATCCAGTTCAATCTCAACGAACTGCATGTCTTTGCCGTAAATCACGTAGTCGATTTCATCGGCGCGTCGTGACGCCACTGGTGGCGGCGCCATCATTGCTTGCGGAGCCGCATCCACGCGAAGTTCGGCGACATGCGCAATCGGCACCCACTCGGCAAAACCGGCGCGCCAGCAATAGCCATTGGCATCGCGCTGCGCCTGAGTTGTGGCAGCGCTGTGTTCAAGTGGGCCAACTTGTTTGCCGTTGTAGCTTAAATACCACTGGTGCATGGTGAGCCTCGGGTCAGTGCAGACAGAATGCGGTAATGGGTGTCAGAGTGCTGTTGGCGATGATTTCTGCGCGATTTGGGGTTCAACCGATACCCAGTTGTTCGTTGATCAATTGTCGATCCTGCGCAGTCAAGCCAAGGCCCGCGGCCAAGCGGTCCAGGTAATCGCGCTCGGCATCCGTATCAAGCTTGATGGCGATGAGCGCCGCCGCAAATGTCTCCAAACGCAGTTCCGGCTTGGTGGCATTGACGATTTGCTCCAAGCTTGCCGGTGCGCGGAGTTCGCTCATCAGATATTGCTGGGTCGCGCCGTCCAGACCTGCTTCCATTGCGCGCTCCAGGATTGCCGCGCGTTCCTCGGCATCAATTTGTCTGTCGGCATTGGCGGCGGCGATCATTGAACGAATGAGATGCACCGAATCGCTGACGCCATCCACTGCTGGACTTGCCGGCAGGGCCCTCGGCATGGGTGGCGGCAGAGTAGGCGGTAGGGGCGGCGGCAGACTGGTTGGCATGGGCGCGCCCACCGAGTTGGACGCAGCCGCATCTGGTTTGGTTTTGAAATGTTCCCAAGCTGCAATGGCTAAACCGATTGCGCCGACCCCCAGCTGGGCGTTGCTGACCCCTGGGATGCCAAATGAACTAGCCTTGCGTTTTCCGCGCGATCCGCCCATGCCGCCAGACAGCATTTGACCCAGCAGCTTTTGTACATCGAACATGCGGCGTGCCTCCGTTAATGTGGGTGCCCGCACCGAAGCTTGACGCTCCACCTGGGCATGATTGACACAATACTAGTGCAAGCGAACGACGCTGGTGGTGAGCTTTACCACGCCGTTTTTTTGCAGTCAGACCGCGCAAACGGATGATGAGCTCGACTTGTTGCCGCGCGGTGCTACTGCGATCATCCCCGGCTATATTTTTTTTGAGTCCGTGCACTGCGCGATGTCAAGATTCGGAGCTCCAATCCGTGCAACAGTCGCGAGGGTAGCGTTGCGGTCGAGCGCACACTCGTTTTTGGATCGCTGATTTTGATTAGACGCTACGCTTGTAGCCGCTTTTTGGCATCCATCAGAGTGTTAGGAATGGTACGTCGCAAGGCGAATCTAATCTGACGCTTCCTATCTATTCAGATACCAGGCCTTGCATTAGCGTAATGGAACACTTATTCACCACGGAAGGTTTGATCGCGCTATTAACGTTGTCGACGCTCGAAATTGTTCTGGGTATCGATAACTTAGTTTTTCTGTCGATCGTAACCGCCCGTTTGGCGCCCGAAGATCGGCCTAGCGCGCGGCGATTTGGCATTGCGTTGGCCTGCGTGACCCGAATCCTCCTTTTGCTGAGTATCTCTTGGCTTGCAGGCATGACGCAAAATGTATTTAGCGCGGGTGGAATGGGGTTTTCGGTTCGCGATCTGGTGTTAATTGTTGGCGGTCTTTTTCTTCTGGTCAAAGCCACCATGGAAATACATGCCGAGGTGGAAGGGGATAATGATACCGATTCGAGCACGCGACCTGCGGCCAGCTATTGGGGCGCCATCGGCATGATCGCGGTCATTGATATTGTTTTTTCATTGGATTCGGTCATTACTGCGGTTGGTATGGTCAACAACGTGCCGATTATGGTCGCCGCTATTCTGGTGTCTGTGGCGGTGATGTTACTGGCGGCAAATCCGGTGGCTGAGTTTATTGAGCGCCGACCCACGCTCAAAATGTTAGCACTGTCATTTTTGATTTTGGTTGGCGTGGCGCTCATTGCCGATGGCTTTGAGTTTCATATCCCGCGCGCTTATTTGTACTTTGCGATGGCGTTTTCAGGCGGTGTCGAAGCTTTAAATATTCTGGTTCGGCGTCGCCAAGAACGCGCGCAGATTGACGGCGAGTGAATTAGCTGCAAATCCCCACGGGCCGCCCTGCCGTGGTAGGCCGGGTCCTCGCGTCGGCGAAGCTCGGGCTTGCGATCCGTACGGCGCCCGGCGCTGTACTCGCGCCAGCCGTGGCCGCCGGCGCGAACGGCTTTGTTCGCACAATGCAAGCTAAACGCGCGCACGGAGCCGCGCTGAGTTTGCGGCTGCGGCGCAGCCCGGGTTAACAGGCGGACCAGCCGAAGGCTAAACAGCCCGATCCATCGCCCAGGCCAACGCTAACTCGCGCCTTGGCTCGCGCGTTTCATCCAGGGCGTAAGCAAGAACATCACGATGCCGCTGATCACGCCGATCCACATTAACTTGCTGAATACATCGGCGTACACCAGCAATGCGGCGGCCGTATCGAAACTGCCGTCCGCATTCGGATCAATCGATGCCCAAGTGCCAAAGCGACCGGCGATCATTTCGCCAAAAGCTGACGCTAGGAACCACGCGCCCATCATCAGGCCGACTACGCGAGGCACCGATAGCGTGGTCACCGCCGATAGGCCAATCGGTGAAAGCACCATTTCGCCGAGCACCAAGATGGCGTAGGCGGCGATCATCCACCACATGCTGACGAGGCCATCGCTACCCGGATTCTGTGCGGCAATGCCGAGCAAGCCGGTGCCCAAGCCGCAGAAGACCAAACCCCAACCGAATTTTGCCGACAAACTCGGATTGAGTCCGAGTTTGTCCAAGCGCGGCCATAACCAGGCGAAGATAGGACTGAATAGAATCACGAAAATAGCGCCAAACGAGGTCGTTTGCGGGGCGTTCCATTGGATGCCAAAGGTGGTCAGGTCCATGCCGCGCTCGGCGAAGGCGACCCAAGTCCCGTAACTCTGCTCGTAGATGCCCCAAAACAACGCGCTAATTGAAATCAATACCATCAGCACGATCATCCGGCCACGTTGAATATTGCTGATACCACTGAACAAGAAGCGCACAAACCACACTGCTAATCCCAGCCCCATGCCCACTGCAACCAGTTCGGTCAAAGTCACTTCATGGCCTCCGGCGAGGGCGGATAGCGGCCCGAAGTCAATCTTGGTTTGCAGGATCTTCCAGACCATCACAACCGTGACCAGACCCGAGATGTAGATCAACAATTCGCGCGGCATGCCGAAAACGGAATCACGCAGCGCCGACGGGTGCGGCGGCTCGGCCTGTCCCATCAGGTGCTTTTGACCCCACACAAACTGCACTAGCCCAGCCGCCATCATCACGCCGGAAAGCGCAAATCCGTAGCCCCAGCCAACGTTGACGCCGATGTATCCGACGATCAACGAAGACAGCGCCGCACCGACATTGATGCCCATGTAGAAGATGGTGAAACCCGAGTCCCGACGTGGGTCGTTGTCCGCGTAGAGGCGGCCGACGATGGTTGAAATATTGGGTTTCAAAAAGCCGATACCCACTGCGATCAGTGCCAGCGACAAGTACATGACTTGGATCGCAAGTGAATCCCGTGTTGCGGCGCCAACGGAGCCAGTCGCCGCATCGCCGGTCCAGGCCATGCCGAGCTGCCCTAGCACCAGCAGCGCGCCTCCGAACAAGACTGCCTTGCGCATGCCTAGCCAGCGATCGGCAATCATGCCGCCGAGCAACGGCAATGCGTAGGCGAGGCCGGCATAGGTGCCAAGCAGCACATAGCCGTCACTGTCGTTGAACAAATGAAACTGGGTTAAATAGAGGAAGAGCAGCGCTTTCATGCCGTAAAACGAAAAACGCTCCCACATTTCGGTCATGAAGCAGACGTACAGGCCGACCGGATGGCCGAGGAACTCTCGGCTGTTTGGAACAACGCGGGATGTGTTCATGTCAGCCTCGGGCAGCGGGTCGCGCGAGTATGCCAGTGTCGATGGGCGCCGATTGCGGCATTAACGTCAGCGCGTCAACCTGCCCGAACGCTGCGCGTTTAACCCGCATTTTTCATAAATTTCACGCGCCCTCGCTAGTCTATTGGCCGCACAAGGACATCCTCAGTCGCCGTATAGCCAGATATGGCGCTTCTTCAGAAAATCCCTAGTGCGACCCATATCCTGCGCGATCATCGCGCGGATTCGTGAAACATGCGGGTTAAGGAGCAGAAAATGCAATCGGCAATTCGCTTGGGTGCTGGATAGACACGCGTCAAGATCACATTGCCAACGCCGAAGCTGGCACCAAGGCGGACGGTGTGGTGACCCGCAAGGAGCGCCTCAAGCTGGAAGTGCAACAGGGCCGCAAGCGCCGCGCAATTGCCCGACAGAAGTCGCTAGGTTTTTCCAGATTGTAGGGGCGGGTTTCAAACCCGCCCGTGCGCTTAGAAGTCCTGCTCATAGCGCACATAAGGTGTGCGGCTAAAAGCATCGGCTTCATTCACGCGGGCCGCCGGCGAGTTGCCTAGTTGTGGTGGATCGCCGGTGCTGAACAAATTGCGCGCGCCGACCGAAACGATGCCCGACCAGGGGGTACGCCAGCTGACACCTAAATCCATGCCTGCCCATAAGGGGCTCACTGTCTCGATACCCTTGCGGATCATCTGTGTTGCCATATCGGCGCTGAAATCGCCGTAGGCCAAACTGAACTGCACACGTCCGATATCCGGGCTATTTTCCAAACGCGGCAAACGTGACATGGCCAAGGCGACACCCAGTCTGGATTGATTGGATAGCGAAAGTTCACCACCCACTGACAAGGTTTGCGCCTGTTGGTTGGCAAGGCTAGCTAAGGGTGCCATGGGCAAGCGGCTGACCGGCACGCCGATTGACGCTGCCGGTCCCAATGATCCGGGCAGCACCCAAATTGCTGGGCTCTCGCTGTAGCCCACGGAGAAACTGGCAGCCCCAAAGCTCAGCGAGCCCGATACACCGACGGCGGCAGCGGCGTTTGGCGTATTAAAGCTTTGACAGGCGTCGGATTGCAAAGGTGCCAATGGCGAATGCATCAAGCTGCGACATGGCACAAACTCGGTGACTGTCAGCGCCGCGCCCAAGCGCCAATCGTCGTTCAAACTCCAACGCAGCGTGGGCGAAATTGACACGGAATCCGCGGTCATTGTGCTGCTGCGCACCTGCGCGATGCCTAACAACACACTGCCGGTTGCTTCAGCAGAAAATGGGCTGGCCAGTACACTGCCGTCACCATCGCCCAGCATGAAGACGGGCACCCAGGTGCTGCCGTCAATTGAACTAGGCCACGGGGCCGGGCGCGCGCTGTCGCGCACCAGCACTGGCAACGGCGTGGCACTCGCGGCTTGGGCGAAAGCGTCCGCTGCCAACAGGCTGGCGATCGCAACGGCAAGAATTTTAACTGTCTTTGATGGGTGCGCGGGCATCATGGCTGCCTCGTCTTCTCGTGCTAAGACCAGCGCTGGTCTGGATAGTTCCCAGCATGCGCCGATCGCAGTGTTCAGTTTGGGAGAACGATAGCAGATACAGCGACTAATCGTTCAATATTCAACAAGTCGGTGATAGCCAAGTCTCGGAAGGAATTCGCCCCGCAAGCGTCGCTTGCAATGAAATATTAGCGCTTGTACTGACCAACTTTACGTTCGTTGGCGTACCGAAACCGGTAATCCGTCTACCTAAAATTTCAGCTGTCTGTTTAAGCTGCCGGAGATTTACATGGGCATCATTTGGACCGTGTTGGTGGGTTTGGTCGCCGGCTTGTTGGCGCGCTTGATGAAATCGGGCGATGACGATATGGGATTGATTGCAACCACGCTGCTGGGTATCGCCGGCGCCTTCGCGATGACGGCGGTGGGTCGCGGTCTAGGGTGGTATGGCCCAGATGACGCGACCGGATTCATTGGCGCATTCATCGGGGCATTCCTGATCTTAGTCGTGATTGGCATGATCCGCGGACGCACACAGCGCAGCTAAACGGTTGCTAATCAGCGCGGACATTTGCGCCGACAGCAGTCGCCAATCTGAACGGTCTGGCAGCCTGTCGGGCTTTGCTCGTGAGTGCGCCGGAAGTCCTTTTGGCGATCGTTTTCTACTCATTCTCGAATTGATTTTGAAGGACTGGGCTCTACTTTCGAGTCCGCGCTATGCCAAAAGGCCGTCCGGGCCCTGCGGGTTGAGTGTCTGAACGGCGTCTGCGGCGTTGCGACCCTTGCCAATGGAAGAGTCATTGGCTGCGCGCCGCGACTTGCATCCATCCGCTTGAGCCACACAAGGCATCTCACGCGCAAAGTCCGGCAGGCTGCTAAACATCCACTTCACGGATGTGCGATGTCGCACCGAGTTTTCGGTGCGTCCAGCGAAGCATAGGTGCGTTGGATTTCCAATGCATCGTAGGCTGTTCACCATGATTTCCTCAGTGTTACGCAAAGCGAGTTCGGCAGTTTTTGCGACTTTTTTCTGCACGTTGCTCAACGCAGCGCCCGGAACCCCTCTCGAACCTTCGTCCGCGCCGGCCGAAAGCACGGAACTCTCCCGCATATCTGCACAGTACGTGGCTTTGCCCATGCGCTTTGAACGCAATATCGGGCAAAGTGATCAGCGCGTTAATTTCCTCGCCCGCGGGCATGGCTACACCCTTTTCCTGACCCCCACCGAGTCGGTGATGGTGTTCGGACAGCGCGCCGTCGATGCCTCAGCGACCGACAAAACCGCTCTGCAACCCGCCGCGGTGGTGCGCATCGCTTTTGTGGGTGCCAATCCAAAGGCAAGAGTCGAGGGTTTGAACGCGTTGCCAGGAACCACCAACTACTTTATCGGCAACGACGCTTCAAAATGGCATACCGATATCGTCTCCTATGCCAAAGTGCGTTATCACGAGGTCTATCCCGGCATTGACCTGCTGTTTTACGGCAATCAGCGCGATGCTGAATACGATTTTATTGTCAGTCCGGGCGCCGATCCGTCGGTGATAGCGCTTAATGTGCAAGGTGCGCAAAGCCTTACTGTAGATCCATCGGGCGAGTTGGTCATGAAACTCGCTGCTGGCGAATTGCGCCAGAAAGCGCCGGTGGTTTACCAGGAAAGCGCCAGTGGCATTGAGATCATTAGCAGCGGATATCAAGTGCGCGGTAAACAGGTTCGCTTCCAAATAGGTGCATTTGACCGTGCCCGACCGCTCATTATTGATCCGATCTTGGCTTACTCCACCTTTTTGGGCGGCAGTGGATTTGATCAAGCGACGGCGATCCATGTTGGCGCAACGGGCGATGCGTATCTGACCGGCATTACGAGTTCTACCAATTTTCCGATTCAGGGTACGCCATCATCCACGTTTGCTGGTGAGCAGGATATTTTTGTCACTAAAATGAGTCTGACAGGAAACTCGCTGACCTATTCGACTTATCTCGGTGGCGTCGGTACCGAGTTTGCCAACGACATCGTGGTGAGCGGCGCAGGTACGGTTTATATCACCGGTTCTACGACCTCGATCAATTACCCGGTGGTGACACCCGCTATTGCTGCCCAGGTGGGCGGAACCGATGCTTTTCTGACCAAACTTACCTCGGCGGGTAATGCGATCGTTTATTCGACTTACTGGGGCAGCACGGGTTTTGAAGAGGGCACCGCAGTGACAGTCGATCCGGCCGACAACGCCTACATCGCTGGCAATACCAGCGCTCCGAACTTCCCCACGCAGACGCCATTCCAAGCGGCATTGGCGGGTGGCATGGACGCATTCATGACCAAATTCAGTGTCGCCGGCAATTCCATCGTGTATTCCACCTATCTGGGCGGCGCTGGTGATGACCGCGCATTTGATATGGAAGTGGCTGACGACGCCGCAGTGTTTGTGGTCGGCAGCACCACCTCAGCCAATTTTCCAACCACATCGGCCTCCGTGCAGCCCGCGCTGGCGGGTGGTCGCGATGCGTTTTTGACGCACTTCAGTTTGGCGGGCAATGCCTTACTTTATTCGACTTATCTTGGTGGTTCTGCCGATGAAGAAGCATTTGGGATCGTCATAGACGCACCGATGAACGCCTACCTGACCGGGCGCACCAACTCAAGCAATTTCCCCACAGTTACGCCCGCGCAGCCCTTCTATGCAGGTGGCGCCAATGACGCCTTTGTCACCAAGGTGAATCCGCCGGGTACTGCGTTGGTGTTCTCCACTTACTTGGGCGGCGGTGGTGACGATCAAGGTCAGGGCATCGCGATTGATAACGCGTTGAACGTTTTCGTTACTGGAGGCACCAAGTCGAACAATTTCCCAACCCTAAACGCGTTCCAAGCCGCCTTGAGAGGGCCTTCCGATGCTTTTGTAACCAAGCTTAGTTCAAACGGGATCACTGCGGTCTATTCGACTTACTTGGGCGGCATGTCCGCCGATGAAGGCCAGGGCATTTCTGTCGATCTGGTCGGCAGCGCCTACGTCAGCGGATTTACCGAATCTCTGAACTTTCCAACGGTGTCGCCGTTCCAAGCTTTGTTTGGTGGGGTTCGCGATGCCTTCGTGACCAAACTCATTGACGGCAACAGCGTCGATTTGATCTTTGCCGATGGGTTTGAAGGGACCGATGGTTTGATCTTTGCCGATGGGTTTGAAGGGACCAATGGACTACGCTGAATGGCGCACAGGTACTAATTGACCTGTTTGACTAGGAAGGTCCGCGCTGGGAGCGGACCTTTCCGCGGTCCAGCGGCCAAAAGCGTTCGACCCATTAAGCGCAGGTCGAACCCACCACGGCTCAATCCAAGCCGCGAGGGTGCGGCTATGAAGCTTTGGCTCACGCACCTACTTGTTGGCCAAACAATTCAGGCTGGCAGTCCTGGTCGCTGCGGGCGAAGTTGCCTAGGCCTACGCCGACCAGTCGGTAAATGGTGCGCTCGGGTAGGCCGACGCGATCGCGCAGCGCGAGTGCGATGCTGGCTAGTTCCTGCGCGGATCGTGGCCTGTGGCTTGGTGTGTGACTGCGAGTGAGTATCCGAAAGTCGGAGGTTTTTAGTTTCAGGACCACCGTGCGTCCTACGCGCTGCACTTCTTGGTCGGCGGCGCGCCAAGTACGAGTTGCGAGTTCGATGATTTTTTCTTCCAGTGCGGCTAGGTTGACGTCGCTTGCGAAGGTGTCTTCCGATGAAATCGATTGGGTAGGGCGCTGCGCCACCACGCGGCTGCGGTCTACGCCGCGGGCGAGTTCGAAAAGGCGCTCGCCGTAGCGACCGAATTGCGCGAGTAACTCTTCTAACGAGCCCAGGCGCAGATCGCCGACCGTTGCGATGCCGAGGGTGGTCAAGCGTGCCTGCGTGACTTTGCCAACGCCGGGCAAACGCGCGACTGGTAAGGGCTGCAAAAATTCCTCAACTTGGTGTGGTTTGATGACGAACAAACCATTGGGCTTGCGCCAATCAGACGCCACCTTGGCCAGAAATTTCACCGGCGCCACGCCGGCCGACGCGGTTAATTGGGTCTGGTCCGCAATCGC
Organism: uncultured Xanthomonas sp.; assembly: GCA_964561825.1. Taxonomy (GTDB): domain Bacteria; phylum Pseudomonadota; class Gammaproteobacteria; order Xanthomonadales; family SZUA-5; genus JADKFD01. The sequence goes on from CAZLSB010000012.1 coordinate 19,477, forward strand.
CGCGCGAATCACTTTGGCGATCGCGGTGGCCGACGCCAAAGCACTTTTCGATTCGGTCACGTCCAGATAGGCCTCGTCCAGCGACACCGGTTCGACCAGATCGGTGTGCTGTAGAAAAATGTCACGGACTTGCTGTGAGACCTGTTTGTAGCGCACAAAATCGGGTGGCACGAACAACAAATCTGGGCACAGCCGTTCGGCACGTAATGCCGGCATTGCCGAGCGCACCCCGTACAGTCGGGCCTCGTAAGATGCCGCGCAGACCACCGAGCGTGCGCCGCGCCAAGCGACGGCCACCGGCCTGCCACGCAGCGTGGGATCGTCGCGTTGTTCAACCGACGCATAAAAGGCGTCCATGTCGACATGGATAATTTTGCGCAGCGTTTGGGGGTGAAGATCGGACATACGCGCATTGTAGAGGGCTTGTACGCGCATCAAACTTGGCTGGATTCAGCACGACGGATTTTCCGGAGGACTGCCATTCGCCAAAGAGTACTGTGTGCTGCTTCTCTACTAGATCGATCAAGTCTCCATCCTCACTGCACATTCGCCGCTTACTCTGAACTCGGGATAAGAACCGGACATTTAAATATGCGTACTCTGCTCACCGCAATTGGCTTTTTGTCGGCGCTTTGTTTGGCGCCCAATCTGGCGCGGGCGCAGGGCGGTCCGCCACCCTTGCCGGCTTTAGGTCCGCCGCCGATTCCCGTTGAAAATCCGCAAACACCGGCCAAAATTGCCTTAGGCCAAGTGCTGTTTTGGGACGAACAGCTATCTGTCACCGGTACGGTGGCCTGCGGTACCTGCCATATGCCACGCGCCGGTGGCAACGAACCACGCACCTCGCAGCCCAATCCGGCGAGCGTGCATCCGGGCGCAGATGCCTTGTTTGGCACGCCGGATGACATTGTCGGATCAATGGGTGTGCCTAGCCACGATTCGACGGGGCTTTACCAACGCAGCGCTTTGTTCGGTGTGGCGCCGCAAGTGGGCACCCGACAGTCGCAGTCGGCAATCAACGCGGCATATCCGACCACGCTGTTCTGGGACGGTCGCGCTGCCACAACGTTCAACGATCCCGATACGCAAACGACGCTGATCAGCAACGGCGGCGCCCTGGAAAATCAGGCGCTAGGTCCCGTGGTCAATACCTTAGAAATGGCACACGCCGCGCGTTCGCTGGCCGATGTGAGTGCGCGCATCACCACCTTGCGGCCCCTGCGGTTATCACCCAGCGTTCCGGCCGCTTTGCAAAGTTGGATCGCCAATCGCAGGTATCCGGCATTGTTCAACGAAGTTTTTGGCACGGCGGTCGTCAGCCCGGCCCGGATCGCGTTGGCGATTGCTAGTTACGAGCGCTCGCTGGTTGCCAATCAAACTCCGCACGATTTGCAGGGCATTGGCCAGCCGGCAATGAGCCAGACCGAGCTCGCCGGCCGTCAGGCTTTCGTGCAGGCTGGTTGCGCGCGTTGTCACGGTGGTCCTCTGCTGAGCGACAACAATTTTCACTATATCGGTGTGCGTCCGGGCAATGCCGATGTCGGACGGTTTGGCGTCACCGGTAATAATGCGGATCGCGGACGGATGCGCACGCCACCGCTGCGTAATGTCGAAATCACAGCGCCGTACATGGCCGATGGCCGCTTGCGCACCCTGGAAGAAGTGGTCGACTTTTACAATCGCGGCGGCGACTTTACTGCACCGAACAAAGATCCACGCATAGTGCCGTTGGGACTGTCGGCAGCAGACCGAGCGGCGATTGTGACCTTCCTGCGCCGCCCGTTAACGGATGTGCGTGCCCGCGATGAAACCGGCGTGTTCGTGCGGCCGATGTTATTCAGTGAGTCACCCTTTGTGCCGCAGTCTGTCAGCGTAGGTACGCCGGGGCAGGGCGGATTGATCCCGCGTTTGATCGCAACCGAGGCGCCGTTGGCAGGCAGCAACGCCTTCACCATTGGCGTGGACTTTGGGCGCGCCCAGGCAAACGTGCGCGCCGTGCTAGCGGTGTCTGAGCCCACTGAAGTTGGCGCCGCGGCGCTATTGCAGCAGAACTTCACGCTCAGTGCGGCCGGTGCCGGCAGCGCCCACCTGAACTTGCCCAACGATGAAGCCTTGCAAGGCCAGACCCTCTACCTGCGGGTGTTTGTTGAAGATGCCGCAGCGTCCGGCGGCTGGTCATCCAGCGGCAGCGTCAGCTTCATGTTGCTGGAAATCAATGATCAGGTGTTTGCGCAGGGTTTTGAGGATTGAACTGGGCCGTGGTGGGTTCGACCTGCGCTTCATCGGTCGAAGGCTTTTGGCCGATGGAGCGCGGAAGAGTCCGGCACAGCTTGGACCCACCGTCGATGCTTCGCACCACTGCTGCTTCTGGCAGCGCGTGCATCTTGCCTCTCCATGAACCGATATCGGAAGTCATTGATTCGTCGTTGCGAAGTCTTCGACGCGACAGCGGCGACGGTCGTGGCAACCCAGAGACGTTGGCGGCTGGGGCGAACGTCCCTGGATTGCCGCGGTCGCTTTAGACTGCCTCGCAAAGACGAGTCTTGTGGGGTTCATGCGCGTGCACTTTCGGGCCGAAAAAGGACGCTCGCAATGACGAATCAACAGGTCACAGCCTGGCGATCTCGCGCCGCCAGGCTGATTCCTGACCGTTAATCCTCAGCCTTTTTCGGCTGACGCATGCTCGACACTCCAGTGTGCGGCTACATCCTTGCCATACCAGCGACCAGCGACCCAAACCAGGTCATGCTCGCTGGAAACTGGCGCATCGAACACCATCCAGGTGGCGCGCACCCGAGCATTGTGGCCATCAACGCTCAGCACCTGCACTTGCAGCGAGTCGGTGATGGCGTCCAGATCAAGGCCATAAATGCGGACGGCCTGTTTGCCTGCCGCGAGTAAACTGCTGGCGTGGGCCAATACTTCATCCAGCGACAACATCTTCAGTTGATCCAAGTTGTTGACGCCACTACTTCGCGCCGCGTTGCTGAGCAAGGTCAATGCCTGACGCATGGACGCGCTGCTCAGAAAGTCGGTATTGGTCGCCCAGCGCTGTAATCCTGGCAACATGCTTTGCAGCGCGGCACGCTGTAGTTCAGTCAACTCGGCTTGCGGTGATGCCACCGCCACCTGCAGCGCGCCCAGTCCCATCATCACCGCACCCACAGCCTGTGGCCGTGCTTCCTGTAACTTGGGCTCAATCTCAGCCATCAACTGGTCAACAGAGTCGACAGCATTGAGTTTGGCCAGCGCTTCTGCAAATTTCACGCGATCCGCGTCACTGCTGGGTTCAGTGCGATGCAAATCGTACGCTAGGCGCAGTTGTTGCAATTGTGTGGGTGGCAGCAGCGCACTTAGCAGTCCGGGCAGATCGTTAGCCCGCAGCATGTTTGCCATCGCACGCAATTGCTGCGCGGGATCGGCGATGGTCTGACTAAGGCCTTGCTGGCTTGGCGCTGCCGCTTGTGTCACCGGTGGCAGGGCGGCGATCAAGCCAGCAAATAGCAATGAGACAAACAAACGCTTGCGTTTCATGGTCTAGCTCCTTTGGGTGGAGCTATAGTGTGCTAGTGCTGTGGCACACTAACGAGTGACAGAAGTCACGATCGCGCGACTGGCGTAGACTCCGGCTAGGTGAACTGCCCTGGACCCATCACATGCGTAGCTGGACCGTTGTTGTTGCTTTGCTGATGAGCCCGTGTCTGTTGGCAGCCGATAAGTCCAAGAATTTGCTAGAGCAGATTTCCGGTGCAAGAACCACCACCGCAAGTTCGTCGTTGACCGAGGGCGACGCGAGTGCCGGCATCAAAGAATCGCTCGCCAACGGCGTCAGTGCATCAATCAAACGGTTGGGCACCAGCGATGGTTTTTTGAAAGACCAAGTGGTGCGTATCGCCGTGCCCAAATCGATGCGCAAAATGGCCGATGCAGCCAGCAAACTCGGCGCCGGCAAATACGTCGAAGAATTTGAAATCTCGATGAACCGTGCAGCCGAAAAGGCCGTGCCGGCGGCCGCCGACATCTTTGCACAAGCTATTCGACAAATGACCGTTCAGGATGCGCTGTCCATTGTGCGCGGCGAACCTGACGCCGGCACCCAGTATTTCCGCCGGGTGACGGAAGACAAGCTGCGCAGTAGCTTTTTGCCGATTGTCAGCAAGGCCACCGGCGAAACCGGCGTGACCGATAAATACAAAACCCTGAGCAAGAAGAGCGGCGGGCTCGATAAATTGCTTGGCGGTGGCAAATCCATGGATTTGGATGCTTATGTGACCGACCAAGCCATGGATGGTTTGTTTTATTATATTTCCGATCAGGAAAAGGCAATCCGAAAGAATCCCTTGTCCACCGGGTCAGCACTGTTGGGGCGCGTTTTCGGCAGGAAGTAGTCATGAAGATATCTGTTAGACCCAGCCCGCTTGTGCCGACGATCCAAACCATCAACCACAAAAGCACCTAACGAGATGTTGTCTTCCCTGCCCGGCCCCTTGATTCTGCTGTTGTCCTCGATATTGGCGATTGCCAACACCGCGATTTTGGTGCCGGTATTGCTGCTATTGGCGCTGATCAAACTCCTGATTCCAGTAGCCCCGGTGCGTCGCCTATTCAGCCGCTTAATTATCGGTGTTGCCGAGACCTGGATCAGCATCAACAGCTTCCTAGTCCGCGCATTCACACGCGCCGATTGGCAAGTAACAGGTTTGGAGCATCTACAGCCTGACGATTGGTATTTGGTATTGAGCAATCATCAAAGTTGGGTGGATATTGTGGTATTGCAGGATCTTTGTAATCGCCGAATTCCGTTGCTAAAGTTCTTTCTGAAGAGTCAGTTGATCTGGGTACCTTTGCTCGGTTTGGCTTGGTGGGCGCTAGATTTTCCGTTTATGAAGCGCTATTCGAAAGAATACTTGCAGCGTCACCCAGAACTGCGTGGCACCGATGTAGAAGCCACCCGCCGTGCCTGTCAGAAGTTCGCCGAATTACCGGTTTCCGTGATGAACTTCGTAGAAGGCACACGGTTTACCCCGAAAAAGCACGCACAGCAACAATCGCCGTTTCGTTATTTGTTAAAACCAAAAGTAGGAGGTGTGGCTTTTGTGTTGGAAACCATGGGCGATATGTTGCATGCCATCGTCGATATCACCATCGTCTATCCAGACGGTAGGCCAACCTTGACCGATCTGTTATCTGGTCGCGTCCGACGTGTTTTGGTCGATATACGCCGACGCGAAATCCCGCGTGAATTACTGGGTGGCAGTTATGAGAATGATCTCGCCGTCCGCGAGGCTTTCCAGCAGTGGATCAACCGTATCTGGGCGGAAAAAGACGCGTTGATGGCGGAGCAGTCGCGAACCGCTGAGTAATCCTAGTTTTGCACCCGATCCAGCAACACCAGCGTTTCAAAGTGCTTGGTGTGCGGAAACAAATCGAATACCCGCGCCGCAGCGATCCGATATTGGGGCATTGCAGTTAGATCGCGTGCCAGCGAAAGCACATTGCAACTGGAATACAGTAGCGTCGCCGACTGGCTTGCGTTGAGCCAAAATGCCAGCTGTGGCCCAATGCCGCGACGCGGTGGATTGACGATGATGCAATCAGCGCTTTTGGGTTGCGCGCTCGCCCATACGCTTGCGTCGGCGCATATCCATTCGATGTTGGCATCGCTAAGGCGCGCCGCGTTTATCGCTTCGGCCGTGCTCTCGACACCGACGATCTGCCGATCTGGCGCGGCGCTGTGCAAGGCAAAGCCGCCGACGCCACAATACAAATCCCAAACGCTGCGTGGTTGGCGTGAATCGATCCAGTCTCGCGCTTGTGTGTAAAGTGCGGCCGCGCCGATTGAATGCGTTTGCAGGAAGCTACGGGGTGTTAAATACATATCGATGCCATTGATTTTGCAACGAATCGAGTTTTGTTCGGTAAGCAATAGCTCGGTCTCACCCTCGGTGACGGCCTTGTGCTCGGGCAAAAGATTGATCGACACCACTCGCAGTTTCGGCAACGCCGTTTGCAGCGCGGATACTTGTTTGCGGATGCGTTCGGTGGCTTCCGATGAGCGCAATACGAAGCGCAGCAGCAATTCGCCCGTGCCCGGCGCTTCGGTCAACAGTACATATTTGCCTTCGCCGCGGCGTTGCAGCAAATCGTAGGGTGGCACTTTGGCCGCAATCAGGGCCTCGCGAATCACCGCAAAAGCCGCTTGCATGGTGGGCGAATAGAGTGCGCAGCCGAGCAGATCGATGCCCGCGCCGCTGCCATCCAGCAAGCCTAAGGTTGGTGCGCTAATGGTGCCGCCAATGGCCATTTTGGCTTTGTTGCGAAATCCAGAGCTGGCACTGGCCCACGGCGCCAACCAGGATGGCGCAAAGGGCGCCAGCGCTGTTTGCGCTTGCGCTTGTTTGGCCGCCAATTGCTGATCATAGGGGCGTGGCAATTCGCTGCACGAGCGACAGCGGTTGGCGTCGAAATAGACGCATTGCAAAGCGCCAGCAGCGGTTTCAGCAATCAAGATATCGCTCATTTGCTGACCGGCCCTCCATCCGCGATTTCGTAAGTCATTGATTCATCATTACGAGCGCTCTTTTTCAGCCCGGCAATGTTCGCGGATGAACCCACAAGAATCGTCATTGCGAGGGCCTTAAGCGACCGCGGCAATCCAGCGACTTGGCCTTGCCCCGATGCGCGGACTGTTGCGCACTCCAGCGGCCAAAAAGCGTTCGACCGATGAAGCGCAGGTCGAACCCACCACGGATTGATCCTTGCCATGAGATTCTTTTGCCCGCGTGCATTTCAAGCCCAAAAGGCGCAACGGTCATCCACCCGCCGCCGCGCGCCCCGCGATAAAACCACTGGCGAAACAGGCAGTCAGCAAATAACCGCCGGTTGGCGCTTCCCAGTCGATCATTTCGCCGGCGCACCAGACATTGGTCAATCGCTGAATCTTCAAATCGCTACTGAGTTCGTCAAATCGCACACCACCGGCGCTGCTGATCGCTTCATCAATGGGCCGTGTGCGCAGCAGGTGCAATGGCAGCGCTTTGATCGCTTGCGCAAGTTGCATGGCTTCAGCGCGTGTCGCCGGCTCGGTGCACTCGTAAAGCAATCCCGCTTTGACACCATCCAATCCGGTCGCGCGCCGCAAATGTTCGGCGAAACTGCGTTTGCCGCGTGGACGGGCGAGCGCTTGTTCCAGTTGTGCCAAGCTGCGACTGGGGCAAAGATCAAGCAACAACTTGCTAGTGCCATCGCGCTCGATGGCGTCGCGCAAGGCAGCCGACAGCGCATAAATGGCGCTGCCTTCGACGCCATAGGCGGTGACCATAAATTCGCCCAGCAAGGGTGCTTGCCAGGGATCATTAGCGCGTCGCAGCGTGACCGATTTGACCGGCGCGCCGGCATAGCGCTCGATCATATGGGCAGACCAAGTGCATTCAAATCCGCAATTGGCCGGACGTAGCGGGGCGACAGCCACATGCGCTTCGCCAAGGGCGGTGATCCATTGCCCGGTTGCGCCTAAACTTGGCCAACTTGCGCCGCCTAGCGCCAATACGACGGCATCAGCGCTGCTATCGATGTGCTGCTCGCCTTGCGCAAAACGCAATTCGCCGTCCGCTGTCCAACCCAGCCAGCGATGGCCGCAATGAATACTCACGCCTTTGCCGCGGATGCGCCGTACCCAGGCGCGCAGCAACGGACCCGCCTTAAAGTCGGCCGGAAATACGCGCCCGGAACTGCCAACCACGGTGTCGTAACCTAGGGTTTTCGCCCACGCGCGCAGCGCATCGGCGTCAAAAGCCTTCAGCCAATGGCCCACTGCGTCGGCGCGTTCGCGATAACGATCCACAAAGGCGTCGAGGGCTTCGCTGTGCGTCAGGTTTAAGCCGCCCTTGCCGGCAATCAAGAACTTGCGCGCGACGGACGGCATTTGCTCAAATAGTGTGACCTTACAGCCCGCATCGCACGCGGTTTCGGCAGCCATCAGCCCGGCGGGCCCGCCGCCAATCACCACCACGCTGCGTGCAGCCGTTGCGCTCTGCACGGTTTACCAACTGCCTACGCTAGCCATCGACAGCCACGGTTCGCTCGGCGGCAGGGCCGGCCCGCGCTGCAATAGTTCAATGGAAATCAAATCAGGAGAGCGCACAAAAGCCATGCGCCCGTCGCGTGGCGGACGGTTGATGGTCACACCGTTATCCGACAAATGCTGACACAGCGCATAAATGTCGTCGACCGCGTAGGCGACGTGACCAAAATTGCGCGCGCTGCCGTAGTCCTCATCGTCGTAGTTGTAGGTGAGTTCGATCTGCGCGCTTTCATCCCCCGGCGCCGCCAGATAGACCAGCGTAAAGCGCGCTTTCGGGTTGTCCATGCGTTTGACTTCACGCAGGCCGAGCAATTCGTAAAATGCGACGGATGCGGACAAATCGCGCACGCGCACCATGCTGTGCAGGTATTTCATTGGGCCTCCAACATTCTATTCATGCGGCAGTATGACGGGTCGCGGTGTTCGGAGTCCTGATGTGCAAGCACGTACACTGTGCATCTTCCGCTTCGGGCCTAGGCGCCACATTGGAGTATTGCTTTGCTGCGAATGAGTGTTTGGATTTTGTCGCTGTTGCTGGTGGGTTGCGCGTCCCAACCGAAGGCGAATGACTTTGCGCAGGTTGAAGGCGCGTCGCAGACGCCCGTTGCGCTCGATTTGGATGCCAATTTGGCGCGTCTGAGCGAATGGTTTGGCGGTGAGTGGGATAACTACGAACAAGTGGTCGCCAGCAAAGGGCAAGACGACGCGACCGCACTGCACGAACGCATCCACTCGATGTTTCTGCCGGTGTCGGTGCCGGCCATTGGCGGATCGGTATTTTTTGCCCGGCAAACCTTGGATGACGATCCCAGCAGACTATTTAGACTGCGTCTGTATCGATTTGTGGTCGACACGGACAACACCGGCATTCGCTTGGACCAGTTTAGTTTCAACAATGAAAAAAGCTGGCGCGATGCGCATTTGGCGCCGGAACGACTCAGCGCCTTGACTGCCGCTGATCTGCGTTTTGCACCCGATTGCGCGGTGTACTTTTCCTTTGATTCGGCCAAAGAGGAGTTTGTCGGCAGTACGCGCGAAGGCGCTTGTAAGGTCGCCTCCGAACGCTTGGCCAAGGCCGTGACCGTGGAAGATCGCATTCAGATCGGCGCAGACAAGTTGTGGATTCTCAGCACCGCGCGTGATCAAAGCGGTCGATTAATCTATGGAAATGCGCGCGGTGTGCCGCACAAACAGCGCAAGGTGCGTTATTTCACCGGTTGGATCGCGATCAACAAAGCGGGCATGACCGCGAAGCAGGAAGATCGCGGCTTCCGCACGATGAGCAAATTGGTGCTGCACAGCGAAGGCCGTAGTGTACCGATCACCTGGGAAGATGGCCGGCGCACCGGCTATTCAGTGCAGATCGCCCGTTTGAGTTTTCAGGGCGATAGCGTGCATGTGCTTGCGTTAAAACTGCTCGACGATGCGACGGGGCAGCCCGCAGCCTACTCATGGGCCGATCCCAACAGTCGTCGGATCGGCATCAATGTGCAGTGGTTTCAGAGCGATTTTGTCGAGATCGAAGGCGATTCGCGGTTTGCGCCGCGGCTGTGACGCGTGCCTGTACGGAATGGCCGGCCCCGAAATAGTTATCGTCGAAGGTGCCGAGGGCCACGCCCGGGTTCCGCAACCCGCTGCGAGATTCGGCGACCAGTTCCACAAGAACCTGCATAAGGCGCAATGGTAGGGTGGATGCCGCACGTGTTTCCCCGTGCGGAATCCACCGTTTACCATGAGCTTTGATAGCTTATGCCCCGGCGGGGCAAAATGTGGGTAGAAAAAAACCATAGGAAATTTTGGGTCTCGTAGGGATTCGGAGACATTCCGCGACCGACATTACGTCCCTACGGGACGCGGATAGTCTGGGTGTTTTGTTTCTACCCAAGCCGGACGAGCCGGAACCAAACCCTGGTTAGTGACTAGATTGGATCCCTCCGGGACCTGATCTTTCGAAGTTCTTTTCTCGACCCCTATTACGTTTCTCCGAGTCGTTACCATGAGCCTCGTCCCGTCATTGCGAGCGTCCTTTTTTGAGCCCAAAAATGCACGCGGATGAACCCACAAGACTCGTCTTTGCGAGAGAGCCTAAAGCGACCGCGGCAATCCAGGGACGTTCGCTTAAGCCACCACCAACGTCCCAAGGTTGCCACGGCCGTCGCCGCTGTCGCGTCGCAGACCTCGCAACGACGAATCAATGATTTACTACGATATCGGTCCATGGAGCCGCCAGAACCGTGCAATCTGCCCCGTAGCGGACTCACACTATAGGTGAACTGATCAAAGTGCTGAAAAGTCAAAAAAATCATCGCGTTATGGGTGATGGGAAGCGGTCAACTGAGGTTTCTAGGTTCAAGCAGATGTGTTGCGAATGAATGACGTAGCGTGTGACAAGAAGCAGGCTTCGCTATGTGCGCTTTGCGAACCGCGGATTTCACTGCAGATTGCACCGCGCTCTCACCAAACATACCGCAAGCAAATGATTTTAATGCATTTTTTTCAGGCCG
>CAZLSB010000013.1:0-28643 GCA_964561825.1 uncultured Xanthomonas sp.
TACGGCTCGAAGGCGCAAGGACGTGACCGGCTGCAGCTGGCTGCCCTTCCCGACATTTGATCGTTTAACCTAGTAGTCCGTCCACAGTGAAGTTTGGGATCGCGAGGCCATGAACCCCCGAATCGTCATTGCGAAGGAGCCTAAGCGACTGCGGCAATCCAGTGACCTTGCTTTTTGCGGCAAATCGAAGCAAACAGCAAAGTCACTGGGTTGCCGCGGTCGCCAAGGCTCCCTCGCAATGAAGATCCGTGCGATCCTAATTTTTCTCCTAGATGGACTACTAGCAGCCCGTCGGACTGTCAGCGTGAAATGCGTTGTGTGGCTGAGCGGATGGATGCAAGGCGCGGAGCGCAGCCAATGGTTCTTCCATTGGCAAGGGTCGCAACGCCGCAGACGCCGTTCAGACGCGCAACCCGAAGGGCAGGAAGCACTTTTGGCGCACTGCAGAGCAGAAAGACGAATAAAATGCAATAAAACTAACGGAATATTCGTCACCGCTCTGCGCCAAAAGCGCTTCCGGCGCACTCGCGAGGAAAGTCCGACAGGCTGCTAGGTTGAAACCTTGCATGCTGCAGGCCATGGGCGATACCGCTTATTCGGCCACGCATTCTAACGTCGCTTGGATGCTACCGGGACGCTTCGCAGGCCGGAGCGGTGCGAGCTAAACTGATGTGGTCACGCTTGCGGTAAGAGCAACGCTGGGACCAAGCAAGAAACCCACAACGCAGGAAAATCGTTAGCGCATAGCGCCGACCCACCAGAGCCGGAATTTGCTGGGTTCGATCTGTGATCGAAGGCTGCTCCCCGGTGGGTTTGGACTCAGGGCCGCCGCGCGCGGTACAGGCCCTGGCGCGCGGTGATGTACAGCGACAAGCCGTCGGCATCGCCGAAGCCGCAGTTGCTGGCCACGCGCGGCACCGGGACCAGTCCCCAGCGGGCGCCGTCGGGGGCGAAGATTTCCACGCCGGCGGAGACCGCGACATAGATGTTTCCGGCGCCATCGCGGCACATGCCGTCGGGCACGGCCAGCCCGCTTTGCAACACCACCGGCAGGCTGAGACTGCCGTCGACGGCGACCACCCAACGGCGCAACTGGCCTTGCTGGGTGTCAGTGACAAACAAAACCGACTCGTCACGCGACAGCTGCACACCGTTGGGCTGGTTACTGCCGACCACACCGGCCCATTCCAGGGTCAACGCGCCTGCCCGGTAGCGATACAGCCCGTTGTGCGGCAGCTCACGCTGCAGCGGCGGGTTGCTCAATCCGTAATCAGGATCGCTAAAGTAGAGCGTGCCATCGCCGCGCAGATCCATGTCGTTCGGCGAATTGAAGCGCCCACCCTGATAACGATCCACCAGCGTGCTGCGGACACCCATCAAATTGGTGGTGGAAATACGCCGTGTCGCCGCCTCGCCCGCGAGCAGCGCCCCGCCATCCATGATCAGCCCGTTGGCCTGATCGCTCGGCGCGCGAAAGACGCTGATAGAACTCGGCGGATCAAGCCGGTAGATAGTATTGCCGGTGATGTCCGAGAACAGCAGGTGATCGCCGCGCCACAGCGGCCCTTCGGTGAACTGGAAACTCTGCGAAACCAGCGCCACCGAATAGCCGAGGATCGGATTGCACAAGGGCTCGACTTCAATGTCATCGACCAAGGCGTGAGCGCTGATCGGATTGGGCGCCAGGATGCCGCTGGCCGAGTCGATGCCAATGCCGCCGCTGAGGTTCTGCAGCACGGCCGTGGCGTCGGTGACGGTGACCTGCCAGGCGATCGGTTCGGCGTTGGCGGCGGGCCAGTACTTGGCCTGCATCAGGGTGCTGGTGGCGGTCAGCTGGTGGGTGCGAAAGCGCACGCGATAAGACACGCCAGCGGTCGGGCCGGGCACTGCGGGTGCGCTATGTGCGAGCGGCGACTCGACGCCAGCCTGTTCCTTCCAGATGCCGATGCCGGGCAAACCGCGCAGGTTGCCTTCGATGAAAACGCCGTAGCCCTGTCCGGCAGGTTGGGTCTGATTCAGGAAACCGCCGTTGTGGCGAACCAGAAACGCGACGCCCTGACTCGCCGCGTCTTCAATTGAGAAGCGAAAGCGCACTTCCACGTCGCGCGTGGCCACCGGTGCCCACATGCGCGCCAGTGTGTAGCTGCTGCTGAACGGGCGCAGGCGCCCGCGTCCGCCATTGACATCCGCCACGGCGATGCCGCCGACGCCAACCCAGGGCGCCGGCCATGGCGAGCCGTCGCTCAGCGCAAATGTTTGACTATGTGCTAGGCGTCCGCACGCGGCCTCGAAGCCATCCTGCCCCAGCACCTCGGCGTCGGCGCGCAACGCCAGACTGAGGCAGACACCGCACACGAATTTGCGCATCGACGTCCTCTCCGTTCCTCACCAGCGCTAAGCATCTGCACACCATGGGTTCCACGCAGGCCGCTGCTGGTCGAACCACAGGAAGTCAATACGTCGGCAAGCGATCGCACAGGCCACCGCGAAGTGCGCACTTTCATCGATCACGCACTGCCGCATTTCGATCTGCCCGCGCCATTGAGCCGCACGGGCCCACCGGTGCTGCCGGTCAATTGATATCGACCTTCACCTTTGCCGCGGTGTAACGACCGGCGCTGTAGTGGCCGCGGGTGGTCGCATCGCGCGTGAATCGCAGCGTGATGCTGGGCGCACTGGCCGGGTAAAAAGGAGCGCTGCTGTAGAACGGCGCCGGGGCGACGCCGAGGTTGTAGCTGGAGGTCTGATCGACGACGCGGGTCAGTAAGGTGGAGGTTTCAAAAGCCGCGAATACATCGCTCGAATCGCTGTGACCGCTGTAGTAGCGAGTGCCGATCAGTGCCTTGCTGCTGCTCACCGTGCGCGTGGCGTAGTTGTAGCTGTCGCCGGCGGTGAGCAGGCTAACGCGCGCGCCGCTGAGCTTGAAGTAGCTGCCGACCGGATAGCTGGCGGCGCTGAGGTCGGCAATGATCACCGGACCGCTGCCGTAGACCTTGGCGGTGTTTGCCGTCGTGTCGACCAGTAGGCCGGTGTCTTCGTCCACCCCGAAGCCTTGGCTGATGTTCATCGAGCGCAGCGCCGCCAGCAGCCGACCGAGACGGCCGGAGCGCGCGTCGAAGTGGGTGTCCGATAGCAGGCTGGCGGGCAGGAAACTCAAACCCTTCAGCTTGGCGCCGTTGTCTTCATAACGCAGTGCACTGAGCCCATCACGCGTATCGCCGAAAGTTTGCCATTGGCTGACGGTCTGCGTTGGCAGATCAGCCTTGTAATACAGATAGCCATAACTGACGCCGCCGCCGTGCATCAGACTGTTCATCGCGTGGTTGCCGGCCGAGTCGCCGCCGACGACAAAATTCGCGCTGTTGGCGTTCCAGCGCACGCGCAGGGCGGCCAGCAGCGGTGTGTCGGCGCCGTTGTCGCGCAGCCAGGTGCGCGCAATTTTGGCTTGGTCGCCACCGGCGAGCCAAACCACATCGGCTTGGTTGATGACGGCGATGTTGGCGTTGCCAGCCGCGTTGCCGTTGTAGGCATGCGTTGGGTAATTGTCGACGTGCGCGCTGATGAATTTCGGCGAAAACCCGTGCGTCTGGAACAGGTTGTAGTAGCCGCGCTTGACCGTGCCATTACCGTTGTCCAGATCATTCTGGAAGGCATCTAACCCGACCGCGTAACCGTCCTTGCTGGATGTCACCACCGCGATGCGCGGACACACAGTAGTCGCCCAGTTGCTGCTGCAGTTGCTAGTGCTGGCCGGGTTCGGTGTGCTGGCTAGATCGCGGCCGCTCGCTTTGCGCAGGCCGTTGACGAATAGATCCGTATTGCTGTCGCTATAGCCGCCACCCATCAGGTAAATCTTGCCAGCCTGCGCCTGCGACGCCAGCCCGAACAGCAGCAGCACGCAACCTATGTGCTTGTTCATCATCCATTCTCCCCAGAGTTTGAGCGGCGCTGCCCCCAGCGCGTACGCAAATCTAGTGCTCGCGATGCGTTTGTTACAGAGCGGAACTTGCACGAATGCGCCATGGATTTGCGTATCAGCGGCCCGCAGGCGTTCCGCTAAGGGCCGCGTGGGGATGGATGCCCTGTGCGTGAAAGAAACTGGATATCTCACTCGCAAATGCCATGGCAGCCCCTGCTGGGTTAGGCTTGAACGCCGGTCTATTCCAGCACGGTTTGCGGAGCTACGGGATGGAACGAACAGCCGACATCGACGACGGGGGCCGCGGGGGCGAGGTCATCTACTCCGACGCCGAGGGCGCCCTCAGGTTTTGCTGGGAATGGCAGGCCTCGGCCCTGGAGATCGGCATCCCGACGGCCGAACAGTGGGAAGAGCAAACCGGCAGACCGCTGGCCGGGCGCCTCGACATGCTCCGGTTCATCGCCGAACGGGTCATCGCTAAGCGCGGGAAGCGGGGTTCGAGCTTCGAAGTGGTCGAGCAGCCTTCCGCGTGGCTCCGGATCCACGTCTGACCAGGCGCTTCCTCGCTCCATTAGACGCTGACGAGTTTTGCGCCGCACGCCAAGCTGCGCGCCGTCCTGGTCAGATCTGCAGCTCGCTGAGCCCCGGATGGTCGCCGACGCCGTTCAGACGCGCAACCCGAAGGGCCGCAAGCGCTGTTGGCGCACTGCGGGGCAGAAAGACCAATAAAATGCAATAAAACCACCGGCATATTCGTCACCGCTCTGCGCCAAAAGCGCTTCCGGCGCACTCGCGATGAAAGTCCGACAGGCTGCTGGGTTCAAATCTACGCGCACTCTACGCGTTCAAATGCACTGACAGCTTCCGCCTCCATTCCAACACTTCGCTGAAGGGCACCTGGGCTAGTACCCCAAACAGCGGATGCTTGGCGAGTTTGCCACGGGTCAGTCCCGGCGACGTACACCCGGTGAGGAAGCGGGTCAGGCTGCGGACATTGCCCAACGACTTGCCGTTGGCGTCGATAAGCGCGGCGAGCTGAGCGGCGAGCGTCGCCGGGATGGTCGGCCGCGCGCGGCTGGGCAGCGTGGCGGTTTGGTTGAGACAGGCGCTGCAAGTGCCGCAGGCACTGAGCAAATTTTCGTCAAAATGCAGCGCCAGCGCGCGACTGCGACATTCGGGTAGAAACAGCAGTTGAGTCACTTGTTGCAAGCGCCGCAACTCGGCCGCTTCGCGCGCGAGCAGGCGCTGGTGCAGGGCGTGTGCGAGTTGCGCAATATCCGCAGGTTCGCGCAGGTATCGAAAACTGTTACGCACCCCGGCCACCTGCAAAAGCACAAACTCCTTCTCGCCGAGCCAGTCCAGCGCCTTGACGATGCGCTCGCGCGTGCACTTGAGCGCCTTGATGCTGGCATCGATATCGATACTGAACCAAGTCCGCTGGCGCCTCGCTTGGGCGAACAAGGCGCGCAGGAAATCGCGGCGTTCGCCCTCGAAAGCGTCGAGGATCTGCGCCGACGTTTTGAGCGGCTGGAAGCGATAATCCGAATAGAACGGCGTGCCTTCTTCCAAATAGCCATCGAGTTCCAGATAGGTGAGCAAGGTGCGCAGCACCAGTGGACGGATGTCGTATCGATTGGAAGTTTCCACCAGCGCCAGATCAAATTTTGGCCCCAAAGCGAACAGTCCCTTGATCAAGCTGGCGACGGCGACCGCATCCGGCGTGTCGCCGTAGATGAAGTTCTCCAGCGCATTCAGATCGTCGGCGCAGAACAGCACCTCACACACCGAAGGCTTGCCATCGCGCCCGGCGCGGCCGATTTCCTGGGCGTAGTTCTCCAGGCTCTTCGGTGGGTTGTAATGGTAGATATAGCGAATATTGGACTTGTCCACGCCCATGCCGAAGGCAATGGTTGCCACCACCAGCGCGCTTTCGGAGCTTAAGAACCACTCCTGCACCTCGCTGCGCAAGGCTGCGTCCATGCCCGCGTGATAGGCGCGCGCTGGCCAGCCGGCCCTGCTCAAACTCAGCGCTAGAGTCTCCGCCGTCGCTTGGCGAGTCACGTAGACAATGCCCGGACCCGGCGGGCGACTGCCTAGCGCAGCCAGCAGCGCCGCATCGCGCTCACTAGCGGTCACCACCTGCGTCAACAACTGCAGATTGGCGCGGTAGAAACCGGTGCGCACCGCGCAGTCATCGCTAATCTCGAACAAACGACAGATATCGGCCAGCACGGGCGCGGTCGCCGTGGCCGTGAGTGCCAACACGCGTTCAACGCCGAGCTTGCGTGCGATTCCCGCAAGCTTTAGGTAATCCGGTCGAAAATTGTGTCCCCACTCGGAAATGCAGTGCGCCTCGTCAATCGCAAACAGGCTGATGTGAATACCAGCCATCGCCGCACGAAAGCGCTCGTTGTTGAAGCGTTCCGGGGCAACGTAAAGCAGGCGTAGCTCGCCACTACGCAGCTTTGCCATCACTGTGCGAACCTCGGCGGCATCCAAAGAGGAATCCAGCCGGGAAGCGGCAATCCCGCGGCGCGCCAGCGCGTCGATCTGATCCTTCATCAGCGCTATCAGCGGCGACACCACCACCGTCACGCCAGGCAACAGCAAGGCCGGCAACTGGTAACACAGCGACTTGCCACCCCCGGTCGGGAACACCGCTGCGGCAGAACGAGCCGCCATCAGGTGCTCAATCACCGCACGCTGTCCGGGCTGAAAATCAGCAAAGCCAAAGTGCTGCTCAAGGGCTTGCTGTAGGTCAGTGTTCATCTGGGGATGCTCGTCTTTGCGGCGAATTTGATCGAGCATGCGGCTCAGGCGCAGCAGCGTCAGTGGCTGATTTCCTGCAATGCTGTAGGAAAACCGCTCGAACCTCACCTCACCGTGCATCATCCTAGAAACCTCAGTTGGACGGGGTAGTGGGTGCGGTTGTGGGGGGGTGAGAATCGGCTGCTTGTGGCGCCTGCGGCGCGCCGATTCGAACGCACGCACGCTTTGCTTGCGGGCCGGATAGAGGGCATAAGCGCAATGAGGGTGAAAGCCGGCAAGCTTGCGCGGCATGCCGCGCGCCGGCTTGAACGGCTGCGCTGAAGACTGTCGTCTGCCACGCTGCGTCTGACGGCCAACCTGTGCAAGCGATCTTCCACCCACTGCTATCGCGTGCAGCGGAGGGTACGAGAAGTCAGATTGCACGAGAAAAGCGGGCAGCAACCTTGTGCGGGCGCGCTTGCGCGCAGCGCTGATGAAACACCGCAGCCCGGATCGCGAGCAAGCTCGCTCCCACGGGCCTCCCGAGTGCGTCTGGTCAGCGGCGGGCAGGCCTCGCGATGACGTCGCTTGGCGGCCCTCCTCACTTCGAGTCGGTCCCGGGTGCGAGCCAAACTCGTGTCGTGCTTGATGTAGGTCCAGAGTAAGAATGCAGGAAAAGCGTCAGCGCACAGCGCCGACCCACCACAATCAGCTGTCTCGTCCCGCACCTGTTTGATTCCGGCTGTGCGAAATGACAGCGACCATGGATCAGCACATCACTTTGACTCACACCCGTCGGTCCCACCACCAGCCACCCGCAGCCAAGAAGCGATATGCTGCCCAGATGACAACCCTAACTGATTCCCAGCAGCACCCCGTTGCACTCATTACCGGCGCGGCGCGGCGCGTCGGTGCTTGTTTGGCGAGGCGCTTACACGCGGCCGAATTTGATGTTGCGTTGCACTATCGAAACTCGGCTAGCGATATGGCCGCATTGATCGATGAACTAGAAGCCCAGCGCGCAGGCAGTACCTTGGCGATTCAGGCTGATTTGTCTCAGTTAGACCAGCTCAGCAGCTTGCTGCCGGCGACTTTGGCGCGTTTTGGTCGATTGGACGCGCTGGTCAATAATGCGTCCAGTTTTTATCCGACGCCGCTCGGCAGCATTGAGGCAGAGCAGTTTGACGATTTGATGGCTAGCAATGCGCGCGCGCCGCTGTTTCTGGCGCAGGCGGCGGCGCCACATTTGCGCGCGGCGCGTGGGGCCATCGTCAATCTGGTGGATATCTACGCCGATCGCCCGATTCCGCGTTATTTGCCCTATTGCATGGCCAAAGCGGCGCTGGTCGCGTTGACCTACGGGCTGGCGCGCGAGCTTGGCCCGCAGGTGCGGGTCAATGCGGTGGCGCCGGGCAACATCATCTGGTCGGACAATGCAGAAAAAGCCGACAGCATGGAAATGATCGAACAGCGTACCGCGCTCAAGCGCCAGGGCAGCCCGGACGACTTGGCCGGCGCGGTCTTGTATTTGCTGCGCGACGCCACCTATGTCACCGGACAGGTGCTGCGCGTGGATGGCGGACGCTGGTTGAATATTTGAGCGCGGGGAGCGCAATGCGCTGCGCCGATCAGTCGCGTGGCGCGGCCTCTGGGTTGCCAGCGCGGCGTTCACGGCGTTCGGCATGGCGGCCGCGCTGCATTTTGTCGGCGATACGCTTGCGGCCGTCGCTGCTCAGCTGGGTGGCCAGATCCAACATGAAGCTGTGCGTCGCATTGCTGGTGCCGGCTTCAGAACCGCGCATCTGTGCAAATGCCTGTTGCAGCGCAGCGGGATCAAAGGGTTCGGCGCGCAGCGCTTCGACCAGTTGGCGGCGCGCATGGCCGAGCGGCCGATAATGCTCGCCGAGCTGCCCACGATGTTTTTCCAGCACGTCCAGCAGCACTTTACGATCAGTAGCTTCCAGCGCACGCGCAAAAAAACGGGGGTCCGGAATCCTGCCCCAGCGCCGATTCTCAGCGCTGGTCTGCCCATGGGAATGTTGCCAATAGGCCGCGGTCAGCGCCGCGCCCAGGCCAATATTGAGCGCCAATGACAACAGCAACAGCCAACGATAGCCCGGCGCAAGGGCGCTCATGGGTTGATCTCCGCGAAGGCTTCTACCATTTGTACGGCGGCCATCAGATCTTCATCTGGCAGATCCGTTCCACCATCGGCTAACCAGAACGGCGCGATTGCGCCGAGCGCCAAGCTGGCGGCAAACGTCGGGCCGGCCAGCCGCCAGCCGCCGATATCGCGCCAGAACTCCGCCAAGATGCTGCGCCAATTGCTCGATTTAGGGGCGAAACTGGCCATGATTTGCGCCTTGAGCGCAGCGCTTGGCGGCGCGACCAGCCAGCTGTCCAGGTTCTCATCCAATGCGAATGCCTGCGCATGCAGCGCGCGCGCGGACGCGCTACTTTGCAAGAACTGCAGTGCCTGTTCACGTTCGGCTGCCGGCCAGCGTAGGTGGTTGACGCCGTAGGCATCCAGCAACTCGGTTAATCGGGCCAGGCTCATATTGCTCATAGTCGCGCTCCACTTGATAGCGCGCCGCCGATGAGCGCCACGCGCAAGCCGCGGCGCGCACGCGCCAGCAGCGATTCCAATGCATCGACCGACAAACTCAGCACCTGCGCTGCTTCAATATTGCTGAGCTCTTGAAAATGACATAACAGCAAGGCTTCGCGCTGACGTTCTGGCAGGCTTGCCAAAGCGCTGCGGATCGCACTGCTTTGATCGATGCGCCCTTGCGCTTGTTCGGGGCCGTCATCGTGACTAGCCTCCTCTAACATTTCCAGCGGCAGCGATTCACGGCGCGCGCGCAAACGATCACGGCAGAGATTCAATACCACCTGATGCAACCAAGTCGAAAAAAGTGCGGCTCTGGCCTGCCAACGCGGCGCCTGTTGCCACGCCCGCACAAAGGCGTCCTGACAGACCTCATCGGCATCGGCGCTGCTACTCAACATACGACTGGCCAAGGCATGCAAGCGGGGTAAATGGCGGTCCGACAACATCCGGCAGCCACGCGTATCGCCGCTAGCAATAAGGGCGAGAGCGTCGAGGTCCGGATCTTGGCGGGCGTGCGCATCGGTCAACGGACACTGCTCGTAAGGAAACAAAGTCGGCTTGGCTGGACGCAAGCTAGCGCCATCGCCACGCGCGCCAGCCACCGACAATAGTGCACCCAGCGCAACAGCATCACGAGCCCAAGTCGATGTCAACGCTGCTGCGCCGGGTACCTAGCCCTGACTACTCTTGGTCAGCTGCGTGACCGTGGCGGCGCTGCGCGAAGTCATTTCTGTCGAGCAGACCATCGCCATTGCGATCCATCCGCGCGATGCGCTCGCTGCGCTTGGCATTGAACTCCTCCACCGAGACCGTGCCGTTTTTGTCGCGGTCCAGCGCGGCGAAGCGGGCAGCGCGGCGTTGTTCGCGCATCAGTTGTCGATGCGCGTCGAGCTCGGTGCTGCTAATGGCGCCGTCCTTGTTGACATCAATGCCGGTCGAACGCGCGAGCATCTTGGCTTGTACTTCAGCGACACTCACCACGCCGTCGTTATTGGCATCCGCCTGCTTGAGCATGGCCAGCGCACGCTCACCACGGTCACCCGCTTGTGCCACGCCGACGCTGAGCAGCGCGAATACCAAGCCCGCGACCCAAACTATTTTGTTGTTCATGATCCGTATCCTTGATCTTTGGCTGAGGACCCGTTGCCTCACAAACTGCAACGCCGCACAGTGGCGCGATCCGTCGCCCCTTGCGCAAGTTTGTTCAGCTATAGGAAACGCGGGCGTTGCAGCGGTGCTGGTGCTGGTTCAACGGAAAAGAGCGCTGCATCACATCACAGCCGTTCCAACGCAATTCGCGTCTTCCCTGCGCTGATCCATTCGGTCCAGGTCACAAAGTGCGCGCCGCGGTACCACACGATGCGCGGAAAGCCGACGTCGCGGCCGGCGGCTAGGGCGGCAATTTCGCGGATGCGGCGTAGGCTGCCGTCGCTATCGATTTCGGCCAACTTGATTGCCGTTCCGGCTTTACCGGCGCCGATCCAACTGATCGCGAAGCCGCCGTCGTCCGCTGCGCTGGCATCTACGCGCCCAAGCACCGCCTCACCCTGTTCCAAGGTGAATCGCGGCCCAAATTGGGTGCCCGTGCGCAGTCGGTAGTGCACCGCCAAGGGCGCCTTCGCCAGGGTCGGCCAAACAATCAGCGCAGTTTTTCCATTGGCGGTGATGGCCGGACCGTTGACCGGGCAGGCGCTGATTTGCCAGCCATCGTTATGGACTATTTGTGGTGTCGACCACGGGTCTGATCCTGCACGCTCGACCAGCGCGATATCGCGGATTTCGGTGGCGCTGCGGTCACGGTAGACCAGCAGCGTGCGATCGCCGATGCGCACTGCATCCGTTTGGCAACAACTGCAGGTCCGTGGGTCGATTTCCTGGCCCTCTAGCACACGGCCATGGATACCGATCTGCGCTGCGCGCAGGCTCATCGGGCCTTCTGATCCATGATTTTCATGGTCTGCGCCCGCCATGCTATTGCGGCCATCCAGCCATAGCACTTGTGCGTTGGCACCTGCCAAGGACACCAGGGAGACAAAACCGTGCTCGCTGGCGGTGCCATCGGTATGCGGCGTGATTGGCGCGCTCCAACGACCGCCGCCGTTGCCCGATCGGACCATCCGTATATCGTAGGCGTAGGTGTCTGGCGCCGATTTTTCCAACCAGTAGGTCAGCCAATCGTTGTTATCCAACACCAGCAAACTGGGGAAATCCGCCCAATTGACAAACCAGTTACTGCCACGTGCGATTTCGCCGCGACGCAGCTCGCGGCCACCAGCGTCGAGCAGCGCGTAGTGCAGTGTGGCACTGCTGCCCTCGCGAGTTTGCCAGGTGAGCACCAAGCCGCGCGCCGGATCGACTGCTAACGACGGCGTACTCGCGCGCACGCCCGATTCAAACTTAATACGCGCTGCGTTTACGTCCATCGCGTACACGTACAACAGCGCTGTGAGCAAGCATTGCAACCATCCCAACATGCTCATCCGATTTTCCAAGGCAATCGATCAACGCTAGCACGATGAATGAACTGGCGCGCCGAAAGAGCGCAGCAGGTCGCTTCTCAGGGCCAGGGAAAAGCGCTCCGTTACAGTTCCACAGGCTGGTAACATCCATGCCCCCGATCACACCAGAGCCACGCATGCGCCTGAATCTGCTTGCCGGACTATCCCTGTTGGCCGCCGGCGCTGCGCCGGCGGCGGAAAACCTGATTCCATTTGAGAAGTTCCAGCTCGATAACGGGCTGACCGTGATCGTGCATGAGGATGAAAAAGCGCCTGTGATTGCGGTGTCGATGTGGTACCACGTGGGTTCCAAAGACGAAAAACGCGGGCGCACCGGTTTTGCGCATCTGTTTGAACATTTGATGTTCCAGAAGACCGAAAATCACAGCGGTGAGTATTTCGCGCCTTTTGAAAAAGTCGGCGCGACCGATATGAATGGCACCACTTGGCTGGATCGCACCAATTATTTCCAAACCGTGCCAAAAACCGCGTTGGACATGGCGCTGTGGATGGAATCGGATCGTATGGGCCATCTGCTCGGTGCCATCGATCAGGCGGCGCTCGATGAACAACGCGGTGTGGTCGAAAACGAAAAACGCCAGGGCGAAAATCAGCCCTACGGTCGGGTATTTGAAGCGCTGCAACGCGCTAGTTTTCCGGAAGGCCATCCGTATCGATGGGAAACCATCGGTTCGATGGAAGATCTGTCGGCTGCGTCCCTAGACGACGTCAAAGAATGGTTCAACACCTATTACGGCGCGGCTAACGCCACGCTGATCCTCGCCGGTGATATTGATCTGGCCACCGCGAAGGCAAAAACCCAAGAATATTTCGGCCATATCAAAGCCGGTCCGCCGCTGACCCGGCTGGAATCGTGGGTGGCTCCGCGCACCACCAGCACGCTGGAAGTGATGTATGACCGCGTAGCGCAATCGCGCACCCAGCGCGTGTGGAATGTGGCTGAGCGCGGCACCGCCGACGCCGATTACCTGGAAATCGCCGCGCGCATTCTCGGCCAGGGCAAAACCTCGCGTTTGTACGAACGTTTGGTGTATCGCGATCAAATTGCCGATAGCGCTGCCGCGTTTCCGTTGATTCTGGAGTTATCAAGCATTTTCTTCGTGCAAGCCGACGTCAAAAAAGGCGTAGAGGTAGCCAAGGTCGAACAAGCGATGAGCGAAGAACTTGCCCGTTTTATTGACCAGGGCCCGACTGCCGAAGAGCTCAAACGCGCCAAAATCGAGATCAAATCGGAGTTCATCCGCGGTATCGAGAAAGTCGGCGGTTTTGCTGGCAAGGCCGGCGTGCTCGCCGAATGCGAAGTTTATGACGCCAATCCAGCCTGTTACGAAACTTCGCTGGCGCGGCAGGATGCCGCCACGATCGAGCAAATTCGTGCTGCTGCCAAACGCTGGTTATCGCAAGGTGACCACACCTTGCGAGTGCACCCGTTCGGCGCCTACAAAAATGCCGAAAGCAGTGCGGTGGACCGCAGCAAGGGTTTGCCGGTCGTGGCTGATTTCCCGGAAGTTGATTTCCCGCTGATTGAGCGCGCCAAACTCAATAACGGTATCGAGGTGGTTTTGGCACCGCGCGCTTCGATTCCATTGATTAACGTCGAATTGTTATTTGATGGTGGATCGGCCGCCGATCAAGGTCGCCCATTGGGCACCGCGTCCTTCACCTACGGCATGCTCGATGAAGGCGCAGCAGGCAAGAATCCTTTGCAGATTGCCGCGCAGGCCGATTCTTTGGGTGCGCAAATCTATTCAGGTGCGGGACTGGATCACGGTTACGCTGGCGTTTCGGCATTAACCGAACAGCTTGATCCTTCGCTGGATTTACTCGCTGAGTTGGTGCGCCAGCCCGATTTTGCCGATGGTGAAATCGAACGCGTTCGAAAACAGTGGCTAGCGGGTATCGCGCAGGAAAAAACCCAGCCCTTCGGCGTGGGTTTGCGCATTTTGCCGCCCTTGTTATACGGCGCGGCGCATCCGTACGGCATTCCGTTCTCAGGTACCGGTACCGAGGCCAGCATTGCCTCGCTCAGTCGCAATGATTTGCTCAATTACCACCGCGATTTGCTGCGCCCAGATAACGCACGCATTGTGGTGGCCGGTGACACCACGATGGCGGCGATTTTGCCGGTCTTGAACAAACACTTTGGCGATTGGCGCGCGCCATCCACGGCCAAACCGGTGCTCAACCTGCCGAGCGTGGCGCTGCCCAGTAAAGCGCGGGTGTTTTTGATCAATCGTGCCGAGGCGCCGCAAACCTTGGTGCTGGCCGGATTATTGGGGCCATCCAGTTTGGTGCCCAATAGCACCGCCATTAGCACGATGAACAATATCCTCGGCGGCACCTTTACCTCACGTTTGAATATGAATCTGCGGGAGGATAAACATTGGTCGTACGGGGCCGGATTGTCGATGTCCGGCGCGCGCGGCCAGCGTCCTTGGTTCGTCTACGCGCCAGTGCAAACCGACAAAACCGCAGAATCCATTGCCGAAGTGCAGAAGGAATTGGCCGCTTATTTGGGTGACAAACCGGCGACCGCTGAGGAGTTGGATAAACTGAAAGCGCGCGATGTGCGCTCGCTGCCCGGCGCCTACGAAACCATTGGCGCAGTGCAGGGCGCGGTGCGCGGAATCTTGCAATACGATCGCCCGGACGACTGGGTCGCCACGGCCAAAGAACGTATCGAAGCGCAAGGCTTGGAATCTGTCCGCGCTGCGGCCAAGGAAATCATCAAACCCGATAACCTGACCTGGGTCATCGTTGGCGACCTTGCCAAGATTGAAGCCGGCGTGCGCGCTTTAAACCTCGGTGAAGTCCAAGTAGTAGACGACAACGGCCAGCCGGTGCAGTGACGCTCGGCACTAGGGGCGGGTTTGAGACCCGCCCCTAGTGCGCCGCGCAGGCTCGGTCGGTTCAGCTTCCGATCGACACCCCCAGTTCAGCTGGGCTTACCGGCATTCTTGGATGGACGAGTCGCCGACTGTCGACGCGGAAGCGTCACCAGCGGATCTGACGCCGGACCAGGGCGTCAAGGGTGGTCGGATGCAATGCCAGAACAATATCAAGCAGATTGGGCTGGCCTTTACCGGCCCTCCGGGCCCTTGACGCGTCTTTGCTAAGCGCTGCAGTTGCCGACTTCTCATTCCAGCCGCAGCTCCAAATAGTCCCGCCCGATGTCGACTTCATTCACGCCCGCGCGCACCGCGTGTTGCAGATCGACATCGGCCACCAAGTGCTGGAAGCGCAACTGACTCATTTCCCAGATCCAGGGGTTGCCGGCGGCGCGCAGGCAACAGACGACACTTTGGGCGATGTGGGTGCTTGAGTCTTGCCAGGCCAACGCTGCGATGGCCTGCAGGAACGGTTCTTCGGCCCCGATTTGCAGTTTCAGGCGACCCTCAGCGATGGCTCGGGCCCAGTCGATGGCGGCCAACAGCGCGGCTCGATGGGCTGTCGAGCTGGCGGGTGGCAACAACGCGAATGCCCGTTCGGCAGCGCGCACGGTCAGCGCAATGCGCGCGCTATCGCTGATCTTGTACAAATCGAACTCGACGATTTTCGGCGGCGCTTGCAGGGGCGCTAGGCGCAGCGCGAACTCTGCACAGCGTACGACCAACTGGCGCATGGGTTCGGCTTCAGCCGGCCAGCTGAGTTTCTCAATGTCTGCGATCAGTCCTTGCGCAATGCGCACATCCACGCGTGCGCCGCGCTCGCCGACGTCGCTGGCCCACGCCATCGCCCACGTCAGCAGACGCCGGATGGCAACGTGTTGATTGATTTCGGCCCAGCTCCAGCTGCGGATAAGCTCGGGCCAAGCGACGCTGGCGGCCTGCGCGCATTCGCGCATTTGCTGCTGCACGGTGGTCTGATTCATTGCCAGCGCTCATTTTCTCAGCTCGATAATGTACGCGGATGAACCCACCAGAGTCGTCATTGCGAGGGAGCCCTAAGCGACCGCGGCTATCCAGCGAGGTTCGCTTAAGCCACCTCCAACGTCCCTGGGTTGCCGTGGCCGTCGCCGCTGTCGCGTCGAAGACCTCGCAATGACGTATCAACGAGTTAGGTGATGGCCTCATGAAGAGATCAGCGATCTCGTCGAGAAGCGGTCAACGAAGCCAGTCCATGTGCGGCGGACTGCATGGATCATTGGCGCCACCCTGAGCCAAGGTTGGCTGGATCAGGCGGTCAGGCGCTGACCCAAACGAGGCTGCCGCCGGCGTCGGGCTTGGGTTACTGTTCTTTTTCCTAAGCGCCGCGCGCCCGGCATCGGCAGCAGCTGGCGCAGATACGGCGCAAGCGCGATCAACGGCAGCCATCCGCACCAAAAAGCCGGGTGGGCGAGTACGCCCAGCTCCGCGCCAGCGCCTGGAATCATCGGTGCAAACGGTGCGAGGCCCAGCCAGATCCACACAGCGCGGCGCAGACGTGACGGTAGAGTTTGATAACGATCGGCGGCTTGCATGGCGGGCTCCTTGGCGGTCGAAGCAGAGCTTCGCTAGCGGCAGTCTCAGATGTTGAGATTGCACTGCTCGCGGGTGTGTTAGCGTTCGCGGCGTCATTGGGGAGTAGCTGACCTGCGCGACACGGCAGGGGCATGCGTCAACATACTTGGTCTACCGGCCATGGTGCATGCAATCCCAGGCAAGACCTTTGACCATGTCGCGCCGCTTGGGCCGGGGCGCGGCGTGGTCATGGTTAAGTGCCGGCCCGGGATTCCCTCATGGAAGCTTTTTTAGTCTCGACTGGTTTTGTTGCACTTGCCGAAATTGGCGATAAAACCCAATTGCTGGCTTTTTTGTTGGCTTCGCGCTTTCGCAAGCCGTGGCCAATTATCCTCGGCATCTTGGTTGCAACGCTGCTCAATCACGCGCTCGCCGCTGCGCTAGGCACTTGGATCACCGGGCTCATGAGCCCAATGAGCTTGCGTTGGGTGCTCGGCTTGTCCTTTATCGGCATGGCCATCTGGATGTTGATTCCCGACAAACTGGATGCTGACATTGCGCCTACGTCGCAGCAGGGCGTATTCGTCGCAACGCTGGTCGCGTTCTTTGTGGCCGAAATGGGCGACAAAACGCAGATCGCCACGGTCGCTTTGGCGGCGCAATACCAAGCCTTGTTTGCGGTGGTCGCCGGGACGACGCTCGGCATGATGATCGCCAATGTGCCCGCAGTCTTGTTAGGCGATCGCATCGCCACGCGCATGCCAACAGCGCTCGTTCACGCGATTGCTGCGGCGATCTTCGCGGCCTTGGGCATCGCCACGCTGTTTGGCGCGGCCGAGGCGCTGATGTAGGGCGCGGCAAACGCGTCGCGCGTCACACCAAACTCTGCTGCGCTCGATCTGCAAGCTGTGACAGGTGCGGCAGCGTATTCAGGCTGATCAGCTTGAGCCCGCCGCGCGTCAGCAGGTATTCGCACACGCAGGTATTCATCAAAGTCAAATTGACGTCAATGGCCGTCGCGTCGGTAAAACCCAGTACCCGCTGCGCGATTTGGCTCATGACGCCGCCGGAGCTGACCGCCAGCACCGGGCCGTGTCGCAGGCGTTCGCTGATCAATGCGAGCGCGGCGCCGGTGCGCGCCTGAAAGTGCGCATAACTCTCGGGTAGCTGTGCCAATTCGTCGCGGCTCCAGGCGGCCAGCGTGGTGCGCAACAGCGCAATCCAACCGCGTTTATCGGTCGGCCGCTCGCGCATGGCGGCCAGTTCCGGGTGCTGCGGATATTGCACCGCAAAAGCGCGCACCATGTCTGCAAAACGATATTCATCCAAACCGGGCAAGACCTCTGCGCTTGGCAAGGGGCGCCCGGCACTGGCGTAGACATCGATGATTGCTTCCAGCGTTTCGCGCTGCCGGCGCATTTGACCGACCAGCAAACTGCTAAACCCGCGCTCATGGTCTAACAACCATTGCCCGAGTTTGCGCGCCTGTAGCTGACCAAGCTTGGACAGCTCGTCGTAACTTTCCGGCGTGGGACCCGCTTGGCCATGGCGGACGAGAAAAAGCTCGGTCATTGGATTGCACACGCTGTCAGTGGGTGGTGATTAGGGGTCAACACAAGCTCGTCCTCACAACAGGCATCCACCTAAGGGCTCGTTCGTCAATAACTTGAACTTTTTGCTCGCCGGATTGGGCGCGCTGCCTCGTTGCGAATCGCTTGTGTGGCGCGCCACACCGCGCTCATCGCGCCTCGCATCGCATCCCAATCCGACGGCCAAAAGTCCAAGTTATTTCCTTACGAGCCCTAAGCAAACTAAAGGTGCTTTTCGACCGGCAGCACGCGCGCCAAAAACGCCACGATGCGGCGACTCCAGCTGGACGTCGGTTCTCGATACTGAAGGCGCAGCTGGCCGTTGTGGGTATCGGTCCAGACTAGACGAAAGCCTTCCAAAGACAAGGCGTAGCTAAACTCCGGGGCCAAACTGCGTTCAAAATTATCGCGCACTTGAGCGGCAAACTTTCGGTCGTCAATCAAAGCACCCATTTCAGTATTCAACCAAGTAGATCGTGGGTCCAAATTAAACGAGCCGATAAAGGCGAGGTGTCCGTCCACGACCACCGCCTTAGTGTGCAAGCTGGCGCGTGAAGAGCCGCGGAAAGCAGATTCGAAGCGTACGCGCGCGGAGTTTTTTAACTCGTGAATCTCAATGCCGGCACGCAGCAAACGGTGCCGATAACGCGCATAACCACCATGCACTGCGGCCACATCGGTCGCATTCAAAGAATTGGTCAGAACGCGCACCCGCACACCGCGTGCTTTCAGTTGGCCGAGCCAGCGCAGGCCCTTTGCGCCAGGGATAAAATACGGCGACACTAGAATCACCTCGTGTTGCGCGCCGTCGATTGCCCGACTAAGGTCTGCCGCGACACCTAACAAGCCATTCGCGTGCACGCGCTGCCACTTGTCCGGCGGATCGCTGAGCACGCGCACAGCGGTGCCGATGAAGCCAGCTTCGACACGGTTGATTTCCGTGGTTTTGGTTCGGTTAGCCAGTATTTTTGTCAACTCTGGCGTGGCCAACAATAGCTCTCGATCGCGCTCCAGCGCTTGTTGAGCGAAATCCAATGTGGGGCCGCCGGGCTTCTTAGGAATTGCGGCCAGCGCGATGACGATGTTGGAGTTCCAATACTCATCGAAGGCGCCACTGGCGTCTTGCACCGCGCGGCCGCTGAGCACGACGCCCAGATCGCGAAAATTGAAACCCTCATGCAGCCCAAAGTACTCGTCGCCAATATTGCGGCCACCGACGATGGCGATTTGCCCGTCGACGATCCACGCTTTGTTGTGCATCCGGTGGTTGGGTCGCATGCCGCTGAACACAAACTCAAAGATATTGCCAATCACTGAACCGCGCGTTCGGTAAGGGTTATAGATGCGAACTTCCAGATTCGGGTGAGCGTCCAGCGCGCCGAGCTCCTGGTCGAGCTTGCGCGTATTGGCATCGTCAATCAGCACACGCACACGCACACCGCGATCTGCCGCGCGCAGCAGCTCGCTGGCCAAGAGGCGACCGCTGTCGTCGTTTAGCCACATGTAGTACTGCAAATCCAAGCTGCGCGTTGCCAGGGTTGCGCTGTGCAAGCGCAACGCCAGGGCCTCGTCATTGGAGTAGGTCAGGCGATAGCTAGATTGCTGCGGTTCCAGCTGCAGGGCCAATACGCTGGCGGCGATCGGTCCTTCGCTGCTGGCTGGCAGTGAGTCCTGATGAGGCGATCGCACCTGGAACGGACTGCAGGCAGCCAGCACCAGCACCAGCACAGAAATGCTGAAGACCCGACGAATCGTCGCGTTTTTTTTTCGGGGAGCGGTAAGCACAGATGGCATCAACGAATGAGGAACTCCCTGCTAAGCGAAGCGTGGTCCGTGTGCGGCGCAAAGAGCGCTTTGGCCCGAGTGTACGCACTTGACCGTCAATGGTCCGGGCGGTGCCCAACGAAACCATTAAACTGAAGGTGCCAGACGTTGCAACTTGGCGGGCGACGGCGCGCCACAAGCCGGCTATCCTGCACGGCCCTGGCGCGCGGGCGGCGCGCTGGTTAAATTCATCCGATCCGGATCATGCACAAGGCTTGGAAACGGGCGCTCGATCGCCTTAGCACGGAACTCTTGGCCGAAGATGTGCAGACTTGGTTAAAGCCTTTGCAGGCTAGGTCGCACGCTGGCAGCTTGCTGTTGCTCGCCCCGAATCGTTTTGTTGGCGACAAGGTGGCTAAGTTGTATCTGCCGCGCATTCGCGAGTTGGTGGCCGCGCTGGATCCTAGCGTGACCGAGGTGCGCATTGAGTTGGGTACTGAGGAGCAGGCGGCCACGGCGCCCGTCGAGCGTGGCGCCGCTGCGGTGCCGGTCGAGCGTGGCGCCGCTGCGGTGCCGAATACTGCCCGCGCGTTGGGTTTTGACGGCAAACTCGACGATCGCTACGGCTTCGATAACTTTGTCGAAGGCAAATCGAATCAACTGGCGCGCGCCACCGCTTTGCAGATCGCGTTGAAACCCGGTCAGGCCTACAACCCATTTTTGCTCTACGGCGGCACCGGCTTGGGCAAAACGCATTTGCTGCACGCGGCCGGCAATCTGATTGTCCGCAACAATCCGCGCGCGCGGGTGCTGTATGTGCGCTCGGAGGAGTTCATCCGCGCGATGATTCAGTCGCTGCAACAAAATAGGATGGACGATTTCAAACGAAGTTATCGCTCGGTCGACGCGCTGCTGATCGACGATATTCAGTTCTTGGCCGGCAAAGACCGCACCCAAGAGGAGTTTTTTCACCTCTTCAACGCGCTTTACGATGCCAAGCAACAGATCATCATGACCTGCGATCGGTATCCGAAAGAAGTCGATAAGCTGGAGCCGCGATTGAAGTCGCGTTTTGGTTGGGGCATCAGCGTGGCGGTTGATCCGCCCGATTTTGAAACGCGCGTCGCTATTTTGATGCAAAAAGCCGAGGTGGCAGGCATGGACTTGGACGAAGAAGTGGCTGCGTACATTGGCAGGCGCATGCGTTCCAATGTACGAGAACTGGAAGGCGCTCTGAACACCTTGCATGCGCATGCCAACTTGCTTGGCAAATCGGTAGTCGACCTTGCTTTTGCGCAATCGACTTTGCGAGATGTGTTACGTCCGCATGAGCAACAGATTTCGCTGTCGAATATTCAAAAAACCGTGTCTGACTATCACCGCATGCCGCTCAGCGATTTGCTCGGGAAAAAGCGCACGCGCGCTTTAGTGCGACCGCGGCAGATGGCGATGGCGCTGGCCAAAGATTTGACTGCGCACAGTCTGCCGGAAATTGGCCACGCTTTTGGCGGTCGTGATCACACCACGGTGCTGCATGCCTGCAAGGTGATGCGCGAACTCATCGAAACCGATTCACGTTCGCGGGATGACTGGGAGAAATTGGTGCGTCTGTTGAGCGTATAAACGGGGCTGCAAAGCGTGCTGATAAGCTGTGGATAAGCCTGGGAGTGGGTGGGATAAATAAGTTATCCACAATTCATACACTAGTCCCAGGGGCTTCGATACACAGGGCAATGCAAAGTTAATATAATAAGAATCAAACGGATAGACGATATCCACAGGCTGTGCGGCTGATCATCATCAACATCATCTGTACTACTTTAAAAGAATTAAGAGCTTAGAGGAGCGGTTGCATCATGCGTTTTAGCGCCCAACGAGAAGCTTTGTTGCGTCCGCTGCAGCAAGTGGTCGGTGTAGTAGAGCGTCGGCAGACCTTGCCGGTGTTGGCCAACGTGTTAGTGCGAGTGGAAGCAGGTAGCGCTTCATTCACGACCACCGATTTGGAAGTGGAGCTTTCAGCGCGCATGTTGGTCGATGCGGCGGAGGACGGCGAAATCACGGTGCCTGCAAAAAAATTGTACGACATCGTGCGAGCCTTACCTGATGGTTCAAAAATTGACGTCAAGCTCGACGGTGAGCGGATCAAATTGAGTTCCGGGCGCTCGCGTTACACGCTCGCGACGTTGTCTGCGAGTGAGTTTCCGGCGACTGAATCGGGTGACATTCAAGATCGCTTCGAAATAGATCAGGGCACCTTCAAGAAATTGTTGGAGCGCAGCGCTTTCGCCATGGCGGTGCAAGACGTGCGGTATTACTTGAACGGATTGTTGGTGGAAGTCCGATCAAATGGAATCCGCACTGTTGCGACCGATGGGCATCGTTTGGCGCTAGCGGAGACCAAAGGTGTGGCGGATGGCGAAATTCGGCGTGTTGCAATCGTGCCACGCAAAGGTGTCTTGGAACTGCAGCGTTTGTTGACCGGTGGCGAGGCAACGCTGGAGCTGGCGTTTTCGAAGAACCATATCCGCGCCAAACTGTCCGATAGTGTGGTGGTGTCCAAGTTGATCGACGGTCGTTTTCCAGATTACGAGGCGGTGATACCTATTGCCGCGGACAAGATTATCTTGGTTGATCGTGACGCGGTTCGCCAAGCACTCTCTCGCGCCGCAATTCTGTCGAACGAAAAGTACCGGGGCGTGAAAATCGAAGTGTCGCCTGGCGTGCTGCGCGTCATTGCGCACAACCCAGAGCAAGAGGAAGCCACTGAAGAAGTCGAAGCGGAGACCACGGTGGACAACTTGAACGTCGGCTTTAACGTCAACTATTTGTTGGATGCGTTGGCGGCGATAGAAGGTGCTCAGGTGCGGATTCGTTTGCGAGACGGGGGCAGTAGTGCACTGGTGGAATCACCGATCGATGACACCACCCGGCATGTCGTGATGCCACTGCGTCTTTAGTGCGTGGTTTTGGCGCCAGTGAAGGAAGGTTGTGCTCGGGCCGCGGAAGCGGCCCTTTTCGTTGTTGAGCTAGCCCGCATGTTTGTTGAATTCGCGCGATGATCGCGCAGGATATGGGTTGTACCAGGGATTTTCCGAAGGAACCTCATATTGCGCTACACGGCCGACTGAGGAAAATTCCTTGTGTGAGCTAGAGGCTAGTGAGGCCGCTTGCAGTTTATGAAACGTGCGGGCTAAGGGTATATGCGAATTACTCGGCTAAAGGTTGAGGGTCTGCGCTGTTTGGCTGGGACGGACTTTCAACCAAATCAGGGTTTGAACGTTTTCGTTGGGCCCAACGGCGCAGGCAAGACCAGTGTGCTGGAAGCAGCGTACGCGCTGGGATCGGGTAAGAGTTTTCGGTTTGGTGGTGCAGATGCGCTGATCGAACGCAGCAGAGCCGCGCTGCAGGTCTATGCAGAAGTTGAAATAGCCGGGCGTAGCGAGCGTTTGGGTTTCGAACGCAGTCGACAGGGTTGGCGCGCGCAGCGTGCGGGTGAACGGGTGGCTGAACTTGCAGAACTGGCCAGCCTGGTTCCCATGGTGTGTTTTAGTCCGGAGTCTCATGAGCTCATTTCGGGCGGCTCTGAAGTGCGAAGGCGCTTTTACGATTGGATCGTGTTCCACGTGGAACCTGGATTCGTTGAGGCGCATCGTCGCTACGGGCGGACCTTACGCCAGCGCAACGCGCTGTTGAAACGATCTCCTAGCAAAGCCGAATTGGATGTGTGGACAGCAGACTTGGCTCATTCTGGCGAAGCACTCGCCGCACTGCGGGAAAGGTCTTTCGGGGTGTTTTCCACCGGCATGGCTGAACTGCTCTTGCAACTGCTTTCCGAATTGGGAACAGCGCAAATTATCCACAAACGTGGCTGGCGCGAAGGCATGTCACTCCACGAGCGACTGTGCATGCTAGAAGCTCGGGAACGTGAAGTGGGCTACACACTCGCTGGCCCGCACCGGGCGGATTGGTCGGTGAGCTTCGCAGAGCGATCCATTCGTGAGCACGGCTCCCGCGGGCAGCAGAAACTCGTGGCGATGGCTACGGTACTCATTGCGGCAGGCATGTATAGACAGGCGCGCAAGGAAGCGCCGTTGGTCGGCTTGGATGACTTGGCGTCTGAGTTAGACCTAGAACATCAGCGTCGCGCTGTACTGGCGTGCGCGGCGCTTGGAGCGCAAACCTGGGTGACTGGTACGTACGCGAGTCCAGCCTTGGATGCTTGGAACGGCGACGTCGGGCAGTTCCACGTGGAACATGGTCAAGTCTTTGCGGCTGTGGGTTGAACCTAGGAAATTCCAGTTGAGGGGAGAACCGACATGGGCAACGCAGCAATTCATCGGTCGGGCTTTCAGCGCTCAAGCGGTATCACCCATGACCTGGGGGCGCAGCCCACGTCAACAGGCGGACCACCCGAGAGCTGATAGCCCGACCCAGCGCCAAGGCTGACGATACGACCCGCAACCCTCGTTGCGCTGTTGACGAAGACCGAAGGCCCGTGGCTGCTATACTGCCGCTCTTGTGTCCGCGCGGAAACGCGCGCCCGCCCGTAGTCAGACTTGCTGGACCATGAGCGAAGAAATCAACGAAACGCCGGGCAACGAAGTGCCCGATGGCAAAGCCTACGACGCCGACTCCATCAAGGTCCTCAAGGGCCTGGACGCTGTCCGTAAACGCCCTGGAATGTACATCGGTGATACCGATGACGGCACCGGCTTGCATCACATGGTGTTTGAGGTGGTCGACAACTCAGTCGACGAAGCCCTGGCCGGGTACTGCAATCTAGTCACGGTCTCCATCAACGCCGATGGCTCAGTGACGGTTAGCGATAACGGTCGAGGTATACCGGTCGCCATGCACCCCGAAGGCAAGTCGAGCGCCGAAGTAGTGATGACGGTGCTGCATGCGGGCGGTAAGTTCGACGACAACAGCTACAAGGTCTCCGGCGGTTTGCACGGTGTCGGTATATCTGTGGTCAACGCCTTGTCAGAGAAGCTGGATCTGCGCATTGAGCGCGAAGGCTTTCTGTGGGAGCAAGAATACGTACTCGGTGATCCGCAGTATCCGCTGCGCCAGGTGCGGCCTTCGACCGGTCGCGGCACGACGGTGCGTTTCAAGCCCAGCACGGTCATTTTCACCGATGTTGAGTACCACTATGACATCCTGGCCAAACGACTGCGCGAGTTAGCTTTCCTCAATTCCGGTTTGCGTATCGAACTGAAAGATGAACGCAGCGATCGCGCCGATACTTTCGCCTACGAGGGCGGTATTCGCTCCTTCGTGCAGCATTTGGCGCAACTGAAGACGGCATTGCACCCGCATGTGATCAGCATCGAAGGCGGCTCCAATGACATCACCGTCGATCTGGCGATGCAGTGGACCGATGCCTATCAGGAAAACGTCTACTGCTTCACTAACAATATCCCGCAAAAAGATGGCGGTACCCATCTGGCCGGTTTCCGCGCCGCGTTGACGCGCACCATCAATCAGTACATCGAACACTCCGGCGTGCTGAAGAAGGACAAAATCGAACTGTCCGGCGATGACAGCCGTGAAGGTTTGATCGCGGTGTTGTCGGTCAAGGTGCCAGATCCAAAATTCTCGTCGCAAACCAAAGACAAACTGGTGTCGTCGGAGGTCAAGACCGCCGTCGAAAGCATCGTCTCGCAAAAAGTAGCCGAATTTTTGGCTGAACACCCAAGCGACGCACGCGCGATTACCAGCAAGGTCATCGAAGCCGCGCGCGCCCGTGAAGCGGCACGTAAAGCCCGTGAACTAACGCGCCGTAAAGGCGCATTGGACATTGCCGGCCTACCCGGCAAGTTGGCTGACTGCCAGGAACGTGATCCAGCGAAGTCCGAGCTGTTCATCGTCGAGGGTGATTCCGCCGGTGGCTCGGCCAAACAGGGCCGTAACCGCAAATTCCAAGCGATCTTGCCGCTTAAGGGCAAGATTCTCAATGTCGAAAAAGCACGCTTCGACAAGATGCTGCAATCAGCCGAGATTGGCACGCTGATCACCGCACTGGGCTGTGGCATTGGCCGCGATGAATACAACCCGGACAAAGTGCGTTATCACCGCATCATTTTGATGACCGACGCCGACGTCGACGGCTCGCACATCCGCACCTTGTTGCTGACATTTTTGTACAGACAAATGCCCGAGTTGATCGAACGCGGTTACATCTACATTGGTCTACCGCCGCTCTACAAAGTCACGCAAGGCAAACAGATCACCTATTTAAAGGATGACGCCGCGCTGGCCGGTTTCTTGTTGTCCAGTGCGGTAGATGGCGCAGCGTTGACACCGGCTGAAGGCGTGCCGCCGATCAATGGCGTCGGCCTTGAACATTTGATGCAACGCTATTCTGGCGTTCTTAGTCACCTAAAGCGGCTCAAACATCGCTTTGACAGCGCATTGCTGGAGGCCTTGACGGAAATGCCGCCGGTGTTGAGCCCGGTGCTTGATCAGCGCGATGCTTTGGAAGACCTCGCCGTGGCCCTGGCACAGCGTTTGTCCGGTACGGCGTTGGATTCCCCACGCTATCAGGTGCGGGTGATTGACGATCCCCTGCCGGGCGCCGTGGACAGCGACCTACCCGTTGCACCGCGTTATTCCTTGCGTATCGAGCGGCAGCACCATGGACTCAGCAGTCACACGTTGCTGACTCGAAACTTCTTCGAGGGCAGCGATTACACGCCGCTGGCCGAACTGGCGCTGCTGTTAGCTGATTTGCTGGGCGCCGGCGCCAGTGTGTCGCGTGGCGGTCGCTCCAAGCCGGTGAAGAAGTTCCGTGAAGCCTACGAATGGCTGATGGAGCAGGCCAAGCGCAACCGCGAAATCGGCCGCTTCAAAGGCTTGGGCGAAATGAATCCAGACCAGCTGTGGGACACCACGGTGAACCCCGAGACGCGCCGTATGCTGAAAGTGGGCATCGAAGACGCGGTCGCCGCTGATCAAATGTTCACCATGCTGATGGGCGAAGCCGTCGAACCACGCCGCGATTTCATCGAAGCCAACGCGCTGCGCGTGGCGAATCTGGACGTGTGAACGACTGAGATGGGTTGTCGGTGTGGGTTGCTGTAACCCATATCCGCAGCAACAATCGCTAGAAGACGGCGTTCAAGCCAACATCCGCCCTAGCAGCCTGTCGGGCTTTCCTCGCGAGGAAAGCCCGACAGGTTTCTAGTCACTCACCAGTTCAGTCTTGACAAATTATACGAAGAACTGCGTTTTGTGTGTTTGGTTTCGGCTCGACCGGCTTAGTTAGGTTTATTCGTCTTTGTGATTCACGATGCGCCAAAAACGCTTCCGGCCCTTCGGGTTGAGCGTCTGAACGGCGTCTGCGCTGCGATCATTGCCAATGGAAGAGCCAATGGCTGCGCGCCGCGCCTTGCATCCGCTTAAGCCACCCAAGGCATCTCACGCGCGAAGTCCGACATGCTGCTATGCCGCCACCGCCTCTGTCTCAATCGTCGGCAAGCGCAATAGTTCGAAGGGTCCGCGGCCGCTGGCCGCGGTCACCAGTCCTAACACGCGGGTTGTTTCTCGGCCCAGCATGTCCCAGGTGAAACGCCAGGTCCAATTGTGCGGGCCGATGGTACCGGGGGTGTTCATGCGATGCCGGCAGTCCAGTCCCAGTGCATCCTGCAATTGGCAAACCGCAATGTTGGCGA
This sequence comes from uncultured Xanthomonas sp., assembly GCA_964561825.1. GTDB lineage: Bacteria > Pseudomonadota > Gammaproteobacteria > Xanthomonadales > SZUA-5 > JADKFD01. The sequence goes on from CAZLSB010000013.1 coordinate 27,263, forward strand.
CTGAGTTGCAGCAGGCACGGATCATTGCCCAGTGAATGTCGCGTTCGCCGGTTACCAGATAGCTGGACGCAAACGTGCGCTGGCGTTCGTCGGCTTTTTGCCACCAGCCGCGTACGGTGTCGTTATCGTGAGTGCCGGTGTAGGCGACAAAATGGCGATTCCAGTTATGCGGCAAAAACTCGTCCTTGGCATCGGTAGCAAAGCCAAACTGCAGGATCTTCATGCCTGGAAACCCGCAGCCATCGCGCAGTTCCACTACATCTTCAGTGATCAAGCCCAAGTCCTCGGCAATAATCGGTAACTCGCCGAGTTCTGCAGTGATGGCGTCGAAAAGCGCTTTGCCCGGACCGGGAATCCATATGCCTTCTTCGGCGGTGGGGCTGCTCGCTGGGATCTCGTAATAAGCCGCAAAGCCGCGAAAATGATCGATGCGAAATAGATCGGCTTGGTGCAAAGCCCGCTGCAGCCGTGCTGTCCACCAAGTGTAGTTTTCCTCCGCCATCTTATCCCAGCGATACAAAGGGTTGCCCCAACGTTGACCGCTGGGCGCCATCGCATCCGGCGGGCAGCCGGCTACCACGGTGGGTTGAAAATGCTCGTCCAAATAGTACAGATCCGGCCTCGCCCAACAATCGGCGCTATGGTGCGCAATAAAAATGGGTAAATCGCCCATCAGGCCTACGCCGCGACGATTGGCATAAGTCTTCAGCGCCATTGCTTGGCGGTCAAAACACCATTGCACAAACTGCCAAAAGCGCACTTCGTTAACGTATTGGAGCCGCGCCGCCGCCAGGGCTGGCGGATTGCGATCGCGCACTGACGCGTGCCAGTGCCACCAGGCGGCGCCATCGTGCGCGGCTTCCAGCGCCATAAACAAACAATAGTCGTCCAACCAGCTTGCTTGTGCCTCACACCAAGCCTCGAATTCGGCATGCTCTAGTGCGTCGGCGCGGCTAAAAAAGCCATTTGCGGCGCTGCGCAGTTGTGCAAGGCGCCATGGCACCACCTGCGCAAAGTCCACTTGATTGGCGTCAAAACCGCCGCTGGGCAGGCTCGGCGGGCCCAGCCAGCCAACGCTGATCAGCGGCTCCAAGGCCACCATCAATGGACTGCCGGCGAAGGCGCTGACGCTCTGGTACGGCGAATTGCCCGGACCGATCGGGTTGATCGGCAGCCATTGCCAAATCCGCTGTCCGGCGCTGACCAACCAGTCGACAAACTGGTACGCAGAGGGCCCAAAATCGCCAACGCCATAAGGACCCGGCAAGGAGGTGAGGTGCAGTAAAACGCCAGCGCTGCGTTGGTGGAGGTCAATCATCCTAGAAACCTCAGTTGGACGGGGTAGCGTGTGCGGTTATGGGGTGAAAGCCGGCAAGCTTGC
>CAZLSB010000014.1:0-19413 GCA_964561825.1 uncultured Xanthomonas sp.
CCAGCGACACAATGCTGGCAGGAACACAATGGCTGCGATCATGTTAACCACAAACATGAAAGTCAGCATCAAGCCCATGTCAGCTTGGAACTTCAGCTCAGAGAAAATCCATGTCGCGACACCGACGGCCAAGGTTAATGCCGTATAGAAAATCGCGATACCGGTAGTCTTCAATGCCTCAAAATAAGACTGACTCAAACCTTTGCCCTGCATCATTAGCTCACGCATACGAGCAAAGATATAGATCGCGTAGTCCACGCCGATGCCCACGCCAAGCGCCACCACTGTGAGCGTGTTCACTTTCAGGCCGATTTCAAGTTCGACCATAAGCGCTTCAGCCAATGCCGTAACTAAAATAAGCGGCAATACAATGCAAGCTGCGGCTAGTGGGTTCTTAAAGCTCAATATGCACATCAAGAAAACCGCTGCATACAACAAATAGAGCATCGGTTTTTCCAGCGCACTTACCGTCTCGTTGATCGCTGCAGCCACACCTACGCTGCCCGTCGCCAATCGCAGATTAACCTGATCCGTTCGATACTCTTCGCCCTTTGCCAAGGCCGCTGCTTCTGCCGCAGCTCGATCAACCTTAAAATTAATGTCGAAGGTCTTATTGTCAGCACGGAACTTTTTCACCGCATCCACCACGCGAATGATGGTTTCTGCCTTGTGATCTTCGGTGAAAATGATGATGGGCATCGCTCGACACTCGGGAGAATCGAGCAATCCCGAATCGGTCTCGACGCTCGACAAACTCTGACGCATCACTTCTGTATTGCGCGGAAGTGCACGCCACTTGAGACTGCCTTCGTTGTAGCCCGCAGTGACGATTCTACCCACGTTAGCCAGTGAAACGACCTGCTGCACACCGGCCACGTTTTGCATATTCCATGAAAACCGATCCATGGTTTCCATCGCCGCAAAACTCTCGGTACACGCAAATGGGCCCACCTCGGCGATCACGTTAATGATGTCGGTCGACAAGGAAAAGCGCTCGGTAATGAGCCGCGCATCCTGGTTGTAGCGAGCATCCGAACGTAACTCTGCCACGCCCTCACGGGCGTCGCCGATCATCATTTTGCTGCCGTGCTGGTGGGCGAAATACCACGTCGCAACGCCAAAAATGATCACCACCGCGGCCGTCTTATGGCGACTAAATCGTGTCAAGAAAGACCAGATGTGATCAAACGCCGTAATCTGCCGGAGTCGATAAGCGCGCTTGCGGGGTAAGTTCGCTAACTTCGTGTAAGAGAGCAGAATCGGCAGCAGAATCAAATTGGTGAAAAGGGTGAGAAACACACCCACCGTCGCGGTAACCGCCAGCTCAAAAATCATTTTGACCGGAATCAGTAAAATAGTCGCGAAGCCAATACAGCCAGCAGCCAGTGCCACCGAACCCGGAATCAACAGCCGCCGAAACGCCCTGATCGCCGCTTCCTTCGACTCCACACCATGACGCGATTGCAGTTCCTCCGGAGTGCCCTCCTCCAACCCTCCGAAGAATATCTCGCCGCGATAGCGATTGATCATTTGCTCGCCGTGACTGACGGCAATCGCAAAAATCAAAAACGGTGTCAACATATTCATTGGATCAATACCAAATCCCATGAAACGTAAAGCACCGAGCATCCAAATAACCGCAATGAACGCAGCAGCCACGGTCAAAGTTGCGAGTTTGAAAGAAGTTGAATAGATAAAAAGCAGCAGCCAGGTAAACAGGATGGTCGCCAAGAAGAAGTACATCACTGAGCGCGCGCCATCCGCAATATCATCGACCACTTTGGTAAAACCGATGATATGGACCGTCACATTGCCTTTCTCAAGCTGAGTGCGGATGGCTTCCAGCTTGTTGCCGATTTCTTGATAGTCCAATTTCCCACCGGGCGCGGCGGTTTCAGGAATAAGTTCGGCCTGAACCATTGCGCCTGAAAAATCTTTTGCTACTAAGCGACCTACGATGTTCGCCTTGACAATATTAGTTCGAATAACCTGGAAGTCTTCGGCTGTGGGGTCAAAACCGGGTGCCGTTGTTGAGAAGTTGGATGGAATTACATTACCACCGGCGAACCCACCCTCTACGATTTCAACAAATCGCGTATTCGGCGTAAAAGCCGATCTCACGCGCGCTGGGTCTACTTCGTTGATCGCTTTTACGGCCTCAGTCGCCGCTTCTAAAGACGTGAAAAACTCCTTATTGAAAATATCGCCGCTCTTATCAATTAAGGCGACAAAAACGCGATTCGCACCTCCAAACTCGACCTCGTAGTCGACGAAGGTCTGCATGTATTCATGTTGCAACGGCAACTGTTTGCGGAATCCCGCATCTATTCGCAATTGACTGGCTGCGAACAAACAGCCAAGTGTAATTAGCGCAAAGATTGCCAGTACTACCGGTCGATTGCCGAAAATGATCCGCTCTAACAGCGGATAGGTTTGCCCCGAATCTGCTCCAGTGCCTGCCATGCTATACTCCCGCTCAGTTCGGCTGATATGGGGCGAGACCGTTCTCGCCGATCGTTAGGAACTCAATTTCACTCAGCGGCAGCACCGAACTCATGACACCACCATCGGAAAACGCATAGCGGCGAAGCTGGTTAGAATTAGCCGGCAGCAGCATTACCGTACCGCCATCTCCCACGATGACTGCCCGACCGCCACTCACAGCTGACCCGCCCAAGAGCGTGGACTCAGTCCCCGTTTCGAGGCGCTCCCACGATTCACCTAGATTTGCTGTCGAAAACGCATTGCCACGCAGTCCAAAACTCACGACCAGACCATTGTCTAGGGCGACCACACCAAACATCGAGCCTTCGTAGGGTAAATCTGCCTTGCTCCAGGTTTTCCCGTCGTCTTTCGATCGATATGCGGCACCCGCCTCTCCAACGATCAGTAGACCGACTGGCGTCCGCACAATGGCGTTTAAATGCGGATCACCTTCGTCTTCGCCCACGTCTGTGCTGGCCAAGTCGGCGTCCACATCTGCCGGGTCAGTTGCCGCACCAACGGGTGCGGGGGAGCTGCCCGTAGCCCTATCGCTGATCAGTTCAACCGTCCAGGTTGCGCCAGCATCAGTGGTGCTTAGGAACTGGCCATAAGCGCCAACCGCGAAGCCTCTGGAGCTATCCAAAAACAACACATCCAACAGTGGACCGTCTGAACTGGTCGAGCTGTGTTGCAAGGTCCAAGTCAAACCACCATCGCTGCTGGAAATAATGACCTGATCATGCCCAACAGCCCAAAGGGAGTTGTCGACGGCGTCAACAGCTGTGAGCATGCTGCGCGTAGGGGCAGGGACTTGGCGCCATTCGCTGCGCGACTCTGAAACCAGAATGTGTCCGCGGTCACCCACGACAACTGCGCGATCGCGAGAGTTGGCGCCGTCAAGCATCAGCGACTTTTCAATCTGCGCAATATTGAGAATTTGCGCCGATGACGTAGCCGGATCAGGCCAATTACTTGGCGCCGGGTCGACTGCGTCATTCTGCGCTTGTGTTGAACTAACAAAGGCTAACGTACATACGATGCCTAGCGACTGGCGCCGCCAGTCGCGCAAAATTCGGTGCCTCATTCGCTTCTCCCTCGAATTGGCTGTTGCAAGACTGCAAAGCTGCTGCTGAGTTTCCGCAGACTGCGGCTCCTTAAATGCAAACGCCAGCCGGGATTGGTGTTCCCCGGCTGGCGTTATAACAACGACGGTTTAACGTACGCCGCGATTACGCAGCGCTTGTGGAGAGAAGTTCTCCGGTGTCGTTTGGAACGAGAAATCTACCGCAGTTTCCATGTTATCGATGCCAGACGTAATATAACGGCCGGATTTCATATCGTAATGGGTTTCAAGTGTTGTCCACAACACCGGCTGATCGTAGAAATTGATGACCGCCGCTTCGCTGTAGCGCCACATTTGACCTTGACTGTCGTAGTGATCGACCATCAGGATCTGCCAGCTATCTTCATCCAGATAGAAGGTGCGACGCTTGTTGATGTGTCGAAAGCCTTGTTTCAACGTCGCGTCGACCACCCATACGCGATGCAGCTCATAGCGCATAATGTCCGGGTTGACGTGACCGGGACGGATAATGTCCTTATAGTCAAGTCCCTTCGCATGCGCTTTGTAGTTGTTATACGGAACGTACATTTCGCGCTTGCCGACCAGTTTCCAGTCAAAGCGATCCAACGCGCCGTTGAACATGTCGAACATGTCATTGGTACGCAGACCGTCAGAGGCTGTGCCTGGATTGTCATAGGCTACGTTCGGAGCTTTGCGCACGCGCCGTTGGCCTGGGTTGTAAACCCATGCATTGCGTGGCTGCGCCTCTTGGTTCAGCGTTTCGTGCACCAACAGCACACTGCCGGCCAATCGCGCGGGCGACAGCACTTCCTGATAGAAATACGTCAGAACGTTGTTGATGTCGGCGATTGTATTGCCTTCTTTCCAATAGAGCCCAAGTACCTCTTCGCGAATGCGAACGGGAATGTATGAACCCGTTGCAGTCGGCGCTGCTTGGTTGGCCCAGCGCTTCACCGCTACGCCGCGGTACTTAAGCTTATGGTTCCAAATGACCTGGAAGCCGTCCTGCGGAATCGGAAACGGTATTCCCTCGGCAACACCTTCAACACCGGCGCCGTCCCCAACCATCTTTGCCGACACCGCATTTGCTTTGGTAGTGCGATAAATGCGGTCTGAGTAAGATGCACTGCGCCGAGTCGGATAAACGTCCATCCGAAAGGTCGGATACTTCGCAAACATACCTTGCTGACCAAGCGACAGTTTGGCCGCACTGTCTTTGTAGTTGGCCTGAGTGATCGCCATCGTCACCTTGTCAGCGGCAAACGGATCTGGGTGAAAGTCACCCAGTTTAAAGTTTGCCGGCGCGCGCGTAATGCCGCCTTCCCACGCGGGAATGGTGCCTTCTTTGTTACCGGCCTTTTCACCACCAATGGGCGTTAAGTCACGTCCAAGTCGATCGGCCTGTGCTTGCGGTACACCCGCTTGCAACCCAGCTGTCATCGACAGGCCCAAAATCGCGCCTAGCAGGCGCACCTTGCGGATTGTCATGTTGCTCTCCCCTCCTGTCGACTAGATCAGAACGAATAACGCGCAGTGAATGCGACGAAATCGCGGTCGTTAAGCAAATTGAATATGCCAGCACCTGAAAAGCGTGTGTAACTTACGTCGACCGACCATTCGTTGAGGTAGTTGGCCTCTACACCGAGGGTAAGTGAGCGACGGTCTTCAAGGAAATTACCACCTGGGCCGGGTGAAATGCCATTCACGTCATGATTGAAGGCAAATCGCGGCGATAGCGTAAACGGCGAACCGAATGCATTGTTGTAATCGGCGCGGCCGGCTAAACGATAGCCCCAAGAGAATGACGTTGGGAATCCTTCAGTGAGCGTCTCAGGATTGCGGAATGCGCCCGTGAGAAAGTCTGGACCGCCACCGGTATCGGTGCCGTCACCCTGGTAGCGCAACACGCTTGGATCAGGCAGATCCCACACCTTGGTAAAGCCCATTTCCATAACAGTGGAAATTTGGTCGGCTGCCATCCAATTACCAGGCCCAAAAATCTTGGTTGCGGTGAATTGGAACTGGCTAAGTTCGTGGCGTTCCCAACCCCGCACGTACTGGTTTGGCCCAAACGAACCCAGCTGGCTTACAAAGCGATTGACCGGCGCTTGAATGACAGCATTGAGTGGGCTGAGTGCTGCAAACAGCAACTCCACATCGTCAATCTGCAGCGGGGTGTTTGGTCTGTAACTGATTTCACCCTGCAGGGCGATGCCCGACGCTTCCAGAGTGGTGTTGAAGCTGAAACCGTACAACTCAATATCTTCCGGATATTCCGCAAAATAACGCGCTGAGTTGGCGCTGGAGTTAGTAACACTGGTTCCGGAAAGAACCGGTACGCGGCTGTGGTAATTAAGGAAATACAGCGCGAACTCGGTGTTGTTTAGCTCGGGCGAGAAATACCGCAGAGCCAAGCCGTATTGGCCGTTCTCTCTGGCATAACGATCCGCCGATCGCGGCACCGCAGCGGCGCACGCGCCACTGCGCTGAATGGCGAGCGCAAATGGATTCAATCCCAGTGGGTTCTGGCCCGCCAAAATTGCGCCACAAGCACCCAAACTGATGGGCTGTGGCACCAAACCGAAGTTCAACATCACGTACTCACCACCCAATGCGGCGAAGTCGTTGCTGCTGAAGTAGGTGCCGGATGGTTCTGGTTCGGTATTCTCAAACTCGAGCATATACAGAGCTTCAAGCGACAGGTTCTCGTTGAAGCTGAAACTCGTGTGGAGCATATCGATGGGCAGAAAGGCTTCTTTGAGCTCTGAGCCGGCGACTCGCAGCTTGGAAACGTCAATCGGGTTGATAACGTTGATGCCTTGCTGGATGAAAGTACTCTCACCCCAGCTTACGACCTGCCGGCCAAGTCGCACGGTGCTATCCACGCTTCCCAGCTTGAAGTTCCCGTAGGCGAAAAAGTCGAGCAGCTGCGTATCTTTGCCAACTTTCTGTTTTGCCAACTCCGAGATGTCGTCACGACGCTGATTCTCGAAATCATAGAACGAGGTAGCGCGAGCAAATCCGCCGAAATTCTCCCCGTACTGCCAGGAGAGTTCGCCCGTCCACTTGATGGCGTTGGAAAAGACGTCTCCGCGGTCCCACTTGCGGTTGCCGTCGTCGCTGTTGACCGAGAATCGTCCAGGCAAAAGCCGTTGCTGTGCATTTGGCAATGCGGCCGGGAACGGGATCCCGGTGGGGATGGCCGCTGACGGCGGCACAGGCGTGAATAAATTCGCCTTGCCAATCAAATCGGTGTCGGCTTTCTGGACGCGCGACTGAATGCCGTAACTAGCCGTATTTGAAGTGGTTAGCGAGAAATCGCCATTGGTGTATTCATACGCCCACGCGGGCATGGCGCTGGCGGCAAAGGCAACGGTTAGGGCTGCCGTTAGCACGCGGTGCTGCGGCGCGCGGGGAGTTCCGATGAGCTTCATTTTGGTCTCCATGGTTTCGCGTCGGGGGTCACTGCGTACGAATCACAGTTGTATCGGTGACAGCAACCTGCGTGCCGTTCGATGCCAGCATGGACGCCATCTGGGTCTGCATTTCAACCGTGGCTCGTGCCGAGGCCGCAGGTGAAAGCAGCGATCCGTGATCGCCCTGGATGAACCGCACGACACCGCGAATGCCATTCGCATTGGCGGTCGTTTGCGTAATTGTGCTGAGCCCCATGGCAGCGATCAGCGGCTCGGTGCCGGCCAATGGAGCGCCAGCAACGGTGTTCGGAATCACTTGGTCTGGCAGCACCGCACCACCACCGACGACTTCCTGCAGCAAAATGCGCTCATTGGTGGTCAAACGTGCGTAATTGATTGGATCGCCGGAATCGAGCACAGTTTGGGTGACCACTAGGAACTGACCGAGCAAACCTGGAAAGGACGGGTCCGCCGTGGTGATGCCGCGGCCCGCCGCGACACCCGCTCGAATCCGCGGTCCGAAAGTCGGACTGCCATTCAGCAGGAACGCAATTTGACCGCCGGGCACGTTTAGTACGCCGGTGTTGACCGTCGGTTCCAGCGCCATAAACACCGTGCCTACGATGCCACCGAGAGACTGACCCACAAATACGATGCGCGATCCGTCGAAATCTGGCACACCGTTACCATCCAGGTCCATCGTTGGAACAGTGACTGCAACTACGGACAAATCGGTCGCTGCTTGACGCAGATTGTCACGCGAGGTCAGCAAACTGGCCAAATTGATGTTATGCGAGCCCGAACCATCGACGACGCCATCAGGGCCAGCGGCGCCCGTGGTGTTGTTGATCAAGTCGACATCGAAGGTGCGCTCTCGTGCACCCAAGGATGCGAATGGAGTTGCGCCGATGTAGAAGGGACGGCAGCTATCAGTAGTAGACGTCGGTGATGCACCGTGCAAGGGCTGATCGATGGCGATCACTGCAAAGCCCGCTTGCGCCATCGTTGCGGAGATGGCCAGCATGTCGCAGCGACTGCGCGTCACACCATGCTGAAACATGACCACCGGCCAGCCAGTGGCGGGTCGGGTGCGACCAGAAGCGGCATTTGGCAGCGTAGCCAAAACCGGTACGATTTCCGTCGACCGACGCACGGGGAATGGGTTGGCCACGGTCAAATTGGTCGACGTTGGGTCTAAGCCCAGCGCATTGAACGGCGGAGCATAAGCGCCCGGGGCCGCCTGCCAGAAGCCGGTCAATACCACCGACGGTGGGTTGGCTGGTGTACCGCGACCGGGCGCTTGCAAATAATAAGGCAGCTCGATAGTACCGATGTAAATATCGCCAATTGGCGGCAAGCCGGCTGCAGCCGTGGTCAAGCCAGTGCGAATGAATCGTGTAGGTGCCGAACGCGTGGTGGTGCGCAGTGCACGCAAGGTGGGTGTGACACCCTGCGTATTGGCAACCCAAGACATGACAATGTCATTGCGAACCACACCGCGCGCAGCGGCTGCTGTTTCGAAGGTATTTGTCAGAGCGCGCAGTGGCTCAAGTGCACAAGCGGTGCTGGCGGGCAACAAGGGCTCTAGCGACACGCAAGCTGCACCACTTCCGGACGCCAATGGCGAGGTGCGCTTGGCGAGGAAATAGGTCTGGTCAGGCGTTGCGTTGTTGCCTGCGGTATCAGTAACCCCGCTGGTAACCACCGCCATGTACGACTTCAGCTCTTCCAGCGGCCTAGTCGGGACAATCGCAAGGGTACGACCGCTCGCATCGCTGGTTGCCACTGCGGCAACAAAGTCTGCCGGCGAAGCGAGTTCGCGAACGACGCTCTGCACCGCGCCGGTGCCGGGGCCGGAGGTCACGATCTGTACTTCAAATACGCGCACCGTCTGACCGGGCACCAAAGTAGCCGGGGCGAGGGCAGCCGAGAAGACCATGGTCCACGGTGCGGAAGTGCTAAAACCGTCAATCGCGTTCAGAGCGACGGTCGGGTCGCCGAAGTTAGTTGGGTTGGCAGCCGGGGCGTTGACCGTCAGATCGCGGCTACCCTGGCTCAATAGATTATTGGGGAACGGTATGACTCCCGCGGCGGTATCGAATCTGGCCGTCATGATGCCGCTGACAAAACCGCCATTGCTATTGGTTGCGGGTGGCTGCGGGGTGGCCCGCGGACTGTTGCTGCTGCCGGAGCAAGCTCCCAACAGGAGACCGGCTATTGCCAGTGGTACGAGCCGCTGGAGGTGCATGCGCGGATTCCTTTCTAGGTATTTGGGACAGGGATGAGACGAGTGGATAATAAGTAGTGCTGTCAACTGAACGCAACAAAAAACTAACGATCAGAACAAGCACTTATGCTGCGCTGCAGCAGATCAATTCAGGCCTGAAACGAGCGACGGCGCCGTGGGCGCCGTCGCTCACATCTATCTAAATGGCGTCCCGTCGCGGCCCATCAGCCAGACGCGGGACGCCAGCGCAAACCCTAGGCGCGCATCAGTGCGAGCGCGGTGTCGAGCATGCGATTACTGAAACCCCACTCGTTGTCGTACCAGGCACACACTTTCACGAGTGTGCCGCCCATTACTTTGGTCAAAGTGGCGTCGTAGATCGACGATCGCGAATCGTGGTTGAAGTCAACTGACACCAAAGGCTTCGTATTGATTCCTAAAATTCCAGCCAAGGCGCCGGTTGAGGCATCCAGAACGAGTTGGTCGATTTCTGCCTTGGTGGTCGGTCGCGCGGCAACGAAGCTCAGGTCAACCACCGACACATTGATCGTCGGCACGCGCATCGCGAAGCCATCAAGTTTGCCGTTGAGCTCCGGTAGCACTAGTCCAACTGCAGCGGCGGCGCCCGTCTTAGTTGGGATTTGTGACATCGTCGCCGATCGCGCGCGGCGCAAATCGGAGTGATAGACATCCGTCAACACTTGATCATTGGTGTAGGCGTGGATGGTGGTCATCAAACCGTGGGTGATACCGATACCTTCGTGCAGCACCTTAGCCAGTGGCGCCAAACAGTTGGTCGTGCAAGAGGCGTTCGATACGACGGTATGCTCAGCACGTAACACGTGATGGTTTACGCCATAAACGATGGTCGCATCGACATCGCTGCTGCCCGGAGCAGAAAGCAGGACCTTTTTGGCGCCCCCAAGTAAATGAGAACCGCCTTTGGCCTTGCTATTGAACAAGCCGGTGCATTCCATGACCAGATCAACGCCAAGTTCACCCCAAGGCAACTTTGACGGATCGCGCTCAGCCAAGGCACGAATGCGATCGCCGGCAATGACGAGGTGATCGCCGTCCAGACCGACCTCAAAGCCGAAACGGCCATGCGCGGTGTCGTATTGGGTGAGATGGGCATTCGTGTGCGCATCACCGAGGTCATTTACGGCAACAATTTGAATCTCATCACTGCGACCGGATTCGTAAACTGCACGCATGATATTTCGACCGATGCGGCCGTAACCGTTGATGCCAACGCGTAAAGGCATGAGGTGCTCCAAGTGGGTAGTAGAAGGACACTTCGTCATCATAGCCGCATGTGCGGACCGGTTGTTTGCTTGCTGTCAATGCCTGCTCGTGTTGCCGCTGTTTGGCTTGCCGCCCCGCACAAATCGCGTGATACTCCGGCGATGAGGCCGCAAGAATCCACAATCAAATGTATTTCCTCGGCGCAGCATTCGATCTTTTTTTTCCTGCCATTTAAAGTTCTTATGAAAAATTCTATGCGGCTCTTAAAACCAGCAGTGTTGTTGATGTGCATTACGCTGCTGAGTGGTTCCTTCTTGTCCGGTTGCACCACGTCAACCTACGGACAGGCACCCACTCGTGATGAGAAAGTCGCGGATCAATTCCGCTTCAAGATCTATGTGGGCGCGCTTTCGGGGGCCGAAACGGCCGATAAGGACGCCAAGGTTGAGATCGAAAAATACCTGGCCAAGCAGAACTACAAGGCCTACACGATCGCCGACCGACGCTACAACTTGTTGCCCGAGTACTACGAGTACACGGTCAAGTTCACCCGCTGAAAGGCCTGCCCCAGCCCTTGCGATTCGCACACGAGCAGGCTACTATGGTCAGCTTCTGGTGCGGGGTGGAGCAGTCAGGCAGCTCGTCGGGCTCATAACCCGAAGGTCGCAGGTTCAAATCCTGCCCCCGCTACCAATGGTTTTCGACAGAAAGCCTCTTCGGAGGCTTTTTTGTTGCCCGAAGTTCACCCAGGCCGGGGTTGCATGTCGCAGCGAAAGGCGGAACTCGAGGCACTGCTAGGCCCCACGGTGCAGTCGCTTGGACTCGAATTATGGGGCATCGAATTGGCGCTATCGCGCGCCGGAGGCTTATTGCGCCTCTATATTGACCATTCGAATCGCCCAATTACCTTGGATGATTGTGAACAGGTCAGTCGCGAAGTTTCCGCGCTCTTAGACGTGCACGATCCGATCACCGGCAATTACACGCTGGAAGTGTCGTCACCAGGCCTGGATCGCCCACTCTATCGCGCGGATCAATTTGCGCGATTTGTAGGCTCAGATTTGCGCGCAACGACAGCTTTGCCCATTGCCGGTCGACGGCGTTTTCAGGGACGTATTACTGGCGTTGCCGATGGCCTAGTTACGGTGGAAATGGACACCGGCCCAGTGTCACTGGCGATCGCCGATATCGAAAAGGCGAAGCTGGTGCCTCATTTTGCGCCGGCATCAGCCTCACGTTCCTCTCGCAAAGGAAAGAAAGATGAGTAAGGAAATGCTGTTGGTCGCCGACGCAGTCGCCAACGAAAAAGGCGTACCGCGTGGCGTTATTTTTGACGCACTGGAAGCCGCGCTGGCCTCAGCCGCAAAGCGCAAACACGGTGGCGACATTCTGGCTCGCGTGGTGATCAATCGCAGTACTGGGAGTTATGAGACTTTCCGGCGCTGGGAGGTCATCGCTGACGACGCTCAATTGGAGTTCCCAGAACGCCAGGCCGCGCACACGGTTGCGATCGAAACCGACGCCAATGTGGAACTGGGCGGTTTTATCGAAGAGCCGATTGAGAACGCGGAGTTCGGCCGCATCGCCGCGCAGGCTGCCAAACAAGTCATCGTGCAGCGTGTCCGCGAGGCAGAGCGTTCCCAAGTTGTTGACCAATACAAAGAGAAGCTCGGCGCATTGGTGACAGGTGTGATCAAGCGCATTGAGCGCGGCCACATTTACCTGGATTTAGGCGGCAATGCCGAAGCGGTCATTTTGCGCGAACGCATCGTGCCACGCGAAAATTTCCGCTCTGGCGACCGTGTCCGCGGTTATCTGTACGACGTGCGCTCTGAAGCGCGCGGACCGCAGTTGTTTGTGTCACGTACCGCCCCTGAGTTCATGATGGAGTTGTTCAAGCTGGAAGTCCCGGAAGTGGGCCAAGGCGTGGTTACCGTCATGGCGGCGGCACGTGATCCGGGCGATCGCGCAAAAATCGCGGTGCGCGCCAATGACAACCGTACCGATCCCGTCGGTGCTTGCATCGGCATGCAAGGTTCGCGTGTCAAGGCGGTATCAAATGAATTGAACGGCGAACGGATCGACATCGTGCTGTGGAATGACAATCCGGCGCAGTTCGTGATTAACGCGATGGCGCCAGCCGAAGTGCAGTCAATCGTCGTTGACGAAGAAAAACACGCGATGGATTTGGCCGTCGCGGAAGACAAACTTTCGCAGGCGATTGGCCGCGGCGGACAAAACGTGCGCTTGGCCAGCAAGTTGACTGGTTGGCAGCTGAACGTGATGACGCAAGGCCAGGCACAAGCCAAGAGCGAGGCGGAATCGAGCTTGTCGGTAGAAATGTTCACTACCCGTTTGCAGGTCGATGAGGAAATCGCCGCCATTTTGGTGCGCGAGGGCTTCAGTTCAGTCGAAGAAGTGGCTTATGTGCCGGCCGGTGAACTGTTGTCCATCGACGAGTTCGATGAGGACTTGGTTGAGGAATTACGCGCCCGAGCCCGCGATGCCTTGCTGACTGAGATGATCGCCAAGGAAGAGGCGCTCGACGAGCATCGGCCGGATGCTTCGTTGCTAGCCGTGAGCGGCATGGATGAAGCCACCGCCTACGCGATGTCCGGTCGTGGCATCCGCACGCGCGACGATTTAGCCGATTTGGCGGTAGACGAATTGATGGACGTTGAGGGCATGACCTTGGAACGTGCCGCTAGCCTGATTATGGCCGCGCGTGCCCCCATGTTTGCGGACAGCAACCTAGCTTGAGACAAAATGGCACGCGGCGCATGAGCAGCCGCGGCCGATGTTGAATTTGGAGAGAAGTGCATGGCAGGAGTGACCGTCGAAAAGCTGGCGTCTGTGCTGGGGGTTAGCCCCGAACGCCTGCTGGAACAGTTGGCTGAGGCCGGCATGAAGTTTGGCAGCGCGCAACAGGAAATCAGCGCCAACGAGAAAGTCGCGCTGCTAGAGCACCTGCGTTCGTCGCATGGAAAATCTAAAGCGGATCTGAAAGCGCCAAGTCAGATTACCCTGAAGCGCAAGACGATCAGCGAGCTCAGTGTGCCGACGGGCGGTCCGGGACGGGGCGCGAAAACCGTCAATGTCGAAGTGCGGCAACAAAAGACCTACGTCAAGCGCAGCACGGTCGCCGAGCAATCTGAACACGATCCGATCCGCGAGGCGGCGCAAAAGCTGTTGAGTGAATCGCATCTGAGCCGGGAATCCGAAGACATTGCGCGCCGCGATGCCGATGCGCGCCGCAAGGCCGACGAAGAACTATTGCGCCAAGCCGAAGAAAAGGCCCGTCGCGAACGCGAAGATGCCGAAAAAAGCGCCGCCGAACAGGCCGCGCGCGAAGAAGAAGCCAAGCGAGTCGCCGAAGAAGAACGCGTTAAAGCTGAAGCTGCCAAGCCTAAGAAAGTGCGCACCGAAGCGGAAGACAAGTCGCGCGGTCATCACAACAACAAGCCGCACAAGGCGCCGCCACACCGCGGTGCGCCGGTGGCGCGCGCCATCACCGAAGAAGTGGTGGTTGACGACGCCGAACCAGCGGTGGCCGCAGGCCAGTTGCATTTGAGCGACCACGCACGACGCGCCAAAAAGAAGCCGCATCGCCGACACGCCGCACCGGAACCTCAGCGCGGTGGTCGTGATCACGGCTTCTCCAAGCCGACCGCGCCAGTCACCCGCGAAGTGGAAGTGGGCGATACCATTGTTGTTGCCGATTTAGCGCAGCGACTCGCCGTGAAGGCGCCCGAAGTCATCAAGGCGTTGATGAAAATGGGCGTCATGGTGACGATTAACCAAAGCATCGACCACGACACCGCGGTGTTGGTGTCGGAAGAACTCGGTCATGCCGTGAAGAAGTCCGGCGCGCGTGACGTTGAAGCGGAAGTGGTGTCGAGTGACCCGACCGCTGGCGAAGCGCTGCCGCGTCCGCCGGTGGTGACCATCATGGGTCACGTCGATCACGGCAAAACCTCGCTGCTCGATCACATTCGTCGCACCCGCGTCGCAGCAGGCGAAGCCGGTGGCATCACCCAGCACATCGGCGCTTATCACGTCAATACCAAGAAGGGCATCGTTACCTTCCTGGATACGCCGGGTCACTCGGCCTTCACGCAAATGCGTGCGCGCGGCGCCAAGATCACCGACATCGTGATCCTGGTGGTTGCCGCCGATGACGGCGTGATGCCGCAGACCATCGAAGCAATCAAACACGCCAAAACGGCCAAAGTGCCGATCATCGTCGCGGTCAATAAAATGGATAAGCCGGACGCCGATCCAGAGCGCGTCAAACAAGGCTTGTTGCAGCACGAAATTGTGCCGGAAGAATACGGTGGGGACGTACAGGTCATCCCGGTGTCAGCCAAGACTGGCATGGGCATCGATAACCTGCTCGACGCCATTTTGGTGCAGTCAGAAGTTTTGGAACTGCGCACGCCGGCGAAAGGCCGCGCGCGGGGCAGCGTGGTTGAATCAACGCTCGACAAGGGCCGTGGCCCGGTAGCGACCGTTCTGGTGCAAAGCGGCACACTGAAGAAGGGCGACGTCATCCTCGCCGGTATGCAGTGGGGCCGCGTGCGCGCGATGTACGACGAAGCCGGTCGACAGATTTCCGAAGCTGGCCCGTCTATTCCAACGGTGGTCATTGGTCTGCAGGGCACGCCGAACGCCGGCGATGACTTCCTGGTGGTCGCCGATGAACGCGCTGCGCGTGAAGCGGCAGTAGCGCGCGAGTTGCGCAGCCGTGATGTGCGCTTGGCGAAGAACCAATCGAACAAGCTCGACGATATTTTCGCGCAGATGGGTCAAGGCGAGGTGCAAACCCTCAACTTGCTGGTCAAAGCCGATGTGCAGGGCAGCGCCGAAGCACTGCGCGAATCGCTCGCCGGACTGGCTACCGATCAGATCAAGGTCAACATCATCGCCTCGGGTGTCGGTGGCATCACCGAATCCGACGCCACCTTGGCCGTCGCCGCGAAAGCCATCGTCATTGGATTCAACGTTCGCGCCGACGCGCAGGCTCGTAAAGTGCTGCAGGAAGGCGGCGTTGAGATCAACTATTACAGCATCATTTACGAAGCCATCGACCATGTGCGCAAAGCGCTCACTGGCATGCTCGGCACCGAAGTTCGCGAGCAAATTATCGGTTTGGCGCAGGTTCGCGATGTATTCCGCTCCAGCAAATTCGGCGCGGTCGCCGGTTGTATGGTCATTGAGGGCGTGGTCAAGCGCAACAAACCGATTCGCGTGTTGCGCGACAATGTCGTGGTCTTCGAGGGCGAGCTGGAATCGCTACGTCGCTTCAAAGAAATCGTCGACGACGTTCGCAACGGCATGGAATGTGGCATCGCCGTGAAGGCCTACAACGACGTCAAACCTGGCGATCAGATCGAGTGCTTCGATCGGATCGAAGTTCAACGCATCTTGTCGTCCTGAGGGCAACGCCGATGGCACGCGGAGGTTTTGAACGCACCGACCGCGTCGCAGCCCAGCTGCGACGCGAAGTAGCGGTGCTGGTGCACGAGGACGTGAAGGGTCAGTTGTTGCCCGAAGTCAGCGTTTCCGATGTGGAAGTGACCCGTGATCTGGCGGTCGCCAAAGTCTATATCACGGCGCTCAACCCAGACGATGCGCGCCCTGCCCTCACCTTGCTGAAAGAAGAGGCCAAGCGCTACCGGCAGGCCTTGTCAAAGTTGATGAGCACCCGCACGGTACCTGAACTGCGCTTTCACTACGACGACTCGGTCGATCGTGGTGGTCGCATTGACGAACTATTGCGCCAAAATCTCAGTGACGAACCCGCGCCTTAACGATTAGGGCGATTGTGCGGCACAAACCGGGCCGCAATCGGCGGCTGATGCCACACCCTCAACAGACCATTTTTGCACCATGCGCTCTACACGACGCCCCATCGATGGCGTTCTATTGCTCGATAAACCCTGCGGGCCTAGTTCTAACGCGGCGCTGCAGCAAGTAAAATGGTTGTATCGTGCCGATAAAGCCGGTCATACCGGCAGTCTCGATCCACTCGCTAGCGGCTTGTTGCCGATCTGCTTTGGCGCGGCCACTAAGCTTAGCGTCCATCTATTGACTGGCGATAAGGGTTACCGGGCGATTGCGCGTTTGGGCATCCGCACCGATACACTCGATGCGCAAGGACGGCCAATTAGTGAGGGCTCAATTGAGCGCATTGAAGTAGCCGACATCGAAGCTGCCCTGGCTGCGTTTCGTGGGGAAATTCTGCAAACTCCACCGATGTTTTCCGCCATCAAACAAGGCGGTACGCCGCTCTACGAACTGGCGCGTCAGGGCATTGAAGTGGACCGAGCAGTACGTCAGGTGCGCATCGATCGCCTCACTTTGCGCGAATGGACGCCGCCGTTTTTGCTGCTGGACATCGATTGCGCATCGGGCACCTATATCCGCAGCTTGGTGGATGATCTGGGCCTAGCGCTGGGCTGCGGCGCGCACGTGCATGCGCTGCAGCGCACTTGGGCCGCACCATTTCGGCAGGTCGATATGGTGCCGATGGCAACGCTGGAAGCCCTGCTCGGTGACCTGCCCGCGCTGGATGCCTTTTTGTTACCGATTGAAGTGATGGTGGCGGGCATGCCGGCAGTTAGCATCAGCGGCGCGGATTTGGTGCGCTTTAGCCACGGCAACCCGGTGGTGACGGCAGCCCCCATTTGCCAATCAATAGCGGTACATGACCCAAACGGTCGGCTACTCGGCATTGCGCGCAGCCCAGATGGGATCGTCATCAAGGCAGTCAAAGTGCTGAATCGTTAGTCGATTCGGTATCGTTAGTCCTCATCAATGACGGGAAACTCTACGATGAAGTCTCGCATGTTGATCACCGGCGCATCCGCGGGCATCGGCGAAGCCTGCGCGCGCGAATGGGCGGCACGCGGTTGGGATTTGATCCTGGTGGCGCGTCGCACCGAGCGTCTGCAGCAAATTGCCGACGAATTGCGCGCGCTACACGGCTGCGATGCCGCAGTTGTTAGCGAGGATCTCAGTGATCCTTCAGCCTGTGAACGGTTGGTGGAAACCCTCAATGCCCGTGGTCTGATCGCCGATGGCCTCATCAACAACGCGGGCTATGGTGTGCCCGGCACCTTGTTATCGGTGCCCTGGAACACGCATGCGGACTTCTTGCGGGTGTTGTTGTGGGCCCCAACCGAGCTCAGCTACCGCCTATTGCCGGGCATGCAAGAGCGCGGCTTCGGCCGAATCATTAACGTTGCCTCTTTGGCCGGACTGGTGCCTAGCACTGCCGGCCACACGCTCTACGGCGCCACCAAAAGTTATCTGATCCGTTTTTCGCAATCACTGGCGCAAGAAGCCAACGTCCGCGGCGTGCACGTGATGGCACTTTGCCCAGGATTTACCTTCAGCGAATTCCACGATGTCAACGGCATGCGTGATAAGGTTTCCCGCATGCCGAGTTTTATGTGGATGGATGCCGCCACGGTTGCCAAACAGGCTTTTGAGGCCAGCGAACGCGGTGACATCGTCTATGTGAATGGGCGTTGGAATCGCTTTGTACGCACGCTCACCAAGTTGCTGCCGGATAGCTGGGCCTTGGCTCTGGTCAGTCGCCAAGCAAAGCGCTTTCGCAAGACTTGAGCAAAGCCGTGGCAGAATTCGCCCTCTGCCCAGCTTGGATGCACGCCATGAGTTATCCATCTCAGGATCGTTTCGCCGCAGAATTACGTGAGATCGCCGACCAGGGCCTGTACAAGCGCGAGCGCATTATCGTCACGCCGCAGTCCGCGCGGATTACCCTTTCTGACGGTCGCGAAATGTTGAATTTCTGCGCCAATAACTATTTGGGCCTGGCTGATCATCCCGAGGTCATCGCCGCCGCGCAGGCTGCATTGGACAGTCACGGTTTTGGCATGGCGTCGGTGCGATTTATTTGCGGCACCCAGGATTTGCATAAACAGCTGGAACGCATCATCTCCGAATACTTCGGCACCGACGATACGATTCTGTACGCCGCTTGTTTTGACGCCAACGGCGGGCTTTTCGAACCCCTATTAGGCAGTGAGGATGCGGTCATTTCGGATGCGCTGAATCACGCTTCCATTATCGACGGCGTGCGTTTGTGCAAGGCGCAACGTTACCGCTATGCCAACGCCGATATGGCCGATCTGGAAGTCCAATTGCAAGCCGCCGCCGGCGCGCGCACGCGAATGATCACCACCGACGGCGTATTCAGCATGGATGGCGCGATCGCACCGTTAGATAAGCTCACCGCATTGGCGCAGCAATACGATGCCTTGGTGCATGTCGACGAATGTCATGCCACTGGTTTTTTGGGGCCCAATGGCCGCGGCAGCGCCGAATTGCATGGTGTGATGAGCCAAATCGACGTGTTTACCTCCACTTTGGGCAAAGCACTGGGTGGCGGATTGGGCGGATTCACCACCGGGCGCCAAGCGATCATTGATCTTTTGCGCCAGCGTTCACGCCCCTATTTGTTCTCGAATTCCTTGCCGCCGCCGATCGTGGCGGCCAGCCTCAAAGTCTTTGATTTGCTCAGCAGCGCCGACGATTTGCGCAATACCTTGATGGAAAACGCGCGCTATTTCCGCGAACGCATGAGCGCCGCGGGTTTCACGCTGAAACCGGGCGTGCATCCCATAACACCGGTGATGTTGGGCGACGCCAAACTAGCGCAGGAATTCGCCGCGCGCCTGCTCGATCACGGCATCTATGTGATCGGCTTTTTCTTCCCTGTCGTTCCCAAAGGCCAAGCCCGAATTCGGGTGCAGTTGTCAGCCGCACATCGACGCGAGGACTTGGACCAAGCCATCGCGGCCTTCACAGCCGTGGGACTAGAGTTGGGCGTCGTCGCGCAGTCAACCCACTAATAAAGCAGTAGCGTGGCGCACGATGAACAGTGGGACACCCTTCTCTTGCGATGAACAGTGGGACACCCTTCTCTTGCG
>CAZLSB010000014.1:19513-27632 GCA_964561825.1 uncultured Xanthomonas sp.
TGAACAGTGGGACACCCTTCTCTTGCGATGAACAGTGGGACACCCTTCTCTTGCGATGAACAGTGGGACACCCTTCTCTTGCGCGCCTTGCATCCGACTGTCACGCAATCTGCGTACACCTCGAAGCATCGACAACCACACGCTTGCGTACCGTGCATGCCATGCGCGCTAATCATGGACCCTGAACTTGAAAGAGCCCTGCCCGATGAGCGAGCACCACGCATCGATTCGATTTGCCCACAGCGCCGGCAGTTTTGCCGATAAGTCTTTTTCTCGCGATCACCAGTGGCTGTTCAAGGGCGATCAGCAACTATTGGCCTCGTCTGCGCCAGCATTTAACGGCAACCCCAACGCAGTAGATCCAGAGGACGCCTTCACGGCGTCTCTCGCTTCATGTCATATGCTTACTCTCCTGGCGCTGGCGGCAGTTAAAGGCTTCGAAGTGGCGTCTTATTCGGACGATGCGATCGGAACGCTCGACAAGAACGAACAGGGACGTATGAGCATGGTGCGCGTGGTGCTGCGTCCGCGGATCGAATTCACCGGCCGGCAGCCGACCATCGAAGAACTGCATGGATTGCACGAACGCGCGCACAAAGCGTGCTTTATCGCCAACTCGGTGACCACTGCGGTCAGCGTAGAGCCGCAGACCGACTGACGAGATCCAGCATGACGCACGATCGCATCGCTGAAAACGCCGCAATGCAGGCTGCTCAAATCGAGCAGGCTGTCACTGACACATTTCAGGAAGCCAAACGGAAAGTTGGCGCGGCAGCGCAACAAGTCGAGCGTGGCGTTGAAGACGCCGTGGATTCCGCCAGAGCCCATATGGAACACGCCGCTGACTGCGTCGAAGGCGCGTTTGACGACACCGTAGCGCGTACCCGCGGTATTTGGACGCGTTGCTGGGTGGCAATACAACGGTGGTTCGACACCAGCGCGGTCGATGTCATTGATGGCCCGGCCGCGGACCAGATCGACTGGTTACGGGTAGTCCCATTTATCGGACTGCACCTCGCTTGCCTAGGCGTCCTCTTTGTGGGTTTCAGCTGGTTTGCCCTCAGCGTTGCGGCATTCCTATACCTGCTGCGCATGTTTGCGATCACCGGTTTCTACCATCGCTATTTCTCACACCGTGCCTTTCAGACCTCTCGTGTTTTGCAGCTTATCTTTGGTTTCATTGGTGCCAGTTCAGTGCAACGCGGCCCATTATGGTGGGCCGCGCACCATCGCCATCACCATCGCCATGCAGACCAGCCGCAAGATTTACATTCGCCGGTCCAACATGGCTTCTGGAAAAGCCATATGGGTTGGTTTATGACTCCGCGTGCTTTTGCGGTTGATTTTCAGCGCATTCCTGATTTGGCGCGCTATCCAGAATTACGCTTTCTGGACCGTTATGACATTTTGGTGCCCGTCGCGTTAGCAACTGCGTTGTTTCTACTCGGCATGGTGTTGGAACACTACGCACCAAGTTTAGGTACCAGCGGACCACAACTGCTGATTTGGGGATTTTTTGTATCCACAGTCGTTTTATTCCATGCCACGGTCACCATCAATTCCCTAGCCCATGTTTGGGGCAAACGGCGCTACGCAACGCGCGACGACAGTCGCAATAACTTCTGGTTGGCGCTGATCACACTGGGCGAAGGTTGGCACAATAATCACCATCATTATCCGGCCAGTGTACGCCAGGGTTTTTACTGGTGGGAGATTGATCTAACTTGGTATGCGCTGAAAATAATGTCTTGGATAGGTTTGGTTTGGGAACTTAAGCCTCTGCCGACCCGCATCCGCGATTCCCGCTCGCGTCAGCGCGCCAACTGAGGTTAGCCCATGCGTATCGCGATCGTCGGCGCGGGAATCGCCGGACTGGGTGCGGCTTATCTACTGGGTCGCCAACATGAGGTGGTGCTGTATGAGGCGGAGAAACGTTTAGGTGGGCACACTCATACGCATGCAATCGACCACAATGGCGAACAGCATCAGATCGACAGTGGGTTTATTGTCTTTAATCCCAATCATTATCCCTTATTGACACGGCTGTTCACTGAGTTGGAGGTGGCCACGCAGGCCACAACGATGAGTTTCTCGGTTAAGAACGAGATTTCTGGACTGGAATACAACGCCAGCAACTTAAATACTTTGTTTTGCCAACGCCGCAATCTCTTCAAACCGCGGTTTTTACGCATGGTGCGGGAAATTCTACGCTTCTACCGCGAGGCGCCCGCGCTATTAACAGAACCTGGACCGGGGCCAAGTTTAGGCGAATACCTGAGCGCGCAAGCGTATGGCGAGTTGTTCATCCATGATCACTTAGTGCCGATGGCCTCAGCGCTTTGGTCTTCACCCGCTACCCAGATCATGAATTTCCCGGCCAAGTATCTGGTTCAATTCATGGCCAATCACCAGATGTTAGATGCCGGCAATCGGCCACTTTGGCGCGTCGTCAAGGGCGGTTCCGCCCGTTATTTGGAAAAACTGGTGCCAGCGATTCACGCGCAGTTTCGCCGCGGCGCGCCGGTGATCAGCGTACAGCGCAGTGCAAACGGCGTGCGCGTTTTTTCCGCAGGAGATGAATCGCACTTTGATCAAGTAGTGTTTGCCTGTCATAGCGATCAGACATTGGCGATCCTCAGTGACGCGACGGTCGCAGAACGACAAGTGCTCGGCGCGATGCCATTTCAACGCAATGAAACGGTGTTGCACACCGACGCCAGCGTGTTGCCCAGACAACGACAAGCCTGGGCGGCGTGGAATGTATTGCGCCTAAAACAAACGTCCAAACCGGACGAGGCGGCCTGCACGGTCAGTTATTCAATGAACCATTTGCAGAATTTGCGCAGCAAAACGCCGTTTGTTGTAACCTTAAACGCCACTGCACGCATCGCGCCGGAGAAGATTTTGGCGCGCATGGACTACGCACACCCGGTGTACTCGCATGCGTCGGTGGCAGCGCAAGCACGTTGGGCGGAAATCAACGGCGTACAGCGCACCTGGTTTTGTGGAGCCTACTGGGGTTGGGGTTTTCACGAAGACGGCTTGCGCAGTGGCGTGCGCGTAGCTAACGCGCTCGGTTGCGATTGGGCGCCTCAAAATGTCGGCTAGCGCAATTTACGTAGGTCAGGTTCGCCATCGGCGCAACCGGCCGCACGCACACGCCTTTCAGTACCGCATGGCGCAGTTGTACGTGGATCTAGACGAGTTGCCAACGCTACTGCAGCATCGTTGGCTGTGGTCGATTGGACGTCGCAATCTGGCCGCATTTCATCGCAGCGATTACTACGGCGACCCAACGCTACCCCTCAAACAAGCGATCTACGATTGCGTAGAAAGCGCCACTGGCGTGCGCCCAATGGGGCCGGTGCGGCTGCTGGCGCACTGGCGCTACCTGGGTTACTGCTTGAATCCGGTCAGTTTCTATTACTGTTTTGCAGCCGACGGCATAACCTTACAAACCATCGTTGCCGAGATCACCAACACGCCGTGGGGTGAACGCCACGCCTACGTGTTGCCGGTCAGCAGCGCGCAAAAACACGGCGCTGACGCGCGTATTTATTCTTGGGATTTTGCCAAAGGCTTTCACGTTTCGCCGTTTTTGCCGATGGGCCTAAACTACGATTGGCGAT
Organism: uncultured Xanthomonas sp.; assembly: GCA_964561825.1. GTDB lineage: Bacteria > Pseudomonadota > Gammaproteobacteria > Xanthomonadales > SZUA-5 > JADKFD01. The sequence continues at coordinate 23,143 of CAZLSB010000014.1, forward strand.
TCGAATTGCCAGGCGCTGATCTACGCGTGCACATGGACGTCACCGATAGCGCCGGCACGATATTCGATGCAAGCTTGGTGATGAAAAGGCGCGAAATAAATGGCGCCGCTCTCACACGGTTTCTGCTTCAATATCCACTGATGACCGCGCAAGTCGCGTGCAAAATCTACTGGAATGCATTCCTCATACGACTCAAGCGAAATCCATTCTATGCTCACCCGCGACTACCCTAAGGGCCAGTGCTGATGACCGAGAACGCGCTGACCAGCGACGCACCGGTACCCACCACGGTCGCCCACATCACTGGACCGTTTTTTAAACGGCGCCTGCTCAGCCATTTGACCCAATTGCGCCATGGTCGACTTAGCTTGATTGATGGCGACGAGCGCTACGAGTTTGGCGCCGTCTCCGCGCACGAAGCGCTACATGCAACCGTGCGAATCATCGATACAGACACCTATCGGCAAATGGCGCTCGGTGGCAGCGTGGGTACCGCCGAGGCCTATATGGATGGCGGCTGGGAATCGGACGATCTGACCACTTTGGTGCGCATCATGGTGCGCAATCGCGATGTGTTGGACGGCATGGAGGGTGGCTTAGCGCGACTCGCCACCTCCGCACTGCGCTTGTGGCACAGCCGGCGGCGCAATACCAAAGATGGCAGTCGCCGCAATATTGCCGCGCATTATGATCTGGGTAACGAGTTTTTCGAGTTATTTCTAGACGAATCGCTGATGTACTCCAGCGCGATCTTTGTCGATCCCAATGAGACATTGGAAACTGCGCAGACCCGCCGACTACAACGCATTTGCAGCAAACTCGACCTGCAGCCCGGCCAACGCGTGGTGGAAATCGGCACCGGCTGGGGTGGGTTTGCCATTCACGCGGCACGCCATCATGGCGTGCATGTGACCACCACCACGATTTCGCAACGCCAGCATGATTTAGCCAAAGAACGTATCGCTCGCGCGGGCTTGAGCGATCGCATCACCCTATTGTTAGAAGATTACCGGGATCTGGAAGGCACCTACGACAAGTTGGTCTCCATCGAAATGATCGAAGCCATTGGCCATCAATACCTGGACACCTATTTCGGCAAGGTGTCAAGCTTGCTAGAACAGCATGGCAGTGCGCTTATCCAGGCGATTACCATTCAAGACCATCGATATACCCGCGCGTTAACTGATATTGACTTTATTAAACGCTACATTTTCCCCGGCAGTTTTATTCCCTCAAATTCCGCCATGTTGAACGCTGTGGCGCGCAGCTCTGATCTCAAACTAAGCAACTTGGAAGACATCGGCCCCAGTTATGCGCTAACCCTGAAGGCCTGGCGCGAACGCTTCCTCGCCGCATTGCCGATGGTGCGCAAACAAGGCTATTCAGAAACCTTCATTCGCATGTGGAACTTTTATTTTTGCTATTGCGAAGGTGGCTTTCTGGAACGTTCCATTGGCGACGTACATTTATTGCTGGCGAAGCCAGGCAGCCGCAGATCACAGTATCTGCCTGACCTAGCACCGAGCATTTGAAGAACATGAATATTCTTTTGAACCTCATATTGTTTCAGATTGGCTGGGTAGCCACGGTTGCGGGCGCGGGTCAAGGGCTATGGTGGACTGGGCCGATCTCGCTCTTCGTGATGGCCGCGGTGACTTTCAAACTTAGCCCATGGCCTCGAACCGATCTGGCATTGATGTGCGTTGCCTGTTTAATTGGCCTGATCGTCGACACCGCCTATATTTACTTTGAATTAGTCCGTTTCGCGGAACCTGTACCTTTCATGGAATTGGCACCAATTTGGATTTTGGGCATGTGGATGAGCTTTGCATTAACACTAAACCATTCGATGCGTCTATTTAAGAATCACCTTCTCGCGGCAACGATTTTCGGCTTGCTTGGTGGGCCATTGGCCTATTACGTAGCAGTGCAAAATTTCGCAGCAGCAGAAATTGTCGCAACGCCCTGGCTTGCCTACACAGTAATCGGCATTGTTTGGGCGATTATGACGCCGCTGTTACTGGTTTTGGCGAAAAGCTGGTTGCCCAAGCTTGATCCACCACTTGCGCAGTATTGACATGAGAACTCTGTTGCAGAATTTGGGTGAAGTCTGGTTAGTGGCCAGTGTTGCGATGTTGATTGTTTGGTGGATTCAACGGCGCACCGGCAACGCGGGTTTCGTGGATGTGGCATGGGCCGCATTGCTGGGTGTGGCCGCGCTTTATTATGGCCTAGTTGCCGACGGCGCATTTTTGCCCAGACTGTTGGTTGCATTATTGGCCGCGACTTGGGGCTTCCGATTGGCCTTGCACTTATTACATCGGGTATTGAACGAAGCGGAAGATGGCCGTTATGCGTTTCTGCGCACCCACTGGAACGGCGACCAACGCAAGTTCTTTGCGTTTTTTCAAGCCCAAGCGCTCGCCGTGGTGTTGTTCTCAGTTCCCTTCGCGGTGGCCGCTAATAATCCCGTTGAATCCTTCGGGCCCTGGACTGCACTGGGCTTGGTGATCTGGATCACCAGCCTCGCTGGCGAATCGATAGCGGATCTGCAGTTATCGCGCTTCCGCGCGAATGCACGCAATCGAGGCACCACGTGTCGCGTTGGCTTCTGGCGATATTCGCGCCATCCAAACTACTTCTTTGAATGCTTGCATTGGTTCTCTTATGTTTGCCTCGCGATCGGTGCACCTTACGGTTGGCTGGCCTTGTTCGGTCCGGTGCTAATGTGGGTATCGCTACGCTGGGTCAGCGGCGTACCTTTCGTAGAAGCGCAGGCGCTGCGCTCTCGCGGCGACGACTATCGGGAATACCAGCGCACAACTAACGCTATTATTCCTTGGTTTCCGAAACGTGGTGAATCAGACAGCTCTCCATAAAGCCTTAGTCGGCTGATGTAGGTTGGGCTAAGCGCAGCGTGCCCACCGGTCACGGCTCGCAGCCACCCGGAATCATGAGAATCTCCGCCGCCATGACGGACACCAAACATCCTTACTCCTGATTCCAAGCGAGCCCCATGTCTCTAATTTCCCTTTGTGAACGCGGTTTTATTCCAGACGCCTTGACCCGAGCAGGCATTCGCCGTTTGAATGCCCAACGCTTGCGTGAGGAATATGTGGGCGATTGGTATGAGCGCTTGCGGGACCGGATTGAAGGGTTGCGCAGTAGTCCGATTGCGATCGAAACTAAAGCCGCTAATGAACAACATTATGAACTGCCGCCACCCTTTTTTCTGCGTTGTTTGGGCGCGCGCCTAAAATATTCTAGTTGTTATTACGAAACCGGCACCGAGACTTTGGACGTAGCCGAAGAAGCGATGCTGAAACTTTACAACACTCGCGCGGAACTGCGTGATGGTCAGGACATCTTAGAATTGGGCTGTGGCTGGGGTTCCCTCACGCTGTGGATGGCCGAACATTTCCCCAATGCTCGCATTACTGCGGTTTCCAATTCGGCGCCGCAACGAGAATTCATCGAACAGCGCTGCAAAGATCGCGGTATTCAGAATGTCAAGATTATTACATGTGATGTTAATCAACTGCGCTTGGATCCCAGCAGCTTTGATCGTTGTGTGTCGATCGAAATGTTTGAGCACATGCGTAACTATGAAGTGTTATTAGCCCGGATCGCATCTTGGCTCAAGCCCAGCGGCAAGTTGTTCGTCCATATCTTTTGCCATCGGGAAGTCATGTACCCTTTCGAAACGCAGGGCGAAGACAACTGGATGGGTCGTTATTTCTTTACTGGTGGATTAATGCCAGCCGCTGATACCTTATTGTATTTCCAGAACGACTTACGCTTGGAGCAACAATGGCGTGTCAATGGGCGCCATTACCAGCAAACCAGCGAACACTGGCTGTCCAATACCGACACCCATCGCGTGGAGATTCTTGACCTATTTCGAGCAACCTATGGGATGGAAAACGCTGCAATCTGGCTGCAGCGTTGGCGAATGTTCTACCTCGCCTGCGCCGAGTTATTCGGCTACGCGGGTGGCGAACAATGGTTGGTTGGGCATTATCGTTTTGTGCGGCGCTAGCAGCAACGTGCGTTGTCGTACAGACCAAACGGGGTTCCGAGCCCAATCTTCTGGGGCCAGCCGCATCTAGCGCGCTGGGTTACTTTCCCCCACGGAGCACGTTATGAACAAAGATCAAGTTAAGGGTCGGGTCAAAGAAGCCAAGGGCAAAGTCAAGGAAGTTGCCGGGCGTGTCGTTGGCAACAAGACCATGGAAAACAAGGGTAAGCTGCAAAACGCCACTGGCAAAGCGCAAGCCGCGTTCGGTGACGTCAAGGAAGATATCAAGGACGCCATCTAGCGTATTTGCGCACATCGCGTAGCTGAGCGGCCAAGCGCCCACTCAAGCCAAACCTAGCTTGGGTGGGTCTTGTTATAAACGGAGCACTAAACCTAGAAACTCCAGTTGACCGCTTTCGGGTGGCCTAGCTGGTTTATTCTTGTGACATTTCAGCAGATTGACTCGTTCACC
>CAZLSB010000015.1:0-21545 GCA_964561825.1 uncultured Xanthomonas sp.
CTTAGGTTCACTGCGCGTCCGTCATCGATGACTTCTGCGTTGATCGCAATCGGGTGACAGCAGAGCTGACAGTCCTCTATCCAGGCTTGTGTGCCCAAGCTCAGATCGACGCTGGTCTGGTAGACCTGCCAGCAATGTGGGCACTCGATTTCCGCTTGCGCATCCAGCGGCCGCTGTCGCGGATCCTGCCCTGGCTCATAAACGGGCTCCAAACCGTACAGCGCGTCGACCGCCTGCGGATCGACGCTGCTCCCCGCACCGTGCGGCGGACTGTTTTTGATTAGGCGGCGCATTAGAAGGGTTTCGCGACCACCAGATAAATCACCGGAATGACCAGGATGAGGGCCACCTCGTTGAACCAGCGAAAATAAAGCGATCCCGGCAGCGGTAGATTAGCGGCCGCTTTTTTCAAGAATCGTCCACTGACGATGTAATAAGCAAATAGCAGGGCCACCAAAGTCAGTTTGACATGCAGCCAGCCGCCGCTGATTTTGAAATGCATCCACAGGATCAAACCAAAGAGCAGCGAAATCGCAAACATGATGTGACCAAAGCGATATAGCCGTCGTCCCATCAGCACCAAGCGCTCGCGCACCGCCGCGTGATCGCCGGCTTCGCCAATATTGACCAGGATGCGCGGCAGGTAAAATACCGCTGCCATCCAGGCCATCACAAACAGGATGTGCAGCGTTTTGATCCACGCATAATTCATTGCGGTGCTCCAAATGTGTTTTACAAATTCGATGGTGAAGCGACCAGTGTTTCAGTGCGACCCAGTTCCGTGGCGTGCAGTAAGCATCAACTGCGCAAGCGCAGCGGGGCAAGCTCCGCTCTAAGAAAAGCCAGCTGTTTTTTTTAGGCTCAAGCACGGCGCGCGCCGACTGGAATGCTGCTCAAGCGCGCGTATTCGCCCTCCTCCAACAATTGCGGCCGATCCAACACCGCCATTGCCAGTGCGGTGGCATCTTGGCCGAAGAACAGTTGCTCATGCACACGCAGAGTGGGCACTCCAAAAACGCCATTCGCCAGCGCCGATTCGGTGCTTTCGCGCAGCGCGGTCTTGACGTCAGGGGCCGCTATCGCGCTCATCACATCGCTGATTCCAAATTGCGTGGCCAGCGGCTGCAAGTCGGCACTGCTTTGCGCACCACCGTGCGCCCAAATGTGTCGAAACACCGTTTGCACCACCGACACACTGGCCCCGGCTGCCACAATCAAACGCATCGCCGCCAGCGGGTTAAAGGGATGTTGCGGCGGAAAGCGCAAAGGAATGCCTAGTTCAGCGGCCCGCCACAGCACATATCGATAAGTGAACTCGCGTTTGCCCTCGATCTCCGCAGGCCCGAGTTGACCATGTTTGGCCAAAATGGCACCGAGCACGACCGGTTGCGGCTGCAATTCCAGCGCTGGCCAGTCCCGCAGTAGCCATTCCAACTGCAAATACGAAAACGGCGAAATGACATCGAAATACCAAGGCAATGGCGCCATCGCATGTGTCCTAGCCAGCACGAATGGCAACCCTACACCGAGCTTGCGGTGAGCACCTAACAATTCGCGATGACGACCGCTGTCCGTCGGGTTATCGTCCACCTACCACCCAGCCCGTCCGCCCGCGTGCGCACCTTGTTACTCGCCCTAATCGTTGGATATCAACGCTTCATCAGCCCCTTGTTGGGGCCGCGCTGCCGTTTTTATCCGAGTTGTTCGCGCTATGCCGCCGCGGCGATTGCCACCCATGGCGCGGCGCGTGGCGTTTACATGGCGGTTTGTCGGGTGGGACGCTGTCATCCGGGCTGTGCCGGCGGGCACGATCCGGTGCCGCTCGTTTTTACCTGGCGGCCTTGGCGCCAGCCTTGAATCTCGCCAAAACGGAGGAAACCATGCTGCGTTGTTCATCTGCCCTCGTATTGATCCTGACTGCCGCCTGGGCGCAGGCGGCGCCGATCGACGTCTCACTGCTGGCTGGTCTGAAAGCACGGGCGATCGGCCCGGCGGCGATGAGCGGCCGCGTCGCGGCGATTGAAGCTGATCCAGCCGATCCGCGCGTCGTTTATGTGGGCGCGGCGAGCGGTGGTTTATGGAAAAGTGAAAACGCGGGTTTGACGTGGAAGTCGCTGTTTGATCGGCAAGATGTGCACGCGATCGGCGCGATTGCGCTTGATCCACGCAACCCGCAAACCGTCTGGGTGGGCACTGGCGAAGGCAATGTGCGCAATAGCGCGTCGATTGGTGACGGTGTCTATCGCTCAACCGACGGCGGCGCCACCTGGACGCATCTGGGACTGGCCAAATCCGAGCGCATTCATCGCATCGTGGTGCATCCGCAGGACAGCAATACCGCGTGGGTTGCGGCACTCGGCCCGTTGTGGGCTGATGGTGGCGAGCGCGGCGTCTACAAAACCACCGATGCCGGCAAAACGTGGCGCGTCGTGTTAGCGGGCGATCTGCGCACCGGCGCCAGTGAGTTAATCATTGATCCCGCCAATCCGAATCGTTTGTACGCATCCATGTGGAGCTTTCGCCGCACGCCCTACGGATTCACCTCCGGTGGTGCGGGTTCTGGTTTGCATCGGTCGGTCGATGCCGGCGAAAGTTGGCAGCGCCTGGGCGTGGTTGAAGGTTTGCCGGAAGGTGAACTCGGCCGCATTACGCTGGCCCTGGCGCCCTCGCAACCAAGCACCGTGTATGCCTTGGTTGAAGCAAAAAACAATGTTTTGCTGCGCTCGGACAACGGCGGCGATAACTTCAGCGTCGTTAACGACAGCACCAATGTGCATCCACGGCCGTTTTACTTCGCCGATTTGCGCGTCGACCCGCAACAGCCCAATCGTTTGTACAAACTTGCCGTGGTCGGCGAGGTGTCCAATGATGGTGGCAAAAGCTTCGAAACGCTGATCGGCTGGGACGATCTGCACCCGGATCACCACGCGCTGTGGGTGCAACCGGGCAAGGGCGAGGTGTTGATCAACGGCAACGATGGCGGTGTAGGTTTTAGCTACGACCGTGGCGCAACGTGGCGCTATGTGAGCAATTTGCCGCTCAGCCAGTTTTACCATGTGCGTTACGATATGGAGACGCCCTACAACGTCTACGGCGGTCTGCAAGACAACGGTTCTTGGCGCGGCCCCTCGCAAGTGTGGCAGGCCGGTGGCATTGCCAATCACCATTGGCAGGAAGTGAATTTCGGCGATGGTTTCGACACCATGCCCGACCCGGCAGACGCCAACCGCGGTTATGCGATGAGCCAAGAGGGTTATGTGGTGCGCTATGACTTAAAGTCCGGCGCGCGCCGCATGATTCGCCCGGCCGCCGACGATGCCGCCGTGCCGCTGCGTTTCAATTGGAACGCCGCGATTGCGCAGGACCCGTTTGCCGCTGGCACCATCTACTTTGGCAGTCAGTTTGTGCATCAAAGTGATGATCGCGGCGAAACTTGGTCGACCATCTCGCCCGATTTAACCAGCAACGACGTGACCCGCCAGGACCAATCGAAAATTGGCGGATTAACTCCGGACATCACTGGCGCTGAGAACAACACCACGTTGATCGCCATTGCACCCAGTCCGATCGCCAAAGGCGTGTTGTGGACCGGTAGCGACGACGGCCGCGTGCACGTCACCCGCGATGCCGGCGCCAACTGGCAAAGCGTTGAAGGGCGCCTCAAGGGTGCGCCAAAATTTGGTTTTGTGCCGCATATCAATGCCTCGCAGCACGATGCCGGTCGCGCATTTCTGGTAATCGACAATCACCGCAATGGCGATATGCAGGCGTACGCGTGGCGCTTGGATGACTACGGCGCGCGCAGCACCGCGCTGCAACTGAAGGGTGTCGATGGCTATGCGCTGGCGCTGGTCGAAGACCCGGTGGAACCGCGCTTGTTGTATCTGGGCACCGAGCTTGGCTTTTATCTGTCCTTTGATGCGGGCGCCAGTTGGATGCGTTACACGCACGGCTTGCCACGCGCCCTGTCGGTGATGGATATCGCCGTGCATCCACGCGAACACGATTTGATTTTAGCCAGTCACGGCCGCGGCATTTTCATCATTGACGATCTCGACACGCTACGCCGGCTGACTCGTGAAGGCGCGCCAACGGCGGCGCTGAGCGCGCTAGATAGCACGCCGGGCATCTTGCACGAAGTGCCGCAGCCCGCGGGCGCGCGTTTTGGCGGTGCGCAAGCCTTTGCTGGCGACAATGCGCCGTACGGCGCCACCTTGAGTTTTTGGGTGAATGACGCCGCGCTGCCGCACCCAGATATCGATCAGGAACGTCTGCGTCGCGCCGTCGCCCAACCCATCGCTGCGGCGCAAGATGGCAAAGACGCCAAGCCGACGCCGGTCAGCATTGAAATTCGCGACAGCGCCGGGCTATTGCTGCGCTACGCAGAAGTCGAAGCCAAACAGGGCTTGAACCGCTGGACTTGGGACTTAGCGCACACTGCGCCGCGCTCGCCCACGCCGCCCGGACTCTTTGATCCAGCCGGCCCCTCGGTGCTGCCCGGCAGCTATACCGCCACCTTGCGTCGCGGTGACGCCCGCAGCAGCGTGCCTGTCGAGGTGCGTTTTGATCCGCGCGCGCCCGCCAACGCCAGCGCGCTCGCAGCACGCCAGACCGCGCAATTGCGCGCCGCCAAATCGCAAAACCGCATCGTCGACAAACTCGATCAAATCGCCAATCGCAAAACCGATTTGGGCTTGCGCAAGACGCGCATCGAACAGCAAATCGAAGCGCGCAAACGTGCCGATCCCAGCAGCAGCATCGCTGACGACGACGCCGATAAAGTGGCGATCAAGGCGCTCGACACATTGATCAAGAAGCTCGACGAAGCCGCCAGCGGGCTGTGGCAAGACCCTAAAACCACCAAAGGCTACACCGCGCCCAGCGCCGCCTGGGACAAACTCAGCGAAGCCCAATGGATGCTCGGCTCCAGCCTAGACGCGCCCACACCCGCAGCCATGCGCTATCTGGAGCGCGCCGAACAGGTGGTCGAGAGCAAGGTGAGTGAGGCGGATGCAGCGCTGGCGCAGGTTGATCCGAAAAGTTGACCGTGCATTCTCAGAGAACGTATGAACCGCCTTTATCACTACTCTGGATGCGCGCTGCCCAACGTGTACCTGGAGAACGGGTATGAGTTGGTGAAGTCGCCCTATGGCGAAGGTGTCACGATCCACGAAATCGATCGGCTGCATGCCGCGCTTGGCGCCGTTGTAGTCGCAAATACGGCCCCGCTGACGGGCGCCGATTTCCGTTTCCTACGCCAAGAGCTTGGCCTGTCGCAGGCCGCTTTGGGTGATCTTGTTGGGAAGGACGAACAAGCCGTTGCGCGTTGGGAAAAGGGCAAGGGCAAGAAGGTCGACGCGACTGCCGATCAATTGCTGCGCCTGATTTACCAAGGCGCGACGCTCGGCAAGAAGAAGTTTGCACCGATGATCGAGTTCCTGCGAAAACTGGAATCAACGCCAGCGGAGCCCAAGCGCTTTGTTGCGCGTGAAGTTGGCTCGATGTGGAGCGCTACTGCATTGGCAGCGACCGGCTAACGCGGGTTTTTCATGAGATCGCGCGTGAATGGTTGGATCGTCCGACCGACAGCGTTTGGAGACTGGGCCCGCTACGGACTACAATGGGCGATTGACTTGTATCAAGCTGCTCCAGGAGACCCAAATGGCTCGTATTACCGTCGAAGACTGCCTAAAAGTAGTCGACAATCGCTTCGAACTGGTGCTGATGGCCAGCAAGCGCGCCCGTCAGGTCGCCAAAGGTGCCGAAACTTTGGTTCCAGAGGACGACGACAAACCCACCGTCATCGCGTTGCGCGAAATTGCGACTGGCCAGATCACCAATCAGTTGCTTGCCGACGTTGAAAAGCGTGAGCGTGAGCACGCTGAGCGTCAAGCGATGGAATGGGCGGCGGCGGAACTGGACGACGGCATCGGTAAGGGTGACGACGACCTCTAAGCGCATGGCCCTGCGGCCCTAAGCCGTGAACACCGTGAGCTCTGTCCGCCCAGATTCCAATGGATCGCTGCAGCAGGATTTGTTGCCGCATTACATGCTGGAGCTGCGACATGTGCTGGAAAGCTACCTGACCAACGATCAAGTGCGTCAGGTGGAGAGCGCGTTCGTGGTCGGCGAGCGCGCCCATCGCGGGCAGAATCGCAAAAGTGGTGAGCCGTACATTACCCATCCGGTGGCGGTGGCGCGCATCCTGGCGGAAATGCATCTGGATGCCGAAACCCTGGTGGCCGCGGTATTGCACGACACCATCGAAGATACCGGCATCACCAAGGACATGCTGCTCGCTGAGTTTGGCTCAACCGTTGCCGATTTGGTTGATGGCGTCACCAAGCTAGATAAGATCAAGTTTGCCTCGCGCGAAGCCGCCACGGCGGAGAGTTTTCGCAAAATGCTGTTGGCGATGGCGCGCGATTTGCGCGTCATTTTGATCAAATTGGCTGATCGTTTGCACAATATGCGCACTTTGGAGTCGATGAACCCCGAAAGGCGCCGCCGTATCGCGCGCGAAACACTGGAAGTGTATGCGCCGATTGCCCAGCGGCTGGGCATGAATAAGCTCAAAAGCGAGCTGCAAGAGCTGGGTTTTAAGGCTTTGTATCCACGCCGACACGCGGTGATTGCCGCGCGCATTAAAGCCTTGATCGGCAATCGTCGTGAAATCATGAGCAAAATTGAGGCCAGTTTAGCGCAGCGCCTCAAACAAGAAGGTCTGCAAGCGCGCATCGTGAGCCGCATCAAGTCCTCGTACAGCATTTATCGAAAAATGCTTGGCGAAAACAAGAGTTTCGCCGAGGTCATGGATGTGTACGGCGTGCGGGTGATCGTCTCTAGCGTGTCGCACTGTTATTTGGCGCTCGGCACCGCGCATGGTTTGTATAAACCGCTGGATAATCGCTTCAAAGATTATATCGCGATTCAAAAAGCCAACGGTTATCAGTCGCTACATACGGTGTTATTTGGGCCGGGTGGGGCGCCGGTAGAAATCCAGATTCGCACTGAAGATATGGATGTGGTCGCCGAGCGTGGTGTGGCGGCGCATTGGATTTATAAATCGGAAGCGAGCCCGGCGAATAACGCGCAAATGCGTGCGCGGGAATGGCTGCAGGGATTGGTGGACAGCCAACGTCAAGCGGGAAGTTCGATCGAGTTTCTTGAGAACGTCAAGGTCGATTTATTCCCGGATGAGGTTTATCTGTTCACCCCGAAAGGCAAGATTCTGGCGTTGCCGCGGCATGCCTGTGCGATCGACTTTGCTTATGCGGTGCACACCAATGTCGGCGACCACGCGGTGGCGGCGCGCGTCGACAAACAATTGCGTCCATTGCGCACCCGCCTGGTCAGTGGTCAGACCATAGAAATTGTCACCGCGGCCAGCGCTAGTCCGCAGTCGCAATGGTTGGAATTCGTCGTGACCAGCAAGGCACGCACGTCGATTCGCCATTATTTGAAGAATTTGCAGCATGAAGACGCCGTGTCTCTAGGGCACCGCATGTTGGGTCGCGCGTTGGGCGATCTAGGCGGGAATTTGGATGCAATACCGGGAAAAGTGTTGCACCAGTACCTGGAAGAAAATCGCATGCGGCGCTTGGAAGAACTGCTCGCTGAGATTGCGCTAGGTACGCGCATGCCGGCGTTGGTGGCGCGCCAACTATGGCGCAGTGACGGGCAAACTGGCCCGATCAAAGATGAGGTGGTGCGGATTTCCGGCAGTGAGCGTGGCGTGCTCACGTTTGGCAATTGCTGCATGCCCATACCGGGCGATCCGATCATCGGCTTTTTGAGCGCTGGCAAGGGTTTGGTGGTGCATCAAACGACTTGCCCGAACGTCGGCGAAATGCGCAAGCAACCAGAGCGCGTGGTGCGCGTCGATTGGGAGCCAGAAGTCACCGGTGATTACCGCGTGCAATTGCGCATTGATGTGGTCAATCGCCCCGGCGTGCTGGCAACGGTGGCGGCCGCCATTGCCGAAGCAAACTCGAATATTGAAAACGTCGAATATCAAGATCGCGATGCGCATAGCGCTTCTTTGTTGTTCACTATCGAAGTGCGCAATCGCGAGCATCTGTCCGAAGTCATGAAGCGCGTGCGCCGGGCAACGGTGGTGCTGGTCGTGCATCGTCAACAGACGTAGTCTGTTGCGCTCCTGGCGCAGTTTTGAGGCAGACGATGGCGCAACGTACGATTATCAGCACCGAGTTGGCCCCGTTGGCCATAGGCACCTATTCCCAAGCCGTGCGCGTGGGCCAAACGGTCTACATGTCCGGCCAAATCGCGCTGGACCCGGCGACCATGCAAATGGACAACGGCAACGTTGAAATGGAAGTGCACCGCGCCTTTAGAAATCTGCGCGCGGTCGCACAAGCGGCGGGTGGCGGCCTGGACGATGTGGTCAAACTCAACGTTTACCTGACCGATTTGAGCAATTTCCCGCTAGTCAACGAGACTATGGGCAAGTACTTCGTAATGCCCTATCCGGCGCGCGCCGCCGTGGGCGTGAAAGAACTGCCACGCGGCGCTCGGGTCGAGATCGACGCGATCCTCGAATTGCCCTGAGGGGCAGATGGCCACCACCCCAGCCGAGGACGCCTTTGCGACGATCGCCGCATGGCCAGTCGCGCGCCTGGGCAGTTTAGGTAAGTCCTTGATTGCCGATCTGCTGACGGCTGGATTTGCGACCTTAAGTGATCTTTGGTTTCACTTTCCGCTGCGTTTTGAGGACCGTACCGAGGTCGCCGCCATTGGCGGATTGCAGCCGGGCATCGCCGCGCAGTTCTGCGGGGTCGTTGAACATGCCGAGGTCAGCATTCGCAAACGGCGCATGTTGCTGGTGGCGGTCAGCGATGGCAGCGGGCGTTTGGTGTTGCGCTTCTTTCACTTCAAACAAGCGCAGGCTGATCAGATGAAAACCGGCACACGTTTGCTGATCTATGGCGAGCCCAAAGCCGGCAACTATTCGCTGGAAATTGTCCATCCACGTTACCGCCTGTTGAGTGCCGACGAAGAAATCGCCGTCGAAGGCGCATTGCGCCCGGTCTATCCCAAAGCCGAAGGTGTGGGTCATGCGCGCCTGCAGCGTGCGATTGAGCGCGCGTTGGAACAATTGCCCGAAGGCGCCGATGGACCCTTGGCCGATCTGTTGCCGCCCGAATGGCCGACTTTGAGTGCCGCAGTGCGTGGTTTGCATAAGCCGCGTGACCGGGAAGAAGTTGCCGCGATTGCCAGCGGCGAGCACCTGGCGCGTACGCGCTTGGCCTTCGAAGAGTTGCTGGCACATCACCTCAGCATGCGGCTGGTGCGCGCGCGGGTGCGCAGTGAGCGCGCGCCGGTGTTGCGCAGTTCCGGTCGATTGCGGCAACGTTTGTTGGCGCAGTTGCCGTTTTCGCTCACCGCGGCGCAGCAGCGCGTTTTGACCGAGATCGACGTCGATCTTGGTCGTGGTGTGCCGATGTTGCGTTTGTTACAAGGCGATGTGGGGTCCGGCAAAACCATCGTGGCAGCGCTGGCGGCGCTCGCGGCGATCGAAAGTGGCATGCAAGCGGTGGTGATGGCGCCCACCGAGTTGCTCGCCGAGCAACACCGACGCAGTTTTGAACGCTGGTTCAGCCCGCTTGGCATTGAGGGCGTTTGGCTGAGTTCCAGAGTGAAGGGCAAAGCGCGCGAGGCCACCTTGGAACGCTTGGCGCAAGGTGCGCCCTGGGCGGTCGGCACGCATGCGCTGATGCAAGATACGGTGAATTTTCAAGCGCTGGGATTGGCCATTATCGACGAACAACATCGTTTCGGCGTTGATCAGCGCCTTGCGCTGGCGCAAAAAGGCCGGGTTGGCGAACTGCGCCCGCATCAGTTAGTGATGACCGCCACGCCCATTCCGCGCACGCTGGCGATGACCCAATTCGCCGATCTAGATGTCTCGGCGATTGATCAAATGCCACCCGGCCGTAAGCCCATTCAAACGGTCGCGGTCAGTCGGATGCGCCGTGAAGAAGTGATCGCGCGCATTGCCGAAGCCTGCGCGCATGGTCGACAGGCCTACTGGGTGTGCACGCTGATCGAAGAATCCGATGAAATTGAAGCCGAGGCGGCGGAAAAGACTGCGGCAGATCTAACCGCAGCGCTGCCCGCGGTGCGCGTCGGCTTGGTACACGGGCGACTGAAAGCCGCCGAGCGCGCCACCATCATGCAGGCCTTTTCCGCCGGGCAAGTCGATCTTTTGGTCGCCACCACAGTCATCGAAGTGGGCGTGGATGTGCCCAATGCCAGTCTGATGATCATCGAAAATCCAGAGCGCTTAGGGCTGGCGCAACTGCATCAGTTGCGCGGTCGAGTGGGTCGAGGATCGGTCGAATCGACCTGTGTATTGCTCTATCAGCCACCGCTGTCGGAAACCGCGCGACAGCGCCTCGCGGTGCTGCGCGAAACCACCGATGGTTTTGCGATTGCCGAGCGCGATCTGGAATTGCGTGGACCAGGCGAAGTATTGGGTACCCGGCAAACCGGCGAGGCCTTGTTCCGCGTGGCCGATTTGGCGCGCGATGCGGGATGGTTGACCAAGGCCCGACAATTGGCCGATACCTTGTTAAAACGGGATGTGGCCGCCGCTGAGCAATTGGTGCACCGCTGGGTAGGCGCGGCGGCGCGCTATGCCAAGGCTTGAACCTAGCAGCCTCAGTTGGACGGGGTAGAGTGTGCGGTTATGGGGGTGCAGGGCAAGGCGCAATGAGGCGGAATAGCTCCTCTATTCCAACGAGTTGCAACGCAGCCATGCGCCCCCATAACCGTGCAATCTGCCCCGTAGCGCACTCACCCAAATGGTGAACGAGTCAATCTGCTGAAAAGCCAAAAGAATCATCGAGCTACGCCACTCGAAAGCGGTCAACTGAGGTTTCTAGGTTAAAGGGAGCGAAGCGTGACGACTGAGGATGCTAAGTTGAACGCATGGTGGGTGGATACGGATCCCGGCGTCGACGATGCCTGGGCCTTGTTGATGTTGTTACACAACGCCGATTTGCGCGTAGTTGGCATCAGTGTGGTCGGTGGCAATGTGGGTTTGGCGCATACGCTGCTCAACAGCTGTCGAATCATTGATCGGTCACCGTACCCGGTGCCTATTCATATCGGCGCCGCGCTGCCATTGATAGGCGGTTTGCCGGATGCCGGATTTGTGCACGGCGTCGACGGCTTTGGTGAGGCCGATTTGCCGCCGGCGCAGAGCCAGCCGGCCAGTTTGCCGGCGGCGCTGGCCTTGGTTGAAGCCTCGCATCAATACGCCGGCGCATTGAACGTGCTTGCTTTGGGGCCGTTGACCAATTTGGCGCTGGCTTGCGCGCTTGATCCCACCTTGCCCAGCCGCTGCCGACGCCTAGTGGTCATGGGTGGCGCGGTCGGCGGTGTGGGCAATACGCGCGTGCCCAGTGCGGAGTTCAATTTCGCCTTCGATCCAGAGGCCGCCGCGATCGTGCTGGCACGTTGGCCTAGCATCGAATTGGTCGATTGGGCATTGACCTTGGCCGCCGCACCGCCGAGCAGCGCGGTAGATGCTTGGCTAGCTGGGCCCTCAGACAACGCAGTCTGGTTGCACAGCATCACCCGCCGCACCGCCGAGCATGTGCACGGGCACGGTTACGAGCGCTGGCCGTGGGCCGATCCGCTGGCCGCGTTGATTGTGGCGCAGCCTTCAGCGGTGCTGGAATGGAGCCATGCAGCCATCGAAATAGCGCTGGCGCCCGGGCCCACGCGTGGCCAAAGCGTCGTCGATTGGCATGGTTTGGGTGGTTTTTCCGGCCCATCGGTCGCCATCGCCACGCGGGTTGATGTGGCGCTTTTTCATGCGGCGCTGCAAGCGGTGTTGTGAGCTAGCGGCGCTCGCGCGGATTGATGACCACCGCGCGGATGCGCTCGCGGGTGAAATCGAGTTTGGCCTTGCCGTTGCCCGCGGCCACTTCGATGGTCAGTACCAAAGGTTCGACCGCGGTCAAAATACCGACCCGCGCGCGGCCGTCGCTGCTCTGAATCGAAACGCGTTGGCCGATCACGGCAGTCAAACTTGCCGTATCCATGCCAATCGTGGTGGGCACGGGCGCGCTCGGGTGACTGGGCGCAGGTTTGGGCGGCTCGGCGGGCGCCGCTTCGACGGATTGGTCAGCTTGCGCCTGCGTGGCCATGCCACGCATCTGTGCGCCGAACGCGGCCAGCGGATCGGCAACCGCAGCGCCGGAATCAGCGCGCTTGGCGATCAAGTCCCAAACGCTGCCGCTATAGGCCCTAGGCAGCGGCCGCGCAGGCACAAATTCCAGCGCCAACGGAATCCTTGCGTCATTGTTGTGGCCGATCTGTGGATTCAAGGTATTCCATTGTTCCTCGGCCGAGTAGGCCGCAAATGACGGTGCGGATGCGCTGCTGGGCACTTTGGCAGCGATCGTGAGCGTGCCACCGGCGCTGGCAAAGCTGGAGTACACCGCTTCGGTTTCCGGCGTTAGCCGAATGCCAAACACCTCTAGCACGCGACGCACCGTGGTGATATGACGACGCTGGAACTCATCGGCATCCACTTTGGCTTGTTCGGCACACCAGCGATTGCGTGCTTCGACAAAACCCATATCGGTGACGATCCAGCGGATCGCCTGCAATTTGGTCGAATTGCCCGGATTTTCCAAAAAGCGCCGCGGCGCAGCTGTGCTGAAGTCCATTTCCACGCGCGAACGGGTCACGCCCGGCGCCTCGTAACTCATGTCGACCAAGACCTGGTCGGGGCCTGTCGCCCGATAGCCGAAGCTGAGATCCGTTTGTTTATAAGCCAAACCTAGGTCGCGCTGCAGATTGAGCGGCACGAAATAGCGCACGTTGCTGCAACCTTCGGTTTCGAATAGGGCGCCGCTACTGAAGCCTACATCAGGTAAACCGGGTGGCAACACACCACTGACATCGAGTTCGACTCCGCGCAGCTGCACATGCAATTGATCGGCGGCGGGCAACAGCGATGTTTGTGAGTTACCGAATGCCGCCATGGCGCGCGACATATTGGGCGTTTGCGCAGGGTTGAGCAATTGCAGCACCCACCACCAACCTGGGGTGTCCAGTTCAAACTCGGCTATCGCCAGCGAGGTTGGGTTCTCGGTGCCAGACTCGATACGCAAACGACGGATGCCAAGGTTGCCGTCCCAGGTGTAATAACCACCGCGATGACTGCCCGCCGCGAACATGTTGACCGTCTGCACTAGGCCATCGGCGGCCTTGTTGATCTGATACATCAGGTAAAAGTGCGCGGCCACCAGTGTGGCGAGCAAGCCCAGCGCGATCTTGAACCACATCGGCAAGCCGGTTGGGCGCTCGATACGGGGTGGACGAACGACGCGTTTGGCAGTGGCCATGGTGAAAAAGCTCAGCAGACAATTTGCAACAGCATAACTCGCACGGCGACCCGACGTTGCGTATGTTGGTCGCTGTGAATCTGACCTCGATCAATTAATGAGGCGCCGCGCAGGGTTAAACTCTGCGCATGGACACCCACTTTGATGCGCAACTGATTCGCCAATACGATCGGCCGGGGCCACGCTATACCTCCTACCCGACTGCGCCGCAGTTTCACAGCGGTTTTGGCGCGCTTGATTATGCGGCGCACGCGCGGGGAAGCAATGCCAGCGCTAGACCGCTGTCATTGTATGTGCACGTGCCTTACTGCCGATCAAGCTGCTACTACTGCGGCTGTAATCGCATCATTACGCGCAATCGAGATCGTGGGCGCGCCTATTTGGATCGCCTGCTGGTCGAAATTGCATTGCAGGCGGAGCTATTTGATCGTGCGCGACCGGTCGATCAGTTGCATTTCGGCGGCGGCACACCGACTTTTTACTCGCCCGATGAATTGGGTGAGATTTTCCAGGCGCTGGATGCGGGTTTTGGGCTGCACGCCGGCGCCCGCGACTACGGCATTGAAATCGACCCGCGCACCGCTGACCCGAGCACGCTGCGCGCGTTGCTTGACTTGGGCATCAACCGGATCAGTTTGGGTGTGCAGGATTTTGACCCGCTGGTCCAGCAGGCGGTCAATCGGCTGCAATCGGTAGACGAAACCGCGCGTTTGGTCAGCGAGGCGCGCAGCGTGGGCATCCGTTCAATCAACTTTGATCTGATCTACGGATTGCCACAGCAGACGGTGAGCCGCTTTTCCCACACCTTGGACACCGTGTTGACGCTGCGTCCAGACCGCATCGCCGCGTACAGTTATGCGCATTTGCCAGAATTATTCAAATCGCAAGCGGTGATGGACCCAAACACTTTGCCGAGTGCCGACACCAAGATGGCGTTGTTGGGATTGACGATCCAGCGGTTGACCGACGCCGGTTATGTGCATATCGGTATGGACCATTTTGCATTGCCCGAAGATGAGTTGGCGCGTGCGCAACAAGACGGTAGCCTGCAGCGCAATTTTCAGGGTTACACCACCCACGGCGGCTGCGATTTGGTCGCTTTTGGCATGAGCGCCATAGGCCAAGTCGGCGAGATTTACGCGCAAAACCAGAAGAATGAAATTCCCTATCTGAACGCGATTGATCGCGGACAGTTGCCGATCCAGCGCGGATTGTTGACCGATGCTGACGACCGCTTGCGGCGCGAGGTGATCGCCAAGCTCATGTGTTTTGGACGGCTCGACTACGCCCAGTTCGAACAGCGGCACGGCATTCATGTTGTCGATTATTTCGCCCACTCGCTGGCTCGCTTGGAAAAACCGCAACAAGATGGTTTGGTCATCCTGCAGCCAGAGTCGTTGCAGGTAACGCCGGCTGGCGCCATGTTGCTGCGTATCGTGGCGATGGCGTTTGACGCCTACCTGAGTGGCGACAAACACGCAGCGGCGGCACGCTTTTCCCAAGTGGTATAAACGCGCTGTCTGTTTGTTCTGGAACTATCGACGATGAAACCGCTGCTGTTAGTTGCGCTGTGTTGCGTGTCCGCCTGCACCTGGGTGCAATTGGAATCCTCAGGCACCCAAGTGCGCGTGGTCGCCAGCGATGAACCGCTGACGCGCTGCACTTTCAAAGGCGAGATCACCACCACGGTGACCAACCGAGTCGCCGGAATCGAGCGAAACTCGATCAAAGTGGCCGATGAGTTGGAGACGCTGGCGCGTAACGAAGCGGCGGATCTAGGCGCCAACGTGATTCAGCCGCAGGGCCAACCGGTGGCTGGTGAGCAACGATTTACCGCGCATCATTGCCGTTAGAAGCGTTGTTGGTTGTTGGTAAAGGCTCACGCATCAACCATTACGCCGCGCCATAAAGGCGATTTTTTCGAATAACTGGACGTCTTGCTCGTTTTTGAGCAATGCGCCATACAGGGGTGGAATCACTTTGCGCTGGTTCTTTTCGCGCAAGGTCTCGGCTGGCACATCCTCGGCCAGCAAGAGTTTCAGCCAATCGAGCAATTCACTGGTCGATGGTTTTTTGCGCAAGCCCGGTGTTTCGCGTAGTTGAAAAAACGCCGCCAAGGCTTCCCGCAACAAATCCTGTTTCAGCCCTGGGAAATGTACGTCGACAATCGCGCGTAGCGCTTCTTCGTCTGGGAAGCGAATGTAATGAAAAAAACAGCGCCGCAAAAAAGCGTCCGGCAGTTCTTTTTCGTTATTGCTGGTGATGATGACGATCGGTCGGGTGCGGGCGCGGACTAACTCTTGGGTTTCATAGACATAAAACTCCATGCGATCCAATTCGCGCAGCAAATCGTTCGGGAATTCGATATCAGCTTTGTCCACTTCATCGATCAGCAGCACCAGACGTTGATCGCTGGCAAACGCCTCCCACAATTTGCCCGGCACCACGTAGTTTTTGATCTCACTCGCGCGTGGATCGCCCAATTGCGCATCCCGCAATCGTTTGACCGCATCGTATTCATACAAACCGTGCTGGGCCTTAGTTGTACTTTTGATGTGCCATTCAATCAGCGTTAAACCCAAAGACCGGGCGATCTCTTGCGCCAGCAAGGTCTTACCCGTGCCTGGCTCGCCTTTGACCAACAGCGGTCGTTCTAGCGTGATAGCCGCGTTGACCGCCAGTTGTAGTTCGCGTGGGGCCACATAACGGTCAGTACCGGCAAAGCGCATGGTCGGCATTCCAAAGTTGAGCTAGGCAGACGATAAGGTAAACCGATGAGGTATTAGCTCAAGTCGCGCTGGCGAGGGTGCGGGAAGTGATGTGGTGCTGACTCCTAAGACTCAACGCCGCCATGCATGAAAACGTGCCAGCCAGCGCAGCGCGGCCACCGGTGCGTGGGCGCGGGCCCAGTTGCCGGCGGCGTATTTATTGGCTTCCATCATGGTGGGGTAGCTATGGATGGTGCCGAGTATTTTGCGCAGACCCAGGCCATGGCGCATGGCCAATACAAACTCGGCGAGCAAATCACCGGCGTGGGCGCCGACAATGGTGGCGCCGAGGATGGTGTCTTTGCCCGGCACGGTCAGCACTTTAACGTAGCCGTGGTCGTGGCTGTCGGCAATCGCACGGTCCAAATCGTCCAGACCATAGTGGGTAAGTTCGAAGGCGACGCCTTGCGCTTTGGCTTCGGTTTCGCTCAAACCGACGCGCGCCACTTCCGGATCGGTAAAGGTCGCCCAGGGGATCACTCGATAATCGGCTTTGAAGGTCCAGAATGGCCCAAATAGCGCATTGACCGCCGCATACCACGCTTGGTGCGCGGCCACATGGGTGAACTGGAACGGACCGGTGACATCGCCACACACGTAAATGTTGGGCAAATTGGTGCGCATCAGCGGATCGGCGTCGATGGTGCCACGCGTGCCGACGCGGATGCCCAATTCGGCCAGTCCAAAACCCTCGACATTGGCGCTGCGGCCGAGCGCTAGCAGCAAATGATCGAACCCGATTGCCCGTTCGCTGCCGTTTTCGCGCACGATCAAACGCCCACCATCGCCGTCTTTTTCCACGCGGATGGCTTCGGCGCCCAGCGCAAGCGTCAATCCTTCGCGCAAAAACGCCTGTTGCAACAAGGCGCTGGCATCGGGATCTTCTTTGGGCAACAAACGTGGCTGGCGCTGTACCAAGGTGACCTGACTGCCCAGGCGCGCAAAACACTGTCCGAGTTCGCAACCGATGGGCCCACCGCCCAGCACCAGCAGACGTTTGGGTAATACGCGCAGATTCCAGACGGTGTCGGAGGTCAGATACTCGACGCTTTCGATGCCCGGCAGCGGCGGCACGCTGGGCCGCGCGCCGGTGGCGATGACAATGCTGCGTGCGCTCAGCCGGCGGCCGTTGACTTCTACGGTCCACGGGTCGATCAGTCGCGCATCGCCGGCAATGCAATCGACGCCAAGATCGGTATAGCGCGCCACCGAATCATGCGGTTCGACCTTGGCGATGACCTGCTGCACGCGTTGCATTGCTTGCGCAAAATCAAACTCGATATGCAGCGCTTGCACACCGAATTCCGGTGCACGGCGCGCATCTGCCAGTAAACGCGCGGTGCGGATCAGCGCCTTGCTGGGCACGCAACCGGTGTTCAAACAATCGCCACCCATTTTGTGACGTTCGATCAGCGCAACTTTGGCCTTCACGGCGGCGCCGATATAGGTGGTAACCAATCCCGCCGAGCCGGCGCCAATCGCGATCAGGTTGTAATCAAAACGCTTGGGCTTGGTGTAGCCGCGATAGACACGCCGCGCGCGCAGCGCATCAAGCGCCTTTTTGGCGAACAATGGCAGTAAACCTAACAACGCGAAGGCGAGCAACAAACGCGGCGAAATCAGACCGGAGAGCGACTCAATCTGGCTAAGCTCAGTGCCGGCGTACACAAAAACCGCGGTCGCCGGCAACATGCCTAGTTGGCTGACCCAAAAGAAGGTGCGGGCTGGCAGACGGGTCAGTCCCATCGCCACATTGACCAGGAAAAACGGGAAAACCGGCACCAAGCGCAGCGCAAATAGATAAAAAGCGCCCTCGCGCTCCAGGCCTGCATCGATACCCTTCAGCCGTGCGCCAAAGCGCGATTGCACGGCATCGCGCGCGACGGTGCGCGCCAACAACATGGCTAGCGTAGCGCCCAGCGTACTCGCGAAAGAAGCCAGCACGGTGCCGGTGGCGAAGCCGAACAATGCCCCACCTGCCAGCGTTAACAGCGCGGCCGCTGGCAAAGACAAGGCGGTAACGGTGACGTAGACCACGAAGTACGCCAGGGCGCTGAGCAGCGGCTGCGCGCTGATCGTGCTGGCCAGCGCAGCTCGTTGGGCGCGTAGCGCATCAAGCGTCAAGTAGCGGCCCAGATCAAACGCAAAAAATGCGCTGACTGCCGCAATGACGAGTAGCAACAAAATCCAGCGTCGAACAGAGGCAGACATGGTTAAGACTCGGCGAGTGGTTTAGCCACAATAGACCTTGCAAGGCGTCACTCGCTTGCAAAAAAGCATCGCTGGCAACGCTTGTGGGGGCTCTTGATAGGGGTCGGGAAGGCTCGCGCCTCCCCGCCCTCCGAACCGTACAGGCGATGAGCGCGGTGTGGCGCGCCACACAAGCGAGTCGCAACGAAGCTGCGCGCCCAAGTCGGCGAGCAAAAAGTCCAAGTTATTGACGATTGAGCCCTAAGACCAAATCAGGCCAACGCGGCATCCAACTCGGCGATCAAATCGCTGACATCTTCAATGCCGACGCTCAAACGCACCAGATTGTCGTGAATGCCCAGCGCCGCGCGGCGTTCAATCGGCACTGAGGCATGGGTCATGATGGCTGGGTGATTGATCAGGCTTTCCACACCGCCTAGGGATTCGGCGAGCCCAAATAAATGGCAGCGTTCCATCATTTGGCGTGCGCCGGCTAGCCCGCCTTTGACATACACACTGACGATGCCGCCGAAAGCTTGCATCTGCTTGCCGGCAAGCGCGTGTTGCGGGTGGCTGGTTAAGCCTGGGTAGATCACTTTCTCGATGTTCGGATGGCTTTCCAACCAGGTCGCAATGTCCAGCGCATTCGCGCAGGTGCGTTGCATGCGCAGATGCAGAGTTTTAACGCCGCGCAGCGCCAGAAAGCTGTCGAAAGGGCCTTGAATGCCACCGACGGCGTTTTGCAAAAAGGTCATTTGTTCGGCCAGCGCCGCATCGTCACCCGCCACGATAATGCCGCCGACCATGTCGGAATGGCCGTTCAAATATTTGGTGGCCGAATGCATCACCAGATGGGCGCCATGTTCCAGCGGGCGCTGCAGCATCGGCGAGCAAAAGGTATTGTCGACGACCAAGATCACGCCGTGGCGACGTGCGAACTCACCCAAACGACTTAAGTCGACGATCTTCAGCATCGGATTGGTCGGTGTTTCCGCCCAGATCAATCGGGTGTTTGGGCGCAAGGCGGCGGCGAGCGCGTCAAAATCGTTCAAATCGACAAAATCGAAACTCAAGCCAGCCGAACGCTTGCGCACCCGCTCAAACAATCGATAGGTGCCGCCATACACATCATCCATGCAAATGACATGGCTGCCGCTATCCAGCAGATCGAGCACCGTGCTGGTCGCCGCCAGACCTGAAGCAAAGGCGTAACCGCGGCTGCCGCCTTCCAGATCGGCGATACACCGTTCCCAGGCAAAACGGGTGGGATTGTGTGAGCGCGAGTACTCATAGCCCTGGTGTACGCCCGGGCTTTGTTGCACATAGGTGCTGGTGGCATAAATCGGCGTCATCACGGCGCCAGTGGACGGATCAGGTGATTGGCCGGCGTGAATCGCGCGGGTGCCAATGGCGTGTTTAGACATGGTTATGCACTGCGATCGAGGTGCCGGCAGGATAGGGTAGCGCGGGCTCGGCGTCGCGGTGGCGGCCGGTATTTCACCGCCAGCCCTCCACTTCGTTAATGTAAGCCACATCGGTGCGCGCCTAGCGCAGAAGATTCATTATGAATTCAGCGCAATGATTGAGAATCGACCCCGCGTTTAACCTTTTGGAAACTTCTCATGCGCGCAATTCGCTCTGCATTTCTCGCGTCGATTTTGATGTTCAGTTCTGCGCTGTCGGCGTTCACGCCAGAAAATGGTACGTGGTGGAATCCGGTTGAGCCGGGTACCGGGTTTCTGATTGAAATTCAGGACAATTTCTTATTCCTCGCGGGTTATCTGTACGCGCCGGATGGCCGGCCTATGTGGTACACCGCCCAAGGCACGATGAACGGCAACGCGCGCTACGTAGGCGTGCTTACCAGTTTTTCTGGCGGACAGTGCCTGGGTTGCCCGTGGCGCCAACCAGCGGCGCAATTGGGTGCCGGCGGGCCGGTCGAGATCATCTTTGACACCGAAATCGCAGCGCGAATCACCTTTGGTGGACGTACCACGTCAATCCAACGCTTCGACTATTACCTGACACGCACCGCCGGTGACGTCAAAAGCGACATGATGATTGGCGAATGGCAATTGACGGTCGACTTCTCCACCAGCCCAACCATCAGTTATCCGTTCTACGGTGATGTGCTGGTGTTCCAAACGGTGGACCGTGGCCCCAGCCCGGACGTGTTTGACGGCTGTCGCGCGGAAAACTCTTTGGATGGTCGTTGCACGCAAGCAGCCATTGCAGAACATGATGCTTCCGGCTTCTACCGAGCGAGCACCGGCGAACATTTTCTGATCGTCAATGACGATCCGAATAACTTCGCCTATTACGTGGTGAAAACCGGCACCTATCAGTTCGACGGCATCATGAAGATTTGCCCGAAGTCACTGAGCAATCCCACCACGCAGTGCCTGCAATCGAGCAACTATCGCGCTTTCCCGGTGCGTGGTCATCGTACCGCTAGTCGCAGTTTTGTGTTGAGTGGCAGCGGTCCAAACGGAGTCGAAAAGCGGGTCCCCAACAGCGCCAATCGTTCCATGGCGAGCGTGGTCGGCGATACGCGTTTGACCGAAGGCTTAGATCATACCGCGGTGAAATCGCGTTTTTCGATCAACTTGGATGATCTGCCGGTCGATGAACTGAACGCGCTGATTGCGCGCAGGCACTCGAAGTAAGGCATGGATGCCCGGCGGTGCGGCTATGCTGCACCGCCTCCATGACCACGACCGACGCATCTGAATAGCGATCCAACTCTGCCCATTCATGCGGCGCTACCCGCGCTGCATGATGCGCTGGCGGCGCATAGCCGCGTGGTACTGGAGGCGCCGCCAGGTGCTGGCAAAACCACCGCGGTGCCCTTGGCCTTGCTTGATGCGCCTTGGCTGGCCGGCCAAAAAATCCTGATGTTGGAACCGCGGCGTATCGCCGCGCGTGCCGCGGCAAGCTATTTGGCGCGGCAACTCGGTGAAGAGCCGGGCGCTCAGGTTGGCTATCGGATTCGTTTTGAAGGACGGCCTGGGCGACGTATTGAAGTGTTGACCGAGGGCATTTTGACTCGGCTCATTCAAGACGATCCGTCGCTTGATGGTGTGGGTTGTTTGATCTTCGATGAGTTCCACGAGCGCCATTTAGCGACCGATTTAGGTTTGGCGCTGGCGCTTGATGCGCAAGCGGGTTTGCGTCCCGAGTTGCGCATCCTGGTGATGTCGGCGAC
>CAZLSB010000015.1:21555-27384 GCA_964561825.1 uncultured Xanthomonas sp.
TTAGACGGCGTGCGCTTGGCGCAGTGGTTAAGTGCAGAGCGCGTGGTCAGCGCCGGACGCAGTTATCCGATCACCATCGAATACTTGCCGGGGCGACGTGAAGAGCGCATCGGCGTGCACATGGCGCGTGGTGTGGAGCAGGCGCTGAGCCGCAGCGACGGCGATGTGTTGGCGTTTTTGCCGGGCCGGCGTGAGATCGATGAATCCGCGCAAGTGCTAAGCGCGCGACTGCCAGACAGCGTCGATATCGTCATGCTGCATGGCGAGTTGGCGATTGAAGCGCAGGCCGCGGCGCTGGCGGCAGCGCCTATTGGCCGACGTCGTGTGGTGTTGGCCACCAACGTGGCGGAATCCAGTTTGACGCTGCCGGGCGTGCGCGCGGTGGTCGATAGTGGTTTGGCGCGCGAGCCGCGTTTTGACCCGAACGCCGGTTTCACCCGGCTAGAGACGCTGGCGATTTCCAGCGCGTCGGCCACCCAGCGCGCCGGTCGGGCAGGGCGTTTGGGCCCCGGGTTTGCGTTGCGATTGTGGTCGGCCGACAAACGCTTGGAGGCTGAGCGGCGCGCCGAGATTGTCGATGCGGACTTAGCGCCGCTCGCCTTGGAGCTGGCCGCCTGGGGTGGGGCCGATCTGCGCTTTTTAGACGCGCCACCGGCGGGCAACATGGCGCAAGCGCGGGAGTTGTTGGAGAGCTTGGGCGCGCTCGACCGTGAGCGCCGCATCACCGCGCATGGACGCGAGTTGATCCGCATCGGCACGCATCCGCGCCTCGCCAATCTGGTCGTGCACGGGCGCCGGGATGGCGCCGCCGCTTGGGTGCCGGAATTGTTGGCCTTACTGGAGGCGCGTGATCCGCTCAGCGGCGAAGAGCGCTGGTCGGAGGATTGGCGTGCGCGTTTGGCGGCGCTGCAGGCGCTGCGCGCGCGCCGGCCGGTGGGCAGTGCATCCATGGGCGCTCTGCGTGCCATTGACCACGCCGCGCGCGAATGGCGCCGACGTTTGCGGTTGCCGGACGCGCCACTGTCTGCAAGCACACACGCACTGGGCGATTTGTTGATCCATGCGTTCCCGGATCGGATCGCCAAACTGGATAAGGGCGAGCGCTACCAACTCGCGGGTGGCCGCGGCGCAGCCTTGCGATCGGGCTCCGGATTGACTGGCGAACCGTGGCTGGCGGTCAGCGATCTGATGGGTGTGGGCGCCGATGCCCGTATCGCACGCGCCGCGCCCTTCGATGCCGATTTGTTGCAGCAACACTACCCGCAGCGCTTTCAAACGGTGCGTGAGTTTGGTTTCGACAACGCCAGCCAAGCGGCCTTGCAACACGTCGAAAAGCGTTTTGCGGCGATTGTGCTGGAGCGCCGAATAGAGCCCGCGCGCGACCCAGAAGCGGTCTGCGCGGCGCTGATTTCCGGCGTGCGTGCGCTGGGCATCAGTGCGCTGGCGTTTTCCGAACAGCAGCAGCGATGGCGCGCCCGCGTGCAATGTTTGCGCGAATGGTTGCCTGAAGCGGGTCTGCCCGATTATTCGGATGCGGCACTGTTGGCTAACTTGGAATCCTGGTTGACGCCCGCTTTGAGTGGCATCAGCCGATTATCGCAACTGGCGCCCGATCGACTGGGTGCAGCGCTGACCGATGCACTGGATTACGCTAGTCGCCAGTTGCTTGATCGTGAAGCGCCCGATGCATTAAACGTACCGAGTGGCATGAGCCGTAAACTTGAATACAGCCCCGGCGCGCCGCCGGTGCTGGCGGTCAAACTACAAGAGTTATTTGGCTTGGCCGATACCCCACGCATCGCCAAAGGCAAGGTGCCCGTCACCCTGCATTTACTCTCACCCGCCGGCCGGCCCATCCAAGTAACCCAAGATCTCAAGGGCTTTTGGGATCGCACCTACCCAGAAGTGCGTAAAGAACTCAAAGGCCGTTACCCCAAACATCCCTGGCCTGAGGATCCCTGGTCAGCGCGCGCCACGCATCGCGCCAAACCGCGTGGCTAGCAGCCTGTCGGGCTTCCGGCGCACTGCCGAGGAAAGTCCGACAGGCTGCTAGGCTCAAGGCGCCACCAGCGCGGGGTCCAATTTCACCGCAAACCAGTTCAAACCCCAATGCAAATGTGGGCCACTGGCCCGTCCGGTCATGCCAATTGCGCCGATCGGATCGCCTTGCGCCAGCACTTGACCGGCGCGCACATCGGTACGGCTCATGTGGATGTAGACACTACTGACGCCATGGCCGTGGTCGAGCATCACCGTTTGACCGGTGAGCAGCATGTCGGCGTGTACCAAACTCACCAAGCCCGGTGCCGGTGCGCGAATCAGCGTGCCGCTGGGGGCGGCAATATCCAAACCCATATGCGGGCTTTTTGCCTCGCCGTTCAAAATGCGCTGACTGCCATACACGCCGCTGATCCGTCCGCTGGCCGGACGCACAAAACCCGCGGCAAAGTCACTGCGTGCATCGTCGTGCAAGCGCGCTGCGGTGATCAAGGCGGCCTCGCGCTGGATACGCGCCTGCGCGGCCGGGTCGGGGGTCACCGTTTGCTGCGGCAGACCGCTGACGCGTTCGATGTCGTACTTGCGTGTGCTCACCGGTAGGCCGGCGCAGCGCGCTTTTGCCTCATTGGCCAGCCGTACACACAGACTGAGACGCGTTTGATCACGGCCCAATCCAAATACGAAGCGGCCTTGAGCGTCCACGCGCACATTGCGTCGATCCACGCTAATACGCGCATCTGGCGTGGTTTGGCCGATTACCAGTTGGCCCTGGCGCAGGCTCTGCGATAGGGTCACACCGGCTGGCAATTCAGCCGCAAAAACGCTGTTGGCGACGAGCAAAAGTAGGCCAATCAAATAGACGCATGCGCGGACTTGCGCTATGCCAGTGTGTCTGCGCGTATGGATCATCGGTCAAACTCCAAACGCTGGCCCAGTAATCGATCATCCAACTGGCCCTCGCGGTAAACCAAGTGACCGTTGACCCAGGTAGAAACTACGGTCGAACGGAATCGATCACCTTCAAACGGCGACCACCCACAACGACTAAGTACGTCTTCGCGACGCACTAGTTGTTCCTTGTGCAAATCGACCAGCACCAAATCGGCCTGATAACCCTCGCGCAAAAAACCACGGTTGCGCACGCCAAATAACCGCGCCGGGTTGTGCGCCAGTTTGTCGACCATCAGCGGCAAATCGAACGACTCATCAAAGTAGCGTTCTAAGGCCAAGGGCAGCGCAAACTGCAGCAACGGCAAGCCTGCTGCGGCTTTATCATAAGCCGCGCCTTTCTCGCTCAACAAATGCGGCGCATGACCGGTGGCCAGCACATCAATTCGACCCGCTTGCACTGCGGCGATCAGCGCCTCACGATCGCGTGGATCTTTCAGCGCCGGGTTGCACTTGATCAGATTGCCCTTGCGCGCGTAATCCCGTCGATCAAAATGCAGGAAGTGCAGACAGGTTTCCGCGGTGATGCGCTTGTCGGTGCTCGTCCCCGGCGTGAATAAGTCCAATTCTTCCGCTGTACTGATGTGCAGCACGTGTAAACGAGCATCGTGGCGGCGCGCCAGTTCGATGGCGAGCAGTGTCGACTTCAAACACGCCTCGCGCGAGCGAATATCCGGTTGCGCATCGGGTGGAATTTGATCGCCGTACTCGGCGCGAAAACGCGCCAGATTGGCATTGATCGTCGGCATATCCTCACAATGCGTGGCGATCAGACACGGCGCATCGCGAAAGATGGCGTCCAGCACCTCTACTTGATCGACCAAGCTATGGCCAGTCGAGGCGCCCATGAACACCTTGATGCCGACCACACCGTGTTTATCGGCCTGCGCCACATCGTCCAGGTTGTCGTTGGTCGCGCCCAGGTAAAACGCGAAATTAGCCAGCGAACTCTGCGTGGCGCGCGCGCACTTTTCGCCAATCATGTTCATGCTGCCGGTCCACGGCGAGGTATTGGGCATCTCCATATAACTGGTGATGCCACCCGCCACGGCAGCGCGCGATTCGGTGCCGATATCGCCTTTGTAGGTCAATCCTGGTTCACGAAAATGGACCTGGTCATCGATCATGCCCGGCATTAGACAGCGCCCAGCTGCATCAAACACCGCTTCATCGGCACGCGCACCTAAACCCGACCCAATTTCATCGATTCGGCCGGAACGAATACGCAAATCGGCATCGAACACTCGCCCCTCATTCACCAGGCGCGCGTTGATAATCAGATGATTAACCATGACCTGCCCAAGCCGCCAAGCCGTCCAAAACCAAATTCGGCAGCACGCGATGGCGAATGTGGATGAGTGGCAAGAGTGCGGGCATGGCGCCGCCAGCCAAAAACAGATCGACATTGCCGCCGACGCCCAGGCTGCCGTGGCGGTAGGCGTGGCCGATCAAAGCCACACAGGCGTGGCAGCCGCCACTCCACACAGCGTCGTCGGTGTTGCGCGCAAATTCGCGCATCTGCACAGCTGCGCCGGTGCGAATGCCGGCAGTGCCGCGGTGCAGCGCTTCACGCATCAACAGCGGGCCGGGCACGATCAATCCACCCAGATGTTGACCGCCGACGTCAACTAGGTCGACCGTCATTGCCGTGCCGGCGTCGGCAATCAGAAATGCCCCGCTCACCTGGGGGCGTGCACCCACCATCGCCAAAAAACGATCGCTGCCCAGCGTCTGCGGCGCATCGTAGGCACTGCGGATGCCGAGTGCCTCTTTGGGCGAAACGAAAACCTGCGTTGGGCACTGCAAGGTGTTTTCTACCACCTTCACCAGCAATGGCGTCAAACTCAAAGCAGTTGACGATAGCCACGCCGAGTCGGCGCCCGTCGCGGCGGCCAGCAGTTCACGCAAATCGCCCAAACCGTCACCGGTATGCGCAATCGGCGCGCCGATCTCAATGGCAGCGCCGCGAGCAATGGCCCATTTCAACCGACTATTACCCAGATCAAGCAGCAGTTTCATTGATCACCCCTGTGCCTTGGAAGCGGACTGTCCCCCAGCGGCGCACTCTGCAAGCGAATGCGCACGTCGCCAGCGCTCAAAAAACGGATTTGTCCACCCACCTCAACCTTGAGTCTACCCAGTTCATCGATACCCAGCGCCAGCCCTGCCTCGCTTTGCTCGGCACTATTGATCCAAATAGCGCGATTGTTCAGCGCATCCGCGCTAGCCCATTCGTCGATAAAAGCGCTTAACCCGAATTGTTCAAAGCGGCAAAGATCGCCATGCAGCTGGCGCAGCAAATCCACCAGCAGCGCGTTGCGCGGCGGTGGCCGATCAAGCAACAAAGAAAGATCAATCCAGTCTTGATCAATCGCCGCAGCCGCTGGTGCGGGCAAGCAAATATTCAGGCCGATCCCAATCAGCAGCGTGCTACCCGCAGGGTCGGCGAGTGCCTCAACCAAAATGCCTGCCAATTTGCGCTCATTGACCCAAACATCGTTGGGCCATTTGAGCTGAGCATCGATTTGCCAGTGCGCCAGGCAGGCGCGCAGGCTCAATCCCACCACTAAAGACAGGCCCGACAGCTTGGCGAGGCGCCGACCACTGGGCCAAATCACCGTCAAATACAGCGCAGCTCCTAGCGGCGACTGCCATTGCCGACCGCGCTGGCCGCGCCCGGCCAGCTGGCCATCCGCCAGCACCACAGCCGGATGGCGATGCCCGGCGAGCACACGTTCGCGCGCGCGGATTTGCGTCGAGTCAATCAAACCGTGCAGTTCCAGCTCGAACTGCGGTAGCAACTGAGTAAGTTCAGACGCGTTCAAATTGCAGATATCCTGATTGATCTGCGTCATGGTTTCCTATAAGCGCAATTGCAGGGCA
>CAZLSB010000016.1:0-27330 GCA_964561825.1 uncultured Xanthomonas sp.
GCTGCGCGCCGCGCCTTGCATCCGCTTAAGCCACACAACGCATCTCACGCTGAAATTCCGACAGGCTGCTAGACATGGACAAACTTTCAAACATGATGCGCAAACTGGCCGCCGTATCGATCACCCTGTTGCTCGCTGCCTGTGGTGGCGGCGGTGACGAGGCACCACCGGCGGCGATGCAAATGCCGCCCACGGAGGTCAATGTTGCGCAGGTGATCAGCAAGGAGGTCACCGAGATGGACGAGTTCAACGGCCGCTTCACCGCCGTGCAATCAGTGGACATTCGCCCACGGGTATCCGGTTACATCACCCGTATCGCGTTTATCGAGGGCGCTGAGGTCAAAAAGGGCGATCTGTTGATCGAGATCGACGATCGCGAGTATCGCGCCGCATTGACGCGCACCGAGTCGGAAGTGAATCGCGCAAAAACCCGCGTCAGCAAAGCCCAGCGCGATGTCGAGCGCGGCCGCAAATTGCTCGAAGCCAAAGCCATGTCGGGTGAAGAATGGGATCAAAAGTCCGCCGAACTGGACCAGGCCAAGGCCGACGTAGCCGCGATGCAGGCTGCCGCGCTGCAAAGTCGGCTGAGTGTGGATTTCAGCCGCGTGGTGGCGCCGATCGACGGTCGCGTCGGTGCAGCGCTGATTACCGTCGGCAATTTGGTCGATCCGAGCGCGGTATTGACCAATATGGTGTCGCTGGATCCCATTTACGTGGTTTTTGAGGGCGATGAGCGCACATTTTTGCGCTATCAGGATTTGATCCGCGCGGGCGATCGGCCCAGCGCGCGCAATGGCGGCAATCCGGTGCGCGTCGGGCTCACCAACGAAAGCGGTTTCCCGCACGAAGGCGTGCTCGATTTTGTCGATAACCAGCTTGATCCGGCCAGCGGCACGATTCGCGTGCGCGCCAAACTCAGCAACGCCGATCGTCGTTTTACGCCGGGCTTGTTTGCGCGCGTGCAATTGGTCGGCAGTGCGGTGCATCCGGCGCTGTTGATTCACGATCAAGCGGTGTTAACTGATCAAGATCGCAAGTATGTGTATGTGGTCGGTGAGGGTAATACGGCGCTGCGCAAAGAGGTGCTGCTGGGCGCCAGTGTGGATGGTCTGCGCATCGTCACATCCGGCCTGGAAAGTACCGATCGCGTGGTGGTCAACGGCATGCGCAAGATTTTCTTCCCGGGTGCGCCGCTGGCACCGGTCGCGGTGCCGATGAATGCACCCAACACCATCGTGCAAGCGCCCAGCGCTCCAGCCGCTGATCCGACGCAAGGCTAATTCCTATGGCTCACGCGGATATCTCGAGAGTTTTTGTCGATCGACCGATCCTGGCGGCGGTGTTATCGCTGCTGGTGTTCATTGCCGGTGCGATCGCGATCCCCAATTTGCCGATCAGCGAGTACCCGGATGTGGTGCCGCCCTCGGTGCAAGTGACTGCCATTTACCCCGG
This sequence comes from uncultured Xanthomonas sp., assembly GCA_964561825.1. Classification (GTDB taxonomy): domain Bacteria; phylum Pseudomonadota; class Gammaproteobacteria; order Xanthomonadales; family SZUA-5; genus JADKFD01. Next base: position 1,453 of record CAZLSB010000016.1, read on the forward strand.
CGCCAACCCAAAAACCATCGCCGACACGGTTGCCGCGCCGATTGAAGAAGCGGTCAACGGCGTGGAAGGCATGATTTACATGAAGTCGACCGCCGGCTCGGACGGCACCATGTTGCTGACGGTGACCTTCAAAGGCGGCACCGATATCGATTTAGCGGCGATGCAAGTGCAAAACCGCGTGGCGCAGGCCATTCCGCGCTTGCCAGAAAGCGTGCGCCAGCTGGGAGTCACCACGGTCAAAAGTTCGCCGAACCTGACCATGGTGGTGCACCTAATTTCGCCAGACAAACGCTACGACGGCTTGTATCTGTCGAATTTCGCCAATCTGCGGGTGCGCGATGAATTGGCGCGTATAGACGGCGTGGGTCAGGCGCTGGCCTTTGGCGCAGGCAATTATTCGATGCGCGTTTGGATCGATCCGGACAAAGCTGCCGCGCGCGCGCTGACCGCCGGTGACATCGTTGGCGCCATTCGCGAGCAAAATCTGGAGGTCTCGGCCGGCACCATTGGTGGTCCGCCGCAGCCCAAGGGCAGCGCGCTGCAGTTTTCCATCAATGCACAAGGCCGCCTGTCGACAGCGGAAGAATTCGGCGCAATCGTGCTGAAGGCCGGCACGGACGGCCAGTTGACCCGCCTTCAAGACGTCGCGCGCGTCGAGCTTGGCTCCAATAGTTATACGATCAATTCGCTATTGGACAACCAGGAAGCCGCGGCGATTGTTATTTTCGAGGCGCCGGGCGCCAATACCGTCGAGTTATCCGACGCGGTGCGCGCCAAGATGGCCGAGTTGAAAAAGACCTTCCCAGCCGGTGTCGATTGGACGGTGGCTTACGATCCCACTGTCTTTGTGCGCGAATCGATTCGCTCGGTGATCACCACTTTGCTGGAAGCCGTCGCGCTGGTGGTGTTGGTGGTCGTGGTGTTTTTGCAAACCTGGCGCGCGTCGATCATTCCGCTACTGGCGGTGCCGGTGTCGATCATCGGCACCTTTGCGGTGCTGTGGATGCTGGGTTTTTCGATCAACGTGCTGACGTTGTTTGGCCTGGTGCTGGCGATTGGCATCGTGGTGGATGACGCGATCGTCGTGGTCGAAAACGTCGAACGCCACATTGAAGAAGGCATGCGGCCACGCGAGGCCGCGCACAAAGCCATGCAAGAAGTGTCCGGACCGATCGTCGCGATTTCCTTGGTATTGGCCAGCGTCTTTGTGCCGCTGGCGTTCATCGGTGGCGTCACCGGTGAGTTCTATCGACAGTTCGCGGTCACCATTGCGGCCTCGGTGTTGATTTCCGCGTTCAACTCGTTGACCTTATCGCCAGCCTTGGCGGCGGTGTTGTTACAACCGCGCGGCGCACGCAAAGATCGGCTGGGCCGCGTGATCGAAAGCCTGTTCGGGCGGTTTTTTAACTGGTTCAACGCTCGCTTCAAGCGCGCCAGTGGCGCTTATTCAGGCCGCATTGGACGTACCATCGCGCGTGCTCCGCGGTTGTTGGCGGTCTACGCGGTGCTAATCGGGGTCACCGTCTATGGCTTCACCCAAGTGCCAGCCGGTTTTATCCCCACGCAGGACAAGCAGTATTTGTTTGCCGCGCTGCAATTGCCGGAAGGAGCGACGCTGGAACGCACTGAAGCGGCCGTGCGGCGCATGGGCGAGATGGCGCTGGCCACGCCGGGCGTTGCCAACGTGGTGCAGTTTCCGGGCCTGAACGCGGTGCATTTTGTGAATACCAGCAATGCGGGCCTGATGTTTGTGGGCATCACGCCACCGGCCACGCGCGCGATCAGCGCGGCGGAAATTGCCGGTATGTTGAACGGCAAGTTCAGCACCATCCAGGATGGTCTGGCCTTTGCGTTGTTGCCACCACCGGTGCTGGGTTTAGGTAACGCCGCCGGCGTAGAGACCTACGTGCAAGATCGCAGCGCCGCCGGCTACGGAGAATTGAATAACCAAGTGCAGGCTTTTTCCGCTGCACTGCAGGGCACGCCGGGCTTTGACCCGTACGCGGTATTTAGTTCCTTCCAGGCCAATGTGCCGCAGTTAGATGCCATTGTTGATCGCAACAAGGCCAAAGAATTGGGCTTGGCGCTGACCGAGATCTACACGGCTTTGCAGGTCTATTTGGGATCAGCCTACGTCAACGACTTCAACCTGTTTGGCCGCACCTATAGCGTTTACGCACAAGCCGATGCCGCCTTCCGTGACGAAGTGGCCGATATCGCCCGCATTAAAGTGCGCAATGCGGCCGGCCAAATGGTGCCAATTGGCAGCGTGGTAGAAATTAAGCCGAGTTTTGGCCCCGATCCAGTCGTGCGTTACAACGGTTATCCGGCGGCTGATCTGCAGGCTGGCATCAATCCGGCGCTGATGTCCTCGCAACAAGCGATCAGCAAAATACAGGCGATGGCCACCCAGCTTTTGCCGCAAGGCATGCAGATCGAATGGACCGGTTTGACCTATCAAGAAGTCACCCAAAGTTCGATGGCCCTATTGGTATTCCCGTTATGCGTGTTGTTGGTCTACATGGTGTTGGCCGCGCTGTACGAGAGCTGGACTTTGCCACTCGCGGTGATTTTGATCGTGCCATTGTGTTTGCTGAGCGCAATCGGCGGTATCTGGCTGCTCAATTTCATCAATGGTGCTTGGTTTGGAATGTCGATAGGCATGGGTTGGATCCCACCACCGCCGATGAGCGTGCCGCCAACGTTTATCGATAACAACATCTTCACGCAGATCGGCTTGGTGGTGTTGATGGGTCTGGCCTGCAAAAACGCGATCCTGATTGTCGAGTTTGCCCGCGATCTTGAAGAAGCCGGCATGGGCATCGTCGATGCCGCCATTGAAGCCTGCCGCCTGCGCTTGCGCCCGATTCTGATGACCAGCTTCGCTTTCATCATGGGCGTATTGCCGTTGGTGTTCGCGTCCGGCGCCGGCGCTGAAGTTCGTCACGTGATGGGCGTTACCGTGTTCGCCGGCATGCTCGGCGTGACCTTCTTCGGCTTGTTTTTTACTCCGGTGTTCTACGTGGTGTTAAGAAAATGGGCAGTGCGCCGCGATGCTCGGCACGCTCTGGTGGAGGTGGCACATGGATAAGATGACCGGGCGCGCAGGTAAGCTCACCCTTGCGGCTTGCATCGCGTTTGCCCTCGCCGCTTGCAATGTCGGGCCCGAGTTTGTGCGGCCCAGTTCGGATCTAGCGCCGCGTTTTGATCAGGCGCAAGGCACGGCTTATCCGCAAACGCCGGTGAGCAGCGTGTGGGCGGCGTTTCAAGAGCCAGAGCTGGATGCGCTGATTGAGCGTGCGTTGGCGGCCAATACCACGCTGGCGCAGGCGCTAGCGCGGTTGGATGAGACGCGTTCTCTGGCCGGCTTGAGTTTCTACAGCTTGTTCCCAACCACCCACACGCTTGCCGACGCCGAGCGCAGTAGTCCGTCCGGCGATGACCCGTTCATTCCATCCGATCAGGGCCGCACCGACACCTATCGGGCGGGTTTTGATCTGACCTGGGAAATCGATCTGTTTGGCTCGCTGCGTCGGCAGAGCGAGGCGATCTATCGAGAGGTGGATCGCTACGCGGCGGCGCTGCAAGCGACGCGCTTATCGATCATTGCCGAAACCGCGCAGGCCTACTTCGCGCTGCGTGGCACGCAGGCGCGCTTGGCACTGCAACAGCGCAATCTGGCAAACCTTGCAGAGAATCTCGATATTCTGCGCAAACAACTGGATGCTGGCCGTGGCACCGAGCTGGATGTCGCACGTTCCAACGCGCTGGGATTATCGGTGGCCGCGCAACTGCCACAGACGCAGGCCGACGTGGTGCGTCAAGAACAACGTTTGGCGGTGCTAACCGCGCTACCGATCGAAAAACTGCGTGCGCAATTGGCGCCTTTCAAGGCGCTACCCGCGTTACCGGCGCTGGTGACGGTCGGCACGCCCGAACAATGGCTGGCGCGTCGGCCCGATGTGCGCGAGGCCGAACATCGATTGGCCGCGGAAGTGTCGCGCATTGGCGTTGAAACGGCGGAGTTTTTTCCCAAGCTGACGCTGTTGGGCAGTTTTGGTGCAACCGCCCAGCGCGCGCCCGATTTGCTCGATGATGCTGCGCAGCGTTGGCAGTTTGGGCCATCGTTGACCTGGAGCCTGCTGGATTTTGGCCGCATTAAACAACGCGTGCTGGCGCAGCGCGCACGCGCCGATGGCGCCATCGCCGCCTACCAGGAAACCATACTGCGTGCCCTGGAGGAAACCGAAAACGCCATGGCGGCGTATCGCGCGAGTAACGAATCAGCCGCGGCGCTCAGCATGGCGGTCAGCGAATCCCGCAAAGCGCTGGACTTGGCGAAGCTACGTTTTGATGCCGGCGCCAGCGATTTTCTAGCCGTGCTCGACGCCGAACGCTCGCTGTTAGACTTCGAAGATCGCCTCGCCGAAACCAGTACACAGCGCGCCACTCACTTGGCCGCACTCTACAAAGCACTGGCTGGAGATTTCGCCCGCTAAACGGCGCCCGCTCTGAAAAACAACGCCGCGACCAACCACCTGCGGCAAAACCCCACAACCTAGGTCTTTCACTGATGTTCAGAGCGTTTCTTTGCTGTGCGATGTTGTTTGCCACCCGCTTGGCAGTGGCTTCCACCTACGATTTGACTTGGCATCTGGCCTTTGATGTGAAATCCAAGTCGGCACTGGGCTCATTGGAATTGGGTAAGGGCAGCGAGCGAGTGCGCACGCTCAACTTTGCTTTTCCGGCTAGCTATTCGGCCGTCAGCGGTGACGGCAAACTAGAACGCAAAGGGCAACGCGTGTTGTGGACACCGCCGGCAGCGGGTGGCTCGATTCGCTGGCGGGTACGTGTGGAGGAGCGTCGCGACAACGGTACTTATCGCAGTTACTTCCCAGGCGAATGGGCGCTGTTTCGCGGCGATCACGTGTTTCCCAGCGTCCGCGTGCGTGCAAAGAAGGGTGCGCAGTCACGCGCCCGACTCAAGTTTACCCTCCCCCAAGGCTGGAATTCGGATACCGCCTATTTAGCTGGGCCGGATGGCAGCTTCCTTGTGGAGGATGCTGATCGGCGCTTCGACCGACCAGTCGGCTGGATGTTGGTCGGCGATTTGGGCAAGCGTCGCGAGGTGATCGCCGGCACGGAAATCGCGCTCAGCGCGCCCAAAGACGAAGGCATGCGCCGCATGGACATGCTGGCCTTTTTGAACTATTCGCTGCCGACGATGAAAGATGCGTTTGGCGAACTGCCGCCGAAAATTCTAATTGTCCAAGCGCCGGATCCGATGTGGCGTGGTGGTTTGTCGGCGCCGCGTTCCTTGTACCTGCACCTAGATCGGCCGATGGTCAGCGAAAACGCCACCAGCACGCTACTGCACGAACTGACCCACGTGATCACCCGCATTCGCGGCGAGAACCACAGCGACGATTGGCTGGCCGAAGGCCTGGCCGAGTTCTACGCCATTGAGGTGATGTTGCGCAGCGGTGGCATGACCAATGAGCGCCATAAACGCACCATCAATGGGCTCAAGGAATGGAGCAAAAACATCAAAACGCTGCGCACCGAGGGTTCCAGCGGCGCAATCACTGCACGCGCCGCGGTTTTGATGTTGGCGGTCGATAATGAAATCAAGAAAGCCACGTCGACCCGGAAAAACCTGGACGACGTCACCCGCTTGTTGATGCGCGAACGCGAGGTCAGCACGGCCGAATTCATCGCAATTGCCGAGAAAGTCGCCGGTCGTAAATTGCAGACGCTTCACACCGCGTTATTGCGGTGATCGAAATCGCAAATGCCATTTTGACGGCGGCCTGGCGGCCTGGCAGCTTGACAAATCATGCGAAGACTTTTGTGTGTTTGGTTCCCGCTTGTCCGGCTTAGGATCACCACACCGCGCCTTCGAAAAGAACACCGGACGATCAATGTCCTGCGCGATCATCGCGCGAATTCATGAAAAATCAGGGCTAAATCGGCGTGCCTTTTTTCGGTCACATGCCCTATTGCCCGGTGAATCGCTTCCGGTGTGGCGGGGCAATCGAGCGCTACCTCGCGCGCATCGCCAAAGGCGGCGACGGCGTCGCGCAGGGCTTCGCGCACACTTAAGGCCAGCATGAATGGCGGTTCGCCGACCGCTTTGCTGTTGAAAATAACTTGTGCGCTGGGTGGCTGATCGCGGCGGAACAAATCAACCCGAAAATCGATCGGTACGTCGCCAACGGTGGGGATTTTGTAGGTGCTGGGTGCGTCGGTCAGCAGTTTGCCGCTGGCGTTCCAGCACAGCTCTTCGCAGGTCAGCCAGCCTAAGCCTTGCACGTAACCGCCTTCGATCTGACCGCGGTCGATGCCCTCGTTGAGGGATTCACCGACATCGTGCAGGATGTCCACGCGGCGCAGTTGGTGCACGCCGGTGTACGCGCACACTTCGACTTCGCTGACCGCGGCGCCATACGCGAAGTAGTAAAACGGATAACCGCGCGCGGCGGCGGCGTCCCAATGGATGATCGGCGTGCGGTAGTAACCCGTTGCGGACAGGCTGATGCGCGCGCTGTAGGCGGCTTGCACGACTTGCGCGAAAGACACGCTGCTGGACGCCCGCAAAGTCACGCGATCCTCAGCAAACACCACTTCGTCGGCCGCGCCGCCTAATAATTGCGCCGCCACCGGGGCCAAACGCGCGATCAAGGTTTCGCAGGCCGCTTTGACCGCTTGGCCGTTCAGATCGGATCCGGCGCTGGCGGCAGTCGCCGAGGTATTGGGCACCTTGTCGGTGCTGGTAGTCATGATTTGGATGCGCTCTGGCGATACGCCCAGCGTGCGCGCGGCCACCGTGATCATCTTGGTGTGCAGCCCTTGGCCCATTTCGGTGCCACCGTGGTTCAACTGGATGCTGCCGTCTTGATAGATCAACAGCAGCGCGCCGGCTTGGTTGTATTCGGTTTTGTTAAACGAGATGCCGAACTTCACCGGGGTGATCGCGATACCGCGTTTGCGCTTGGTTTGGCCGGCGTTGTAGGCGTTGATCGCCGCGCGGCGCTGCGCAAAGTCGCTGCTTTGCAATAGCTGCGCCCACAATTGTGGCAAGGGGTTGTCGACCACCGGCTGGCCATAATGCGTCGTATTACGCTCTGGCAATGCGTCGCTGTGATAGAGGTTGCGCGCGCGCACCACTTCCGCCGCTAAGCCCAAATGGCGGGCCACCCGATCTAAGACTTCCTCGCCAATCAGCATGCCTTGTGGTCCGCCAAAGCCGCGAAACGCCGTGTTGGACGCCACGTTGGTTTTGGCGATGCGACCCATCACGCGCATATGCGGCACAAAATAGGCATTGTCGACATGCACCATCGCGCGCATCAGCACCGGCGGCGATAGATCACAGCTCCAACCGCCATCGGCCACCATATCGACCTCCAGCGCCAGCAACAGGCCGTCGGCGTCGAATCCCACATTAAATTGCCCGACAAACGGATGGCGTTTGCCAGTCAATTGCATGTCCAGCGCGCGTGGCAGTTGTATGCCCACTGGGTGACCGGTGATTTGCGCGGCCAACGCGGCGAGCGCCGCAAAGGCATTGGCTTGCGTTTCTTTGCCGCCAAAACCGCCACCCATGCGCAGACATTTACAGACCACTTTGTTGCTCGGCAGTCCCAGCACGTGGGCGACGATGGCTTGCGTTTCTGATGGATGTTGCGTGGATGCGGTGACTTGGACGATGCCATCGCCGTCGATTTGCACCCAGCTGGCCTGGGTCTCCAAGTAAAAATGGTCCTGTCCGCCACAGCGCACGCTGCCACTTAATTGCTGCGGCGCGCGGGCTATGGCGCTGTCGACATCGCCGCGTTCCACTTTCGCGGCGGGCAAGTGAAAGCGCTGTTCCTTGATGGCCTGATCTACGCTCAAACAGGCGGGCAAAGGCTGATAATCGACGCGCACCAAACGCGCCGCCGCTGCGGCCGTGGCGCTATCGATGGCCACCACCCAGGCCACGGCTTGCCCGAAATAGCTGACGAAATCGGCCGGAATCAGCGGCTCATCGTGCAAGATCGGCCCGGTATTGTTGGCGCCCGGGATGTCAGCGGGGGTGAGCACCGCGTGCACGCCCGGCCAGGCGCGCGCGGCCGACGCATCCAAGCTGACAATGCGCGCATGCGCGTGCGGCGCCTGCACCGGGTACAGACGCAGCATGCCGACCGGTTCGCGTTGTTCATCGGTGTAAACCGCGCGCCCAGTGACATGTCCGGCCGCACTTTCATGCTTCGTGCGGCTCACGGTGCGTGCTCCTCGATGAACTTGGCGAACAAACTGCCACACAAGGCGCGCCGGTAATCGGCGCTGCCGCGCTGATCACTGAGCGGGCTGAACTCCGCACACAACATCGCGCAAGCCGTCGCGCAGGTTTGCCCATCCAGTGGTTGGCCGAGCAAATACGCCTCGGTGCGCAGCGCGCGTTGCGGGATCGCCGCTACGCCGCCGTAGGCGAGGCGCACATGGCGCACGCGGCCCTCGTGCAAGCTCAACGCGTAGACCGCCGCGACGATGCTGATGTCATCGGTTTGCCGCTTGGCAACCTTGTACGCCGCCTGGATCGAAGCCAAACGCGGGACCCGTAGCGCGACGATCAGCTCGTCGGCCAGCAATGCGGTTTTCCGATAGTCGAGGAAATAGCGGTCGATGGGCAGTTCGCGTGCACCGTTCACGCCTTGCACTTCGACGACTGCATCGTGCGCCAGCAGCCAGGGCAACAGATCGCCAATCGGGGAAGCGCTGCCTAGATTGCCACCCAACGTCGCGCGATTTTTGACTTGCCGCGCGGCAAACCACGGCAGCATTTGATCCAGCGCCGGAAAAACACCGGGAATCTCACGTTCCAAGCGCGCCAGTGAAACGCCAGCGCCGATGCGCACCTGGGTTTCTTCGACTGCAAGAACCTGCAATTCGATCAGGTTATCGATAGCGATCAGCGTGGGCGCCAGCGTTTGACCACGGCTGAGGGCGACCCCCAAATCGGTGGCGCCAGCAATCCAGATCGCGTCTGGATGGGCCTTTTTTAGCGCCAAGGCCGCGACCAGCGTGTCCGGGTTGTGGAAAACGCGCTGCGCGCCAGCCGCAGCCGCTGGGGCCGCTGGCGGGTGAGTCAGCGCCGCCGAAAATCGATCAGCGGGGCGCGTTTGTGCCGCCAGCGCTGCGGCGGCTTTGCGAATCGGCTGGTAACCAGTGCAACGGCACAAATTGCCATCGATCACATGATCGTCAAAATCGCCCTCGTAATAACCGACAAACAGGCTCATCACAAATCCAGGCGTGCAATAACCACATTGCGAACCGGCGCTATCCACCAAAGCCTGTTGCACCGGATGCAGGCGCTCACCATCGGCCAAGGCTTCAACGGTGATGATTTCCCGCCCCAGCAACAGACCCATCGGCAACAAACAGGCATTCACCGCCCGATAGCGCCCCAATCCGCTGGCGTCACGCTCAATCAGCGCCACGGTGCACGCACCGCAGTCGCCATCCCCACAGCCCTCTTTGGTGCCGGTCAAGCGTCGCCGCTTCAGCCAGCGCAACAAAGATTCGCGCGGGTCCACATCGTCCAGTGCGATGTCACGATCATTCAGTCGAAAAGTATGAGCAGTCATGTCTGCACGATCAGCGCGCGCGGCCGGGCTGTCAAGCCTCACTGTCCGTCGCGCATGGCCAGCGTGACGTGCATCTTGATCTGCAGCCGGGGAACCGGCTTGTCGCGGCAGCATGCTCAGAGCCTGCCAAAAGGCCGGTCGGGCGCATTGTTTGGAAGCGCTCTACTCGCGATGAAAGTCCGACCAGCTGCTCGGCGCGCATTTGCCCGCACTTTGCGCTAATTTGCGTGATCGGCGAGGAAAAGCGCTATGGCTGGCAAAAGCAAACGTGGGGCGATCGTAGCGCCTGATGAACTTGCAAAATCCCCAATCACGGCGCCACTTGCGCCACCTGACACCACGCGGAGTGCGCGCATGAGTGAGACCGGCAATGATCGCAACGTCGATCAAATTCGAGACATCCTGTTTGGCGGGCAGATGCGCGACTACGAGCGTCGTTTTCTGGATCTGTCGCAACGCTTGGAAAGCGAGAGTCAAAGCCTGCACAGTGACCTCGACAAACGAATTGGGCAGTTGGAAAAACGCCTAGACGATCAGTTTGACAAGCTGACTAAACAACTGCGCCAGGAAATTGCGGATCGCACCGCCGGCATCGACGATCTGGAAACCCGATTGCAACAAGGCCAACGCACTTTACGCGGCGAGTTGCAGGGTGGTTTGCAAGCTTTGGAATCGGATTTTGGCGCCAAAGACGAGCGTCAACGCGAAGCGCTGGCCGAGCTTCGCCAGCTGATGGCAACCCGGGTGAGCGAGTTAAGCGCCGCCCTGGCGCGCTCCGATCAGGATTTGCGCGGTGACAAGGTTGGCCGCGCCGATCTGGCCGCGCTGCTGACCGAGGTCGCCATGCGCTTGAATGGCGAGTTTGACTTACCGCAAGCGCGATCTTGACTAAACTCGATCAACTGCGCCAACTGTTGTTATCGCCCGAGCAGGACGATTTACGGCAACAGCAGGCGCAAATCGAGACCTTGCAGCGCGCGCAGCGTGACTTGCCGCAGCGTTTGCCGGAAATGCTGGAGGCCGCGCAAGCGCAGCGTGGCGCGGCGCTGCAGCAGGCTTTGGCGCCAGTGGTGGCCGCGGCGCTGAGCGATGCGGTGCGCCGCGATCGGCATACCATTGTTGATGCGCTATTTCCGATCATCGGCCCGACCATCCGCAAAGCGATCGCCGAGGCTTTGCGCGGTTTTGTCGTCGATCTGAATCGCGCCTTGGATCACAGCCTGACAGCGCGCGGTCTGGCTTGGCGTTTGGAGTCCTGGCGCAGCGGCGTGCCGTTTGCGCAAGTGGTGATGAAACACACGCTGCGCTACCGCATCGATCATTTGTTTTTGATCGAACGCGAATCCGGTTTATTGCTGCACCGCTACAGCGCGCCGCAATTGCCTGATCTGGATGCCGACGCGATCGCCGGCATGCTCACCGCGATCGGCGATTTTGTGCGTGATTCGGTGCAGGCGGCGTCCAGCGAGGGCGGTTTAGCATCGGCCACCGTTGGTGAGCACCTGTTGCAGGTGTACGAGGGGCCGGTCGCGGTGCTCGCCTGTTTTGTGCGCGGCGTGCCACCCTTGCAGTTGGCTGAGCGCCTGCACAGCGCGCTGGAGCAGTTGCACCGCGAGCGGGACGCGCTGCCCGACGGCGCGCCATTTGACTGGGAAACCCGCGCGACACAGGCGCTGGTGGTTGCTGACTTGAACGGGCTGGGCGCCAGCCAGACGGCGCCAACGGCAGCGCGCTGGCCGCTGCTGTTGATCAGCGTGCTACTCGTCGTGCTGATTTGCGGCTGGATTTGGCAACGCTGGCAACATCAGGAACAAGCCACGCAACTGCGCCAAGCGATTGCCGCGACCCCCGGTTGGGTCTTGCTGGATTTACGCTTCGACGGCGTTTGGCACCTGCGGGCACTGCGCGATCCCGATGCGCCGAGCATCGAACAGCTGCGCGCACAGACCGGTCTGGCCGCCGAGCAACTGATTTTCAAAACGCAGCCTTATCTGGCGCTCGACGATGCGCTGCTTTTGCAGCGCGCCAAACGCATCTTGACGGCGCCGGCAGAGGTGCAACTGCGCGTGGCGAAGGGCGTGCTATTGGTCAGCGGCGCCGCTCAGCGCGATTTTGCCCAACGCTTAGCGAGCCGCGCCTGGGCGCTGACGGGGATCAGCAAAGTGGACAGTTCCGCGTTGCAAATCCGCGTCGATGCGCAGCAATTGGCGCGATTGCATGCGCTCAAGACACAGATTGAAAGCCAGTTGATGCGCTTCGCGCGCGGCGCGGTGCAACTAGACGCCGGCGCGCAAAACATGGCAATCGCGCTGGCTGCGCAACTGACCGAAGCCATCTTGCTGGCCGAAGAATGCGAAATGAGCGCGATTTTCGAGCTGCGTGGCTGGAGTGATGATGGCGGTAGCGCTAGCCTTAACGCCACGTTGCGCGCCAATCGAGCGCAAGCGCTAGCTGGAGTGTTAATGACGCATTCGGTCCCCGCAAACCGCATTCGGATCGTGTCTGATGAACGCGATGGCGAACTGCCGTCGGTCAGCGTACGCGTCGTTTTGGAGCAAGGTCATGGCTGAGATGGCGCGCAAAATCTGCTTGCTGGGCGATTTCGCCGTCGGCAAAAGTAGTTTGGTGGCGCGTTTTGTGCGCAACACCTTCGCGGACAAATACCTGACCACCGTGGGCGTCAAAGTCGATAGTAAACGTATCGAGCTGGCGCAGCTGGCGGTCAAGCTGGTGGTTTGGGATCTGGCCGGCAAGTCCGAGTTGGACAGCATGAATCGCAGTTACATCCGCGGCGCACATGGTCTGATGTTGGTCGCCGACGGCACTCGCGAAGCCAGCTTGCGCGTCGCGCTGTACTTGTGGATGCAATCGCAAAAACATCTGCCGGGCGTGCCAGTGGTGATGTTGGTCAACAAATTGGATCTGATTGATCGCTGGGAGGTGTCGGCCAGCGACATTCTGCGGCTACAACAAAGCCTGCCCACCTGGCGCACCAGCGCAATGGACGGCCAGGGCGTCGACGAGGCCTTTGCCGAACTGGCACGGCGCATCATGGAGGTGTCAGCATGAATCGCTATCCGCCGAAGGTGGCAGCAGCGCTGCAGCGCAACCTGATTGATCGTGCGCACCCGTTGGTGCTGAGCGTCGATGCGGATGGCCAAGTGCGCGAGTTGCAGGGTGATGCAGCGCACTATGGCCACGTGGACGGCGATGTGCGTGCCTTGCTGCGTTTGGTTGACGATATGTTGGTCGGGGCGGATCGGCAGTCGCCGTGTTATTGGCCGCTGGTGGCGATCGCGCACGGTCATCACGTGGCCCTGCAATGGATACCCGACCAGCCCTTTGACCACATTGTCATCACCGATTCGGATGTCTGCAACGCCGAATTGACCGAGCGCCAACAAGCCGCCAATGAGCTGGCGCTGTCCAGCATGGAAAAATCGCGGACCATTCGCGAGCTAAAAAAGGCACGCATCGAATTGGAACAACGCAGTCGCGTATTGACTGAAACCCAACTCTTCCAACGGCGTTTGATCGATACGCTGGCGCACGATTTGCGCACGCCACTGACTTCCATCAGCGGATATGCCGCGCTGCTCGAGCCCTACCTAAAGGACGACATGGCGCTGCACCGGGCGCTGGGCGCGATCCAACGCAACGCCGTGTATTTGAAGTCCTTGGCCGAAAACCTGCTGGAACTGGCGCGCCACGGACATCCCGAAACGCATATCCAGCGGCACGCTTTCGCATTGGACGACTTAGCCCGCGATGTGGAGACCATTGTTCGACCGATGGCCGACGGCAAAGGCTTGGCGCTCACCGTCAGCGCAAGCTCGAGTGCGCATCGATCGCCGTTTTACGATCAACTCAAGCTGCAGCAAATCTTGATCAATCTGCTGTCCAACGCGGTGCGCTACACGCCGACCGGACGCGTCGAAGCCAATTTGGATTGGGACGGCAAGACGCTCAGCTTGGTGGTCAGCGATACCGGTATAGGCATCGCCGCGGAGTACCAAAAGCGCGTGTTCGAACCGCTCAATCGCGGCGCACAGCAAGGTCGAGAAGGCGCCGGGCTGGGTTTGTCGATTGTTCAGCAACTGGTCGAATCGATGGGTGGCACGCTGCATTTGCAATCGGTGCTGGGTGTCGGCACCCGCATCGAGGTGCGTTTGCCAGAGGAAGCGCCAGAAATGATCGGCCCGCCGATCGTGCGCCCCTCCGACGAGCCCGATCTGACCCTGCACAATCGCCGCGTATTGATCATCGACGACGACGTGGACATCTGCGAGCTTCTGGTCTGGTCGCTCCGCGACGCCGGTTATGAACCGGAGATGCTGAGTGATCCCAGCTTGGCGGAAGCCCGAGTGGCCAGCTTTGATCCAGCGCTGGTTGTCATCGACGTCGACTTAGGCGCGCGCTCGGGGCTGGCGATCACCCAGGAACTGCGCCTACGACGATTTGCCGGCGCCATCATCGTGTTTTCCGGCGCCAGCGACACCCTGACCCGGCAATCCGCCGAACAGGCCGGCGCTAACGCATTTCTGCCCAAACCCCTGGATTTGCGCCGCTTTTTGAGCTGGATGCAAAAGCTGCGGCCCAGCAAGTAGGCTGCAGCGCTGCTCAATGGCATTGGAGCCTTCCAGGAACACTTAGTCGGGGCAAAACGCAGCGAGGTAAGCAGCGCCAACGGCGCGATTTCATACCAGCCTGGGGCAAGGCTCCAGGCAACCGCCGCCAAACAACGTGAGGGCGCAAAGCCCGGCCCATTACGTGACACCCAACTGCATAGGGGTCGCGCCTTCAGCGCTCTGGAATCTCATTGACCCTGTTACCTGGGGCGTTGCCCCAGACTGGTATAGAACGGGCCGTTGGTCCTTTATCAAAAACCTACGGCAAGCCGTTGCTATCGCGATGCAGCAGCCTATACAAGGCCGGCAGCACCAGCAGCGTCAACAAGGTAGACGACAGGATGCCGCCGATGACGACGGTTGCCAGCGGCCGTTGCACCTCCGCGCCGCTGCCGACGTTGAGCGCCATCGGCACAAAGCCCAGCGAGGCAACCAGTGCTGTCATCAAAACCGGCCGCAGGCGCCCAATCGCGCCATCGATGATCGCGTTGTCGAGCGGATCGCCTTGCTCACGCAGCTTGCGGATGAAGGAGATCATGACCACGCCATTGAGCACCGCCACGCCCGATAACGCGATGAAGCCGACGCCGGCTGAAATCGAGAACGGGATGTCGCGCAGCCACAGGGCCGCCACGCCGCCGGTGAGCGCCAACGGCACGCCGCTGTATACGATCAGCGCGTCGCGTGCCGAGCCGAAAGCCATAAACAGCAGCCCAAAAATCGCGATCAAGACGACCGGTACGACGATTTGCAGGCGGTTGGTCGCTGCTATCAACTGCTCGAAGGTGCCGCCATAGTCGATCCAATAGCCTTCGGGCAGCTCGACGCCCTGGTCAATGCGTCCGCGCAGCTCTTCGACGAAGGACCCCAAGTCACGCTCGCGCACATTGGCGCTAACCACCACGCGACGCTTGCCGTTCTCACGGCTGACTTGATTGGGCCCGGGTGCGATATCCAGGCTGACCAATTCTCCCAGCGGCACGTAGGTCGCCGCCACGGTCATTGATGCGCCCGGTGTAGGCGAGATTAAGCGGTCCGCCCGCAGCGGCAGCGTGATCGGCAATTGTGCCAGCTGGTCCAGGTCATTGCGCAGCGACTCGGGCAAACGAACCACGATGTCGAAACGCCGATCGCCTTCGAATAGTTGCCCCGCAGTGCGGCCGCCCATCGCGATCGACACCGCTTCTTGGACGTCCTCGACGCTCAAGCCATAACGTGCCAGCGCCTCCCGATCCGGAGTTACGGTCAGCACCGGCAAACCGGTCAGCTGTTCCAGCTTGACGTCCGCCGCGCCGGGCACCTGTTGGGCGATCGACTCCACGGCCTCTCCGAGCGCCGTCAGTTGTGCGAGATCATCACCAAATACCTTGATCGCAACGTCGGCGCGCACGCCCGCGATCAGCTCGTTCATGCGCATCTGCACCGGCTGGGTGAATTCGTAATTGTTGCCGGGAATGGCACGAACCGCCGTCTCCAGTTCGCCAATCAATACAGACTTGGGTTTGCGTGGGTCCGGCCACTCGCTGCGGTCTTTGAGCATGATGAAAGTATCGGCCACCGACGGCGGCATCGGATCGGTGGCCACTTCCGCAGTGCCGATCTTTGCCACCACGATGTCAACTTCAGGGAATTGTTTGATGCGGGCTTCAAGCAGGCTTTGCATACCGATCGCCTGCTCAAGGCCGGTGCCCGGAATGCGCAGTGCGTGCATCGCGATGTCGCCTTCGTCCAGGCTCGGAATGAACTCACTGCCCAGCCGCGTGGCCAGCAGCGCGCTCGCACTGACTAGCAAGGTCGCCACCAACAGCAGCGCCACGCGCCAGCGCAGCGCCGCTTGCAGCAGCGGTGCGTAAACCCGTTTCGCGCTGGCGACCAGCAGGTTGTCCTGTTCGGCCACCTTGCCGGTAACAAACATTGCCACCGCCACCGGCACGAAGGTCAGCGATAGCAGCATAGCGGCGATCAGCGCGATGACCACCGTGAACGCCATTGGGTGAAACATCTTCCCTTCGATGCCGCTGAGCGCAAAGATCGGCAGGTACACCGCGGTGATGATCAGTACGCCGAACAGACTGGGTTTGATGACTTCAGCGCTGGCACTGGCGGCCAACTCGAAGCGTTCTTCGCGCTGGAGCAGACGGCCGAGTCGGTGCTGGGCTTCGCCGAAGCGTCGCAGGCAATTTTCGACGATGATCACTGCGCCATCGACGATCAGCCCAAAGTCCAGTGCACCCAGACTCATCAGGTTGCCCGACACCTTGTTTTGCACCATGCCGGTGATGGTCATCAGCATGGTAAGCGGGATGACCGCCGCGGTGATCAGCGCAGCGCGCAGATTACCGAGCAGTAAAAACAACACTGCGATCACCAGCAGCGCGCCTTCCCACAGGTTGGTGCGCACCGTGGCGATGGTGCGGTCGACCAACTCGGTGCGGTCATAGACGGCGGTCGCGTGCACGCCATCCGGCAAGTTGCTATTGACCAGTTCCAGCCGCTGCGCCGCGCGCCGGGCTACCGCGCGACTGTTCTCGCCGACCAGCATGAACACCGTGCCAAGCACGATTTCGCGACCATTCTCGGTTGCCGCACCGGTACGTAGTTCTCTGCCTTCGCCAACCTCGGCGACTTCGCGCAGGCGAATCGGCAGGCCATCGCGCTGCGCGACGAGCACATCAAGCAGTGCGTCTAGCGATTCGATCTGCCCCGGCACGCGAATCAGATACTGCTCGCCGGAGCGCTCGATATATCCGGCCCCGACGTTGGCATTGTTGCGCGCTACGGCATCGAGCAGATCGCGCAGGCTTAATCCATAAGCGACCAGTCGAGCCGGGTCCGGCGTGATATGGATCTGCCGCACATAACCGCCGATGGTGTTGACCTCGGTGACACCCTCCAGATTGCGCAGCTGCGGTCGCACCACCCAATCCTGCAGCGTGCGCAAATCAGTGGCTGACCACGGTTTTCCGCTCGGACCGATCACCCCTTCGTCGGCGTGCACGGTGTACATGAAAATCTCGCCGAGGCCCGTGGTGACGGGGCCGAGGCTAGGTTCAATGCCCGGCGGCAGTTGGCCTTTCGCCGTCTGAAGGCGTTCGGCGACCTGTTGGCGCGCGAAATAGAGGTCGGTGCCATCCTCGAAAACCGCGGTGACCTGCGACAAACCGTAGCGCGAGATTGAGCGCGTGTAATCGAGGCGCGCAAGGCCGGCCAGCGCGGTCTCGATGGGATAGGTCAGGCGCTGTTCGGCCTCCAGCGGCGAGTAGCCGGGTGCTTCGCTGTTGATCTGCACCTGCACATTGGTGATATCGGGCACCGCGTCGATCGGCAGGCGCTGGTAGCTCCAGGCGCCCAGCGCAGCCAATCCCAAGGCCAGCAGCAGCACCAGCCATCGATGCGTGATGGATAAGCGAATGATTCGTTCCAGCATGCCAGTGCCCTCAGTGGTCATGGCTGGCCCCGGACTTCTCGATGTCCGCCTTGATCAGGAAACTCTGCTCGGTGACGTAACGCGTGTTGGGTTTGAGCCCGTCGAGCACCTCGACCTGCTCGCTGTCCTGCTCGCCCAGTTCCAGCATGCGTACTTCATAGCTGTCGCCGATCTGCGCGAAAACCACGGTGAAATCGCGAAAGCGTTGCAGCGCGATGCGTTTTACGGCGAGCGGCACTTCGCGCGAGCCGATGGTGACCTCGGCTTGTACCGCCATGCCCGGACGCCATTCGCCGTTCGGATTGGGCAGCGACGCGCGCGCCACGACGGTCTGGCTGGCGACACTGGCCAGCGGCAGCAGCCGCTCCAGCGTCGTTTCTGCCGCCTGCCCACCGACCGTCGCCGACACACGCATGGCTTGGCCCGGCAGCAGTTTCGTCGCGTCCATCCCGAAGGCATGCACCTCAACCCACACTTTCGACAGGTCAGCAATCTCAAACAAGGGGCCGTCGCCGGCGACATCACCGACATGGGTGTGGCGCGCCAGTACGATGCCGGCCAACGGCGCAGTCACCGCGAAGCTGCGCAAGCTGTCGCGGTTTTCGACGATCGCCAAGGTTTCGCCTGCTTTGACAGCGGCGCCCAAATCGACGCGCACCTCGCGCACCGGTCCGGCAAAGCGCGAACGCACCGCGGCAAAGCGATTGCTATCCATGACCACTCGTCCCAGCAGACGTACCCGCTGATGAATGGTGGCCGGACCTGCCAAGTCCGTGCGCACGCCGGCGGCCTGCGCAACCGCCGCCGGCATCGACGTGCGCCCCTCATAAGATTCAAAGGCCCAACGATGCGACTTGCCGGCGTGTTCGGCGACGACCACCACATCAAAGGAGTGCGGCTCGGTCACCGTGCCAGCGCCGACCAGCACATCGCCCTGCGCCGCGAACTCAAAGCGATTCACCTCGCCGTCGAGCCGCGCTAGTTCAATGCTGACGCGGACCTCGCTGGGTGGCAGCGGCTGGTCGCCTTGGAACGCGTAGAGCCGGTAGTGCGGCGGCACGCCGCTTTCGAAGATCGTGACTTCCAGCGCGAAGTCGCCGTCGCGCAGCAGACGACCGCGGTGCGGACCGCGCTCGAATTCGCCCTCCGCAGCGCCGTGTTCGTCCATGTGGGCCGCTTCATCCGGCGCAACGCCGCAGCCGGCAGCCAGCGCAGTGAGCAGCACGATCAAAAAAATGTTGGCGTAGTTCATGGGCTTACTCCTGCCGACGCCGTGGAGCGCTCGATATCGGCAAATAATTGGTGATAGCGCGCCGCGGCGCCTGAGCGTTCCAGTTGCAACTGCAGCAAGGTGGCCTGCGCCTGAGTCAGCTGCAGAACGGAGTAGCGGGCGTCGTCGTAACCGCGCTGGGTCAGCGCAAGCCCTTGTTCTGCGGCCGGAATCATCCGTTCCGTCAATGCGTGAAACTCACTGCGGGCGTGGCGCAACTCCTGGAAGCGTGCGAACAGCTGTTGGCGTGCTTGCAGTCCCGCGGCCTGCTGGCGGGCAGCCAGCCCGATTTGCTCGGCGTCATTGCGGGCGATGGCAAACGCGCTGCGCGTGGCGGTACCCAAGGGCATGGTGAACGACAGCACCAGGCCCTGATCATCCAGCGCCTGCAGGCGACGAACGCCCACACTCACCGACAGATCAGGGCGCGCCGACGCGCGCGCCAGTGCTTGGTCAGCCTGCAAACGCTGCTGGTCCAGCACAAAAGCGGCACGTTCAGGCGTATCCGCCAGACGTGCCACTAGCGCATCGAATTTGGGAAGTTTAGGCAGCGTGAGCAGTTCGCCGTTCACTTCAATAGGCCGCGGTGCCGACTCGCCCCACAGCACTACGAGCGCGAACTGTGCGCTGGCCAGTTCATGTTCGGCGTGCTCACGCGCAATCTCAGCGCGCACCACACTGATCTGCGCCAGCGCCTGATCTGCCTCGGGCGCCACGCCGCGCGCCACGCGCTCGCGCACGGCGGCCTCGGTGTCGCGCGTCAGCGCCCACTGTCGAGATGCCAGCTGCAATTCAAGCTGACCCTCGGCAACGGCGATATAGCGCCGCGTCGTTTCAGCCGCCAGATCAAGCTGCCGTTGACGCACCAGGTTCTGCTGCCGTTCGACGTTGGCGCGTCCATAAGCCTGCCGCGCTGCGCGCTTGCCGCCTAGTTCAATGACCTGGCCCAAACGCAGCGTGGTCTCGGCGCTGTGCAGACCCGATAGCGAACCTGTCCCGGCGACATTCTCAAGATCAACCGCAAAGCTCAGGGCCGGGCGCATGCCATCCAGCTGCGCCTGACTTTTTAGTGCATCCACTGCTGCGTCTTCGGCCTGCAGGGCCGGGTTCATTTCCAATGTGCGGCGAATAGCCGCCTCCAGCGTCATTTCGGCCGCGCAGGCCGACAACGACACAACACCCATCACCCCGGCAAGCGCCAGGGACCAACCATTGCGAGTAGGCACGCTCAACTCCCGATCTTCTCGACCCAATGCACGATTCAGCCGCAAGCAATGCGGCCGCGATTCACGGCAAAGTTCAGGCGATCGGCGGGCGGTGCGGCGGTGGCCAGGCCGCCGCAGGAGCGGGCCCAGAATGCACGGCACGAATCCAGCGGTTCGGTGCCAAGCTGTGTAAATCGAGCCGCAGCAGTGCCGGCAGAGTAACGCTGGCTGTGCTCACATCGTGCAAATGGAGCGCCGCGCCGCCTTCGGCAGTTTGAATTGGGATAGTGAACTCTGCAAACACGCTGCCGTGAGCGTGGCCATGAGTTGCGTCCTCATGCGCATGAAGCTCCCAGCGCGGCATCTCCGCGGCCACCATTATCCAGGCAAGCAACAGCATCAAGCCGCGTTTCCACGCGGAGCGGGCGATTGCTGAACGACTGGTCGAAAGGAAGAACATAGCGGCAGAGTATGCCCCGCAACGGCGACCACGGACAACGTGCGGCGGCCAGCCCATCCAGCGCCGTCTAGGGAAACATGGGTCGCGCTTTCAGCGCTCAGGATGTTACCTGGGGCGCTGCCCCAGGCTGGTATAGCACGGGCCGTTGGTCCTTCATCAAAAGGCCCGTTGGCTTGATCAACGGGGTGGGTGACTATGCCATTGACGTCGACCCCAAACGCTTCGCCGGAACGAAAACCAGCGAGGCAAACAGCGCCAACGGCGCGACCCCACACCAGCCTGGGGCATCGCCCCAGGTAACCGCCGCCAAACAGTGAGGGCTGAAAGCCCGGCCTACACCCCAACATGACCGCAATCACGACCGGCGTTTTTTCAGCGCTAGGCAAAGCTCCGGGCGGCGAGCCGTGGCATTCTTACCCGCTCCCAGCAGCGGATGGCGCCGATGAATCTCTACGAACCCGAGCAGCTCGCTTTTGTGCGCGGCATGCCCAAAGCGGAGTTGCATATTCATATTGAAGGCTCGCTGGAGCCTGAACTGATCTTTGCGTTGGCGCAGCGCAATAAAGTGAGCATTCCGTACGCCAGCGTCGACGCTTTGCGCGCCGCGTATGCGTTCACCAATTTGCAGAGCTTTCTGGATATTTACTACGCTGGCGCCAGCGTGTTGTTGTATGAACAAGACTTTTTCGACATGGCCTGGGCCTATTTTTTACGCGCCAAAGCCGACCATGTTCGCCACGCCGAACTTTTTTTTGATCCGCAGACGCACACCGATCGTGGCGTGCCTTTTGCGGCGGTCATCAACGGTCTCAAACGCGCTTGCCAACAAGCCCAACATCAATTGGGTATTCAGGCCGAATTGATCCTGTGTTTTTTGCGTCATCTGGACGAACAGGCGGCGTTCGCGACTTTGGAAGAAGCACAGCCGCATTTGGGCAAATTCATCGGCGTCGGCTTGGATTCCAGTGAACTTGGCCATCCGCCAGAGAAATTCGAACGGGTTTTTGCGCAGGCGCGCAAACTCGGCTTGCGTGCGGTCGCGCATGCCGGCGAAGAAGGCCCGCCCGCATACATCTGGAGCGCCTTGGATGTGCTCAAAGTGGAACGCATCGACCACGGCGTGCAGGCGCTGCAAGATCCAGCGCTGGTCGCGCGCTTGGTCAATTCACGTATCGCCTTGACCGTGTGCCCGTTGTCCAACGTCAAGCTGCGCGTGTTCAAAGACTTAAGTCAGCACAATCTGAAACACATGTTGGAACTGGGCGTCGTCGCGACGATTAACTCGGACGACCCGGCCTATTTCGGCGGCTACATCAACCAGAACTTCGTCGAGACCTTCGCTGCCTTGCCGTTGAGTGTCGGCGATGCGCTGACGCTGGCCCGCAATAGTTTTGAAGCCAGTTTTGCGTCGCCCGAGCAAAAACGCGCGCAGTTCGATCAGCTACAGGCCTATAGCGCGGCGTTTGCGGTTTGAGCTCACCCACAGACGCGCGTTCGCCGCCGGCGCTGACTTAAGCTCTATGGGTGAGCGCAGTTGCGCGCAGCGCTGATGAGAACACCGAAAGCACCGATCGCGAGCAAGCTCGCTCGGCCGCCCCTCTGCACATCAGTTTGACTCGCACCCGTCGCCGGCGTGCCCGCTCACAGCCCCAGCTGACGGCGCTATCATCGGCCACCTTTTCGAGGAGGAAGAGTTCATGAGCGTAGGAGCCCCCGTAGTTCCGGTTGATGGCGCCAAGATCACCATCGATGCAGCCGGCAAGCTGACTGTCCCGAATAACCCGATCATCCCGTTTATCGAAGGCGACGGTACCGGTCCGGATATCTGGCGCGCCAGCGTGCGGGTGTTCGATGCGGCGGTCGCCAAGTGTTATGGCGGCGAGCGCAAGATTCATTGGATGGAGGTCTACGCCGGCCAGAAATCCAACGATGAATTTGGTACTTGGCTGCCGGAGGCGACGGTGCAAGCCTGTCGCGACTATCTGGTGTCGATCAAAGGCCCGCTCACCACGCCGATTGGCGGTGGCATCCGCTCGTTGAACGTCGCGCTGCGCCAGATGCTTGATCTGTACGTCTGCTTGCGCCCGGTGCGCTGGTTTGTAGGCGTGCCCAGCCCGGTGAAAAACCCGGCCAAGGTCGATATGGTGATCTTCCGCGAGAACTGCGAAGACATTTACGCCGGCATTGAGTTTGAAACCGGCACGGAAGGCAATAAGAAGCTGCTCGCTTTCCTGAAAGAAGCCTTTCCGAAGGAATACGGCAAGATTCGCTTCCCGGAAACCTCAGGTATTGGCATCAAACCGGTGTCCAAAGACGGCTCCGAGCGCTTGATCCGCGCCGCTATCGAATATTGCGTCGCCAATAAGCGCAAATCGCTGACGCTGGTGCACAAGGGCAACATCATGAAGTACACCGAAGGCGCTTTCCGCAACTGGGGCTATGCCCTAGCGGAGCGCGAGTTCGCCGATCAGGTGTACACCTGGGACCAATGGGAACGGACCAAGGCCAAACACGGTGAAGCTGCCGCCAATGCCGAACAGAAGGAAGCGCTGGCCAGCGGTCGGGTTCTAATCAAAGACGCCATCGCCGACATCACGCTGCAACAGGTGCTGACCCGCCCGGAAGAGTTTGATGTGATCGCCACGCTGAACCTCAATGGCGATTATTTGTCCGATGCGCTCGCCGCGCAGGTCGGCGGCATTGGTATCGCACCGGGTGGCAACATCAATTACATGACCGGTCACGCGGTGTTCGAAGCGACCCACGGCACCGCGCCGAAATACGCCAATCTGGACAAGGTTAATCCGGGTTCAGTGGTGTTGTCGGGCGAGATGATGCTGCGTTACATGGGTTGGACCGAAGCCGCCGATGCGCTGATTCGCGCTATGGACGTGGCGATTGGCAAAAAGGAAGTGACTTACGACTTCGCACGCCTGATGGAAGGCGCCACCGAAGTGAAATGCTCTGAGTTTGCCGACCGTTTGATCGCCGCGCTTTAGTGTCCGCTCTCAAGATAAGCTAGATTCGCGGGCCGTGCCCTAGCGGGCACGGCTCCGCGCCTTTGGCCCTCAGGCCCGAGCTGGCCGCCGCCCAATGGGCAGCGCGTATTTGCCGATGCGCCATAACACGCCGGCGTATTGCTGCCAAAAACCTGCGGAGTTGTAATGCACGCCGTATTTGCGGCAAATCTCGCGCACCCGAGGTGCCATGTCCGCGTAACGCGGCGCCGGAATGTCCGGAAACAAATGATGTTCAATCTGATGGCTTAAATGCCCGGTCAGCAAATGAAAACGCCTACTGCCTTCCAGATTACTGGAACCATGAATTTGTCGCAAATACCAAGCGCCGCGTGATTCTCCGGCCGCTTCAGCCTTGCTATACACTTGGGCGTCGCTGGTGAAATGACCGCAAAAGATAATTGCGTTAGTCCACAGGCTGCGAATGAGATTGGCAGCGGCATTGCCCAATAACACCCGCGGAATATTCCAAAACGCCAGCAACGGAAACAACACATAATCCTTGAACATTTGGCTGCGCGCCTTCTTGATGAAAGGTGCCGCCCGTCGGCCAAGTTCGCCTTTCGGCATACGTCCCTTAAACCAGCGGCCGAGCTTTAAATCCTGGATTGCCACACCCCATTGGAAATAAATTGCCAAAATGCTGTACCAGATCGGTTGAAATAAGGTGCGCCACGTCCATTTCTGAGCGCCGGTCATGCGCAACAAACCATAACCATAATCATCATCCAAACCTAAGATATTGGTATGGCTGTGATGTTCAAAATTGTGCGTGCGCCGCCAGTGCGTGCTGGTACAAACAATATCCCACTCATAACGCTGAGAATTTAAACTGGGATCGTTCATCCAGTCGTATTGGCCATGCAATACGTTGTGACCAATCTCCATATTTTCTAGGATTTTCGCTTTAGCCAGCGCGAACACTCCGACCACAAAGCTGATTGGGTCAAAACCAAACATCAACAGACTGCGGCCGGTCACCGCATAGAGGCGCGCATCGCGCACCACCTTGCGGATATGCGTAGCGTCGCGTTCACCCAAATCCGCCGCTACTTCGGCGCGTAAGGCATCAAGTTCAGACTGAAATTGCTCAAGTTGCAGCGCTGTGAGCGTGGTTTTAGCCATGGGACGGGGCTCCTAGATTGCTGTGAAAAGTCAAAGCGTGAGTTCGAGTGGCGAGCGCGCCACCGAGACACATAGTTGAATGAGCTCGTTGGGCTCCGAGGAGATCTCGCCGGTACGCAGGTTTTCGACGCTACCGCTGCGTTTGGTGCATTGGCAGGTTTTACAAATGCCGATGCGACAACCGTGGGCCGGCTGCAAACCCGCCGCTTCAGCCGCCTCTAGCAGGCTGATTCTGGCGCTTGCAGTGAACAGTTGTTTAGTATTTGTGACACGCACCGGATGACTCAAAGCGCTCGCGGCGGAACGCGGCAAGACGCGACCGGAGTAACTTTCGCTGCGTAGATTTTGTGCCGCAGCTACACTTTGGTACAGATTGTCGATGTCATCGGTCAGCGCGCGCGGCCCGCAAACCAGCGTTTGGTAGCGATGGAAATCGACGATTTGTGCGGCCAAGCTCAATGCATTGAAGCGGCCCTGCTGCGCGCTGTAGTGCACGCGCAAGTCCAAATTCGGCCATTGTTTGGCCAGTTCAAACAAACGCGCGCCGAAAATCAAATCCGCTGGCCTGCGGCAGGCATGAATAAATACGATGGCGCGCGGATCACGCTGGGCGTGCAACTCGGAAAGAATCGCCATCAGTGGCGTGATGCCGCTGCCCGCACTCAGCATCAGCAGCGGCGCAGCACCCGGCGCGACGCCAAAATCACCCGCTGGCGCGCTTAAACGCAGCACATCCCCAACGCGCACCTGCGTATGCATCCAGCCACTCACGCGCGCGCCGGGCTGGCGTTTTACCGTGATGCTGACAATGCCGCCGTTGGGCGGCGATGACAGACTGAAACTGCGCTGCAAGCGCCGACCGTTGACCTCTACTTCGACAACCACGTGTTGACCGGCCTGATGCGTTGGCCAGCGCCGCACGGGCTGCAACTCAAAGGTCTTGGTGTCAGAAGTTTCGTCGATGATGCGCAGCACGCGAGCCGGAAAGTCGCGTGTGGACCACATCGGATTGATCGCACTCAGCAGTTGATCCCAGGCGGTAGGATCGTTCAACGGGCGCAACCATGGGCTGCGCAACAGCCTGGAAAAACCCAAGCTGCGAGGTGTGGTGTGG
>CAZLSB010000017.1:0-27197 GCA_964561825.1 uncultured Xanthomonas sp.
ACGAGTCCAATTTGGTCGATCGTTTAGCGCAAGTGCGTGAGCAACTGGCGGCGGCGCAGCGCGAGCGCATCAAACGCTCGGCCGAGGTGGATCGTTCGCTTGCCGCATTGGCGCAAGTGGATCGACAAATTACGCAACGCAATCAAGTGCTTAAAGGTTTAACTGAGGAAGCCGCGCGGCTCGAGCAAAAGTGGGTGGAGCTGATTGCCGAACGCGCGCGCCTGGAAACCGCGTTGTCGGGCGAGAAAGAATCGCTGGCGGCCCTTTTGCGTTCAACCTATGCACTCGGTCGCCTCGACACCCTGAAACTGGTGTTGGCGCAGGATCAATTGGCCGATACCGGGCGCTTGCTGGCCTTCCAAACGCAGTTGCAGCGCGTGCGCGTGACGCGCATTGATCGGGTTCGGGATTTGCTGCAGGCCTTAGAAGCGCTGCGCATCGAAACCACGCGCGCGCAAACCGCGCTGGCCGCCGTACGTCAACAAGAACTAGAAAATCTGTCCGCACTGCAAGGCGAACGCGGCAAACGCAGCGCCATCCTCAAGGAACTGCGCAGCGCACTGGCCAAAGTGGAAGCGCGGGTGGAGGATTTGGATCAGGATCGCAGTGATATCGAAGGTTTGCTGGAACAATTGCGCGCGGTGATCGGCGATGTTCCGTCGCTATTGCCCGAAGATCGGCCCTTTTCAGAGCTGCGCGGGCGCTTGTTGCGCCCCTTGGCAGGCACGCCGAGCATCCGCTTTGGCGAGCAGCACATGGGCCGGGCCAGCGCTGGCGTGCGCATCGAGGCGCCGCGTGGCACGCAGATAAAAGCGGTCGCGCGCGGACGCGTGGCATTTGCCGATCAACTGCGCGGTTATGGCTTGTTACTGATTGTCGACCACGGCGACGGTTATATGAGCCTGTACGCGCGCTGCGAATCCTTGTTGGCCAGCGAGGGCGCCTGGATCGAAGCCGGCAGCCCAGTCGGATTGGTAGGCAACTCGGGTGGCGCTAATGAAACCGCTTTGTACTTTGAGCTACGCCACCGGGGTCAGGCGCTGGATCCCGCCGCTTGGTGGGGGAAATGAGCCTCGTCAATAAATCCCTGGTATTTCCAGGCGCGCTCACCAAATATGCGGGCTCTCGCGGTTCGCTACTCGGCTGACTCATGACTATCTGCAAACTTACCCGCGTTTCGATCGCCGTCTTTGGCCTGTCGCTGGCTTGCTCGGTGTGGGCCGCTGATCCGCCGGCGGCACCGCAAAACAAGGCCACAGAGCCCGCTGTCGACGCTGTCGACGCTGTCGATGAAGTCAGCGTGGAAGACATCCGCGTGTTTACCGCGGTGTTTCGGGAGGTGCAGCGTTCCTATGTCAAACCGGTCAGTTCTGAGCAATTGATGAAAGCCGCGATCCGCGGACTGTTGCTGGATCTTGATCCGCACAGCGCGTACTTGAAGAAATCCGATCTGCAATCGCTAACCGATGACACCAGCGGCGTGTATGCGGGCCTGGGTCTGGAAGTGCAAATCCGTGGCGGAGTGTTGACGGTGATCGCACCTATCGACGACACACCCGCGGCGCGCGGCGGCATCTTGCCGGGCGATGTGATTAGCAAGATTGATGGTATTCCGGTCGAAAGTGAAAACGCCGATGTGGCCATTGAGCGGATGCGTGGCGCGGCGGGTTCCAAGGTGGAACTCACGGTGATTCGCGCTGGCCAGCCGGCTTTTGACTTGACCCTGGTGCGCGAGGTTATTGATGTCACAGCGGTACGCGGACGCTTGCTTGCACCGGGATTTGGCTACGTGCGCGTCGCCGCGTTTCAAATCAATACCGCGCAGGAACTGGCCAAACGCGTGGGTGCACTGATTGAGCCGGGCAAACCGCTGGAAGGTCTGGTGATCGATTTGCGCAGCAATCCGGGTGGGCTGTTGGATGCCGCGGTGGATGTCAGCGATTTGTTTCTGGAAACCGGCCTCATCGTCAGCACGCGTGGACGCGTCGCCCAATCCAGTGCCGAATACAAGGCGGCACCTGGCGATATCCTGAAAGGCGCGCCGCTGGTCGTCTTGGTCGACGGCGGCTCAGCTTCCGCCAGCGAGATCGTCGCCGGCGCGCTGCAAGATCGCAAACGTGCGCTCATCTTGGGCCAGCGCACTTTCGGCAAAGGCTCGGTGCAATCAGTATTACCGCTGACCAGCGGCGAAGCCATCAAGCTGACCACCGCGCTGTACTACACGCCCAACGGTCGCTCCATTCAAGCCGAAGGCATCGAGCCCGACGTGTTGTTGCAGGCCGCCGAACTACGCCCTTTGAGCCAACGCAACCGCAACGTCAGCGAAGCCGATTTGCCCGGACACTTGGGCAATGGCAACCAGACGCCGCCCGCGCAAGCTGAGGAAGAAGATGCGGCAGTACCGGCCAACGATCCCACCCGCGATTTTGTGCTGGGCGAAGCGCTCAATATTCTTCGCGCACTCGCGCGCTGGCATCCAGCTGCCAAGTGAGACCGCTTTTGCAGCGGAGCTCGCTGCGCTACTTTGGTCTTTTGAGCAGAGCCAACTACGCCGAGCGCCGGGCAGCCTTCAGGAGCAACAGTGATTGTTGTTCGCGTAGTGGCGATGCAATGCAGCCAAAGCGGGTGTAAAACCTCGTCGCTTCTTCGTCAATGGGATGGGTCAGCAGGGCGCGGATGCCCGCCTGTTCGGCCATCAGCAGCGTGCGGCTGATTGCATCCTGCAGCATACCGAAACCGATGCCAAGCCCTTGGTACTCCAGCGACGAGCCGTCCCAGAACCACCACCGGCAAAGGGTTTTGCCCCATCCCCTTACGAACACCTTCAGGCGCGAGCGCAGGGTCCACCTGGCCAACGGTCAAGCTGAAGTAACCAGTCACACGGTCGTCGTCGGCCACCACAAAAGTCTTGGCGGATCCGCTGCTGTGGGCCTGTCGCGCGTGGCGCAGGAACCAGTCGTTCAACCTAGAAACCTCAGTTGACCGCTTCCCATCACCCATAACGCGATGATTCTTTTCACTTTTCAGCACTTTGATCAGTTCACCGATTGGGTGGGTCCGCTAGCGGGCAGATTGCACGGCTCTGGCTGTTCCAACAAATCCATCAGCGCTTGGTACTGAGCGCCCGAGACCTTGAACAGCCGCTGATCCAGCAGGGTCTGCTCAGCGGCAAGGCAAGCGCTGTCGAGAATGAAATCAGTCAGTGATTTATGTGCCACCTCGGCCGCACGGCGCAATACAACTTCCTGTTCGTGAGTAGCGCGCGGACCGGGCAGTCGATGAAGAAGCAATAACCATGGCGACACCGGGTTGGATCAACCAGCGCAATGTTCGTACAAGCGACGTACGTGATTCAGTTGGCCTTGGCGATTGATCACAGCAACCTAAACCGCCTTTAATCCGCGCACCCGGTCTTTACCACGGGGCGCTTGCTATCGTTGCCGGATGTGGACTGGATACCTCGTGCGCTGCTTGCGTTTCTTCGTGCTTTGGGGCGCGGGGCTAGGATTATTGTGCGCTGCAGGCACCGGCCGCGCCGCCCAGTTGGTCGCGCAAAGTGAGTCCCAGCGCTTTGCTGCAATCGCTGGGGAAGCGCTGGATTCGGTGCGGTTTTTTCGTGTTTACCATTGGCAGCCGATCGACGATCGCACGCTGATTCTTTGGTTGGGTCGCGAAGAGCCCTATTTGATTGATCTGCGAGAAAATTGCTCTGGCCTAAAGTCGCAGTTGTTTCTGCGTCTGGGGGATTTTCAACGTCCAGGTCGCAATGTGCTGCGTGCGCGTTGGTCGCAGGTGATCATGGATGCCAATCGATCCTGTCGCATCGGCCAGATTCGGGCATTGGATTTTGCCCGCGTGGCGCAAATCAACGCGCGCAAAATCAGTCAATCAGATCCGCCAACCAAGCGCGAAAAACCACCCGCGGGCGCCGCGGACGATGGCCGCATTTGGGCCAATCTGGTGTCGATCAAAATGGTGCAACCGGACTACCCGACCGCGGCGCGGGCTCACCGGGGTGTCAGCCAAGTAGCCGCGCAAGTGGACAGCAGCGGCGCGGTGCTCACGACGGAATTGCTAATTAGCAGCGGCCACGCGGAGCTGGATCAAGAGGCGCTGCGGGTGGTCAAACAATGGCAATTTGAACCCTACGCTAGCGATGCCGAGCTATTGGTGTGGGTCCATGTTCCGATCGATTTCTCCCTGCATTAGGCTCAACTTATGCGCATTTTGATCGTAGAGGATGATCGCAATACGCGCGAGTTCATTGAGCGCGCGTTGAAAGAGGCCGGTTACACGGTCGATACGGCGGCCAACGGTCGCGATGGATTATTCCTGGCGACCACCGAGACTTTCGACTTGCTACTGCTTGATCGCATGTTGCCGCAGGTCGAGGGGCTGACCATTGTGCGCACCTTGCGGGCCAGCAAAATCATGACGCCGGTGCTGATCTTAAGCGCCCTGGGCGATGTCGATGATCGGGTGGCCGGGCTGCGCGCGGGTGGCGATGACTATCTGGTCAAACCCTTTGCATGGTCTGAGTTACTGGCGCGGGTCGAGGCTTTGCTGCGTCGCCAGGACAGTGGCGCCGGCGGCGGCGAATCCACATTCTTACGCGTGGCTGATCTGGAACTGGATCGTTTGAAGCGCAGCGTGCGGCGTGGCGCGCGGCGTATCGAACTGCAACCGAAGGAATACCAGCTATTGGAATACCTGATGCGGCACACCGATCAAGTGGTGACGCGCACCATGTTGCTGGAAGGCGTGTGGGACTATCACTTTGATCCCAAAACCAATGTGATCGATGTGCATGTCTCCAATCTGCGCCACAAAATCGACCACGACGGTGAACGCAGCTTGATCCACACGGTGCGCGGCGTGGGTTACCGGCTGGGCTTGGCCGACTGAACCGCCGTGTCTAGCACGCCGCAGACCTTCCGCCGCAGCGCCTTCTTCCGCTTTGCGATTGCTTTGCCGCTGCTGATTAGCAGCGTTGCCGGCCTGCTGATGTGGCCGATCTACCGGGAGGCGGTCGAGCACATCCGCAGCGAGGTGCGCGCGGCGATCGAACGTGAAAGCTGGGATTTAGAGGTGGAGTTCCATGAGCGTGGCATCGATGGTTTGATCGCCGAAATCAACGAGCGCACGCGCCGCGATCTTGATCCACGCACCCTGTATTTGTTGGTCGATCAGCGCGATGTGGTATTGGCCGGCACGTTGACCCATTGGCCGATCGGCGCGCCACGCGCAGATCGCAGTTGGATTAATTTTCAAACCGAGGCTGCCGAGCATGCCGAGGGTCAAGTCTTCCAGCTGTTTGGCGGCCGCAGCTTGTTGGTCGGTCGACGCTCGCCTCTGGCCAGTTTTGATCGCCATCTGGCCTGGCAATTGGCTTGGTCGGTGCTGGCGATGGGCGCGCTATCGGCACTGGCGGCCAGCTGGTTCACTTGGCGTTTGCGGCGCCGCTTGCACGGTTTGGCACACAGCGCGCAGGCCATTCGCGCCGGCGATCTGAGCTCGCGGCTGCTGATCAGCGCGCGCCGCGACGAGATCGACGCGCTGGCCGATCAGTTCAACCACACTTTTGCCGATCTGGAACAACAATTTGAAGCCACCCGCCAGGTCAGCAGCCACCTCGCCCATGATTTGCGCCGGCCCCTGCAGGCGGCGCGCCAGCGCCTGGATGAACTGGCGCATCGCGATAGCTTAGATAGCGATGCGCGCGGCGCAATGGAAGCAAGCCTGCACGAAATCGACGATCTGCTCGGCACCTTTGCCGCGTTGCTGCGGCTGGCGCGCCTACAGGCCGGAGGATTTGAGCGCAGCAGCGCATGGCTGGATTTGCAGCAAGTGGCTAAAGACGCCGTGGAATTGTACACACCGGTGTTTCATGCCGCCGGTTTCGCACTGCGCGCAGACCTGAAATCGTGTCGAATAAAGGGTGATCGCCATCTGTGGTTTCAATTGCTGCAAAACCTGCTCGAAAA
Organism: uncultured Xanthomonas sp.; assembly: GCA_964561825.1. Taxonomy (GTDB): domain Bacteria; phylum Pseudomonadota; class Gammaproteobacteria; order Xanthomonadales; family SZUA-5; genus JADKFD01. The sequence continues at coordinate 5,985 of CAZLSB010000017.1, forward strand.
CGCCTTCCATCACGGCCAAAGTGATGTGGAAGTGCAACTAGATGCCAATGGCGAACTGTTCATCCGCGACTTCGGCCAAGGCGTCCACGCTGACGATCTGGCGCACTTGGGCGAACGATTTTTTCGCGCCGATCCAGCGCGCAGCACGCCCGGCGTAGGCATCGGCTTAGCGCTGGCGCGCGCTATCGCCGAGCAGCACGGCGCTAGCTTGGTTTTCGAGCACGCAAACCCAGGGCTGCGCGCGCGCGTGCGCTGGAAAGTAGTGCTGTCGTAGCGTACTCGGGCTAGCACCGCTAGAGCGCAAAGCGAAAAGCGCTCAACTACAACTCGGCGATCCAGATAGCCCTCTGGAACGCCGAGTTGTGCTCATGCTGTTGCACCGCTAGAGCACAAAGCCACAGCGCCGACTGCAAGTCCGAGTAAGATGCGGTAAGCCTGCGAACCGCTTCGATCACGAAACCCATTGCCGTGACGTTGCCGTGCTTGATCGGTAATTCCAATCGATGCGGTTCGTGCTTCACCGCAGTCTACGCGTGCTCCGGAAAATCTCAGCAAAACCGTTCACTTTCCGCCACCATCCACGGGATATGGTTCGAACAGGCCGGCGACATTGCCGGTGCGGATGCGCTCGACGATTTCGCGGCGACGGATTTCCAGCAATCGGTATTGCCACGCGGGCAGGTTATCGCGATGGAAATCGGCTAGGTGCGCATAACCACAGCGAAGGGCTATCCGTTAAACAGACGCGATCTAGCGCGCGGCTCCCGGGGCCGCAGTCCATGCCCAGATCGCAGGCCACCAACGGCCACAGAAAATAAGTGCCATGCATTTGCTCCGCATCAAAGAATGAACTCGGCGGCTGCGCAACGCCGGCCAGCCGCGGAATACGGGCGATGGCTTCCGGATCGCCCGAGAGCACGGCGTCGTACAGGGTTTGGCGCGCCGCCGCGCGTATCTCGGGCGTGATTCGACCGCGCGGATAGAATTCCAGTCGCGCATACAGATCGCCGGCAAGTCGCGCGGCCTGCAGTTCTGCTGCCCGCTCGATCGAGCGCTTTCGCGCATCATCAACACCCGGATCTGCACAGCCCTCGCTCAAACGAGCCGCGGCCTGTTCGAGCGCCGCACGCTCCAGCGCCACGCGCTCGGGCGGTAGCCACGGCCACTGCGTTTTGGCACGTGCGCCGGAGAGACCTCTGTGCGCGTAAATGCAATCCAACTCGCGCGAGCGCGCCAGCATCAAGGCGCGCGCTTGGCTGGGACTCAGAGGCGCCGCGCTGGCGACGGCTGACGTTGATCTGTCGGCGTTTGCCGTTTGACTCTGGGTTGATGCGCGATCAACGCTAATCGCGTCATTCGGGTGTAGTGATTTGGCCGCTTCAGCGGCACTGGGATCAGCAGCGGACTTTTGGCTGGTCTGCGAAGCTGCGCTCCGCTGCGGTTCTTCAGCCAATTGCCGGGTCTGAGCCAGCAGCGCCAGCATCAACACGAGCAATAACAACAGCCAGCGTTGATAGCGCATCAGCCGCCCCCGCCGTTTGGGAACAGCGGATCGCCACGCAATATCTGTTCGAACTCACCGGCGCGCCATAAACGCATCAACTCTGCGGCTTGCCCATTCACAATCTGCCGTTGGCGTGGTGGCAGATGGCGCAGACTGATCATCGATGGGCCACCGCTCGCGATCCACAGCGCCGCGCTAGTCAACGACCAGCGGCTGGGATCGACAACACAGTCTTCCGCCAATTGGCAAGCCGCATGCAGATACGCATCGGTACTGTATGGGCTACGTTGAGCCAAAGCATCAGCGTAGCGTGCCAGATCCCAAGCATTGCGCGCCCGCAATAGGGCGAGCCCCGCAAGTCGAGTGCGCTGCCTATACTCGGCACGCGCCGGCGAATCAGGTGGCGCACTCGGTAGGCCTTCTTGCAAACGCGCGCCCGGATGACCGAGCTGCCGCGCGCGAGCCATCCAAGTTTGGCTCATGGCGGCTAATACTGGCCCAGCCGCAAATTTGTCACAGCGACGACTCAGATCGTCAAACTGATTGCGGAGTGTAGTCACCTCAGCCTCACTGATATCCATCACCCGCAGCCCGTCCATAAAGCGCTCAAGCTCCGCGGCCTGCGATTTCGCCAGCAGTGCCTCCGCACAGGCTTCGTAGAGTTTGCCCATCGTCCACGCTGCGTCCGCGTCACCCAAACGCGCGCGCTGTTGCAACTCAGCCGCCAGTAGGCTCAGGTCAGGCTCCAGTTGCAAGCGGGTTTGATCGGCCTGCAGTTGTGCGGCGCTGGCGCGGTGGCTGGCCGGCGAGGGCGCTGTAGTGGCTGGCGCAGGAGCACGCTCTGCCGGGGGCGAATCCTGTCGCACTTGCGCAGCAGTTCCTTGCACTTTCGATTCCGCATGCTCAATAGCCGTCTGTTTGCCGATTTGCGCTGGAACTGCGGGCCCCGCGTTTTGCGTTTGCCAGGTTAAAACCACAGCGGCGAGCGCGATTAAACCCAGCGCTGCTAACAGCAGCCGGCGGCGTCGCGCCGACTGCCTAGCGTTGAAGAGCATTGGCATCCTAAAGCGATCATGACAAAAGGCGACGAAGTATTCCGCATGTGGCTGCGCAGGTCGATACGCCTGCGCGCATCACCTGCACGGCGGAAAGCGGCTGCCGCCTTTCATGTGGCCTAGCAGCCCGTCGGGCTTTCCTCGCGAGTGCGCAGGAAGCCCTTTTGGCGATCGTTTTCTGCTCATTCTCGGATTGATCTTGATGGATTTCGATCTACTTTCGAGTCTGCGCTACGCCAAAAGGCCGTCCGGCGGGCTGCGCGTCTGGACGGCGTCTGCGCTGCAACGCTTAGGCATGGAGGAGCCATTGCCTGCGCGCCGCGCCTTGCAGCCGTCCAGCCTCACAACGCATCTCACGCGCAAAGCCCGACAGGCTGCTAGTGGGATGACTTCGGCTGGCCCGACCGCCTCGCCGACGCGCGTTTCTCACACCGGCTAAGGCCTCAACGACAGCGAAACAGCGGCAAACACCAATAGGTCGTCTGGGAATCGGCCGTTCGGAAGGTTATTGCTCACGGCAGGCAGCCAATTAATCACTCCGGCAAAAGCGAAAGCTCGAAAGCCTGCGGCGTTAGATCTTGCAGCCCTTGGCGGTCCGCGGTGATGAACTGCACCTGCAGTTTGCGCAGCGCAGGAAAATGTTCAAACAGTCGAACACGCATTTGTTGCAGTTCCGCAGGTGCTTGGCACTGGAAGGTCCAGTTGGCCGACCAGTTTGCGTGTCCATTGTCATCCTGTCCGTCACTCAATGGCGGCGTAACTGACTGTTGCACCGGAGTGCACGACGCCGCCGCGTCGAACGTGAACATTTTGCTGCCAGCGCGCAAGGTGTCGACCGCCGCCTGTGTGGCGGCCTGGTCGGCCGCGGTTTTCGCGCGGTGCTCAAAACCGACAAAGTTATCGCCAGCACCAAAGAGGGTGAGCTCAATTTTGGCGCCATCCCACGCAACATCGAGTTCGGCAACGCCGTGTTGGTGCGCTGGTGCGGCAATAGCCTGCTTACCGGCCAGCGTCAGGATTAGTGCAACTGCATGCATATACTGGTTTTTCATCCAAAGCTCCGGTGCTTCACAAGGCCCAGCGTAGTTTGACTCGAAATTGGTCAGAGTCGCGCAACTCACTGGCGTCGGCGATGAGTTCCAGGGTGTTGCGGCGATGATTGTCGATCGCAAAACCGCCGCGCGCGTAAACCAGATACAACTCGCGCTGCCGGGTCTATTCGGATTGCTCGCCCAGACGCCATCGTGGAAACGGGTCTGGCAGGCGTTGCCAGAACAGCGGACCGGGGGTGTATTCGGCGTCGCTGAGCAAGGCTTGGTCCAGTCCCGCCCGCACGGCGGCTTCTTTGAGGCCGACGCCAATCACCGCTAGCTCTTGTCGGCGATCACCCCAGCGCGGGTCCCAACAGCGTTGCAGCGCGGCGTACTCGTCGGGATCTTTGACTTGCCACGGTGCGGGTGGGGGCGCAGAGAGTGGCGTATTGGCAGCGATTGGCGTGTCGACTAATCCGGCATCCACGCGTTCGCGTGCGGCGAACCAAAAACCGGCTGCTTGATGCTGCGTCGCCCCGCCTACGGTGGATAATTCACCGACCCAGTCCATACGGGTTGCCAGCCAGAAGAAGCCCTTGCTGCGGATAACCCCGCCTAAACCTTGTTCAACTAACGCATGAAAGCGCGCCGGGTGAAATGGTCGCCGCGCACGGTAAACGAAGCTAGTGATGCCGTAAGCGTCGGTTTCCGGCGTGTGCACACCGCGCAGTTCCTGCATCCAACCGGGTGCAAGCTGGGCTTTGACAAAGTCGAAGCGGCCAGTGCCGAGTACCTTGCGCAAGGGCACCCGCGCACGTTTGGCCTCAATCATTTGAGCATCGCGGTTCAGTCCACGCAACATCTGTTTGACCCGGCGCAGGCCGTCAGCCTTAACCCGATCGGTCTTGTTGATGATCAGTACATCGGCGAATTCTATTTGTTCGGCGAGCAGGCCGACCAACGGACGTCGGTCGTCGGGGCCCGCAGCTTGACCGCGATCGGTCAGGTAATCGCTTGAGCAGAAATCACGCTGAAAGCTCTCAGCGTCGACCACCGTGACCATGGTGTCCAAACGGGCTACGTCAGAGAGCGCAAAGCCCGTCTCATCACGCGCCGAGAACGTCGCCGCCACCGGCATCGGCTCGCTGACCCCGGTAGATTCGATCAGCAGATAGTCGAAGCGTTGCTCGGCCGCCAAGCGCCGCACTTCCTCGCGGAGGTCCTCGCGCAGCGTGCAACAGATGCAACCGTTGCTGAACTCCACCAGCTTTTCGTCAGTGCGCGACAATTGCGCGCCGCCGTCGCGTAGCAACTGCGCATCAATGTTGACCTCGCTCATGTCGTTGACGATGACCGCGACGCGCAAGCCTTCGCGATTACGCAAAACATGGTTCAACAGGGTGGTCTTACCGGCGCCGAGGAAGCCAGACAGCACAGTCACCGGTAAACGTCGATCGTTCGAAGAAGCGCGCATGACAGCACTCGAATAGAATGTTATAACATTACAATACCAGAAACCAACAAGGCTGCCCGTGATTCCGCAGGATTATTCTGAATGGCGTTGTTGCATCGAAGTGGAGTGTGGTTTGGCGTTAACTGCGGAGTTCATTGCGCAGCGCATCACCGAGTTGGGCAATCTCGCTCACGAGCGCACGCAGCAGTTTGTTCGTCTTTATGGAGCGGCGCATCACGCGCAGGTGCTCAGATGGTTCTTGCGCAGCCGTAAAGAACTAGAGCACACATGAGCGAAGTAGTCACAAGCAGGCGAGGATGGGTGTTTGCTTGGTGCACCATTCTCCTGAAGCCAGCCGAGCGCAACCACGCTTATTGTCGGTTTTCGATTTCCATGGCTAAGCTCCCACGCTGGCGCGCGATCGCGCTGGCTATTGTGCTTGCAAACTTGGCGCTCGTTGGCTGCAAGGCACGAAGCGACTCGGCTGCCGACGCCAGCAACAGTGCCGGCGATCCATTCCTACTGCCGGCTTCTGGCAGATCTAAGCCCAAGAATGATCTGGACATTGATTGGTTGGACCTGATGCCAGACGCCGAGCGCAAGGCACTGGAAGCCGGCGAATGGCCGAAGTTTGAAATTGCACACGACAATCTGAATAGCAGTGGCCAATTCGGTAGCAAGGCGACGGTGGCGACGATGGATGGCCGCAAGGTGCGCATCCCTGGTTACGTGGTGCCGCTCGAATTCGATGACCAGCAGCGCATGCGCAGCTTTTTCCTGGTGCCCTACTACGGCGCCTGTCTGCACGTTCCGCCTCCGCCGCCAAACCAACTTATCTATGCGCAGCTCGCTGAGCCGCTGGAGGTGCCGTCCATGTGGGACGCATACTGGCTGACGGGAACCGTGCGAATCATGCGCGTCGACAATGATGTGGCGTCAAGTAGCTACAGCATTGAGGCGCCGCGCTTAGACCCGTGGACCCGATAGCAGCGCTGCCGGTGTGCGTCAGCAGCAAGAGCCGCACGTTGCCAGAGGAAAAAAAAGCCGGCATTAGCCGGCTTTTTTGTGCAGCAACTAAAGCCGAAGCTCAGTGCTTAAGCGTCTTGCGCAGACGTTCTAGCGCTTGCAATTGGGCGATCGCTTGGGCCAGCTCGGCTTGTGCTTTGGCGACTTCCACCACATCGGTGCGGTTGAGGATCGCCTTTTCGGCAGCTTCCTTGGCTTGCTTGGCGGCCACTTCGTCAAGGTCGGCAGCCCGCACGGCGGTGTCGGTCAGGATGGTGACCACTGTCGGCTGTACTTCCATGATGCCGCCCGACACGTACAAAAACAGCTCTTCGTCATTGGCTTGAATGACCCGCACCTGACCCGGTTTTAACCGGGTGATTAGCGGTGCATGGCGTGGGGCGATACCGAGTTCGCCCATCTCGCCGGTGACTACCACGAGCTTGGCCTCGCCTTTGAAAATTTCGGCTTCGGCACTGACAACTTCGACGCGAATGGTACTCATGGATACGGGTTACCTCTGGTGCAGTAGGGATTGCTTTGGGCAAGCTTAAACCGCAATTCCCATATCCTTAGCTTTGGCGAAGGCCTCATCGATGCCGCCGACCATGTAGAAGGCCTGCTCAGGCAGATGATCAGCGCCGCCGTCAACGATCATCTTGAAGCCGCGGATGGTTTCCTTCAGAGACACGTATTTGCCTTCGCTGCCGGTGAACACCTGGGCAACAAAGAAGGGCTGGCTGAAGAACTTCTCGACCTTACGAGCGCGCGAGACGGTGGCTTTGTCTTCTTCTGACAATTCGTCCATGCCCAGGATCGCGATGATGTCTTTCAGTTCTTTGTAGCGCTGCAGCGTCGATTGCACCCGACGCGCGGTGTCGTAATGTTCGTTGCCGATGACGTTCGGATCGAGCTGACGGCTGGTCGAATCGAGTGGATCCACCGCCGGATAAATACCTAGCGATGCGATGTTGCGGCTCAGCACCACGGTGGCGTCCAAATGCGCGAAGGTGGTCGCCGGCGACGGATCGGTCAAGTCATCGGCGGGCACGTAGACGGCCTGGATCGACGTGATTGAGCCAGTTTTGGTCGAGGTGATGCGCTCTTGCAACACGCCCATTTCTTCGGCCAAGGTCGGCTGATAACCCACCGCCGACGGCATGCGGCCGAGCAGCGCAGAGACTTCGGTACCGGCCAACGTGTAGCGGTAGATGTTGTCGATGAACATCAGTACGTCGCGACCCTTGCCGGTGGCCGGGTCTTTCTCGTCGCGGAAGTATTCGGCCATCGTAAGACCGGTCAGCGCGACGCGCAGGCGGTTGCCCGGTGGCTCGTTCATCTGGCCGTAGACCATCGCGACCTTATCGAGCACGTTGGAATCTTTCATCTCATGGTAGAAGTCGTTGCCCTCGCGGGTACGCTCACCCACGCCGGCGAACACCGACAAACCTGAGTGGGCTTTGGCGATGTTGTTGATCAGTTCCATCATGTTGACGGTCTTGCCGACGCCGGCGCCGCCGAACAAGCCGATTTTGCCGCCCTTAGCAAACGGGCACATCAGATCGATGACCTTGATGCCGGTTTCCAGCAAATCATTGCCAGCGGCCTGCTCGGCGTAGGTTGGCGCCGAACGATGAATCACCCAGCGCTCCGACTCACCGATGGGACCGGCCTCGTCGATCGGGCGACCCAGCACGTCCATGATGCGACCGAGAGTTTTCAAACCGACTGGCACGGAAATCGCCTTGCCGGTGTTTACGGCGATCAGGTTGCGCTTCAATCCATCGGTCGAACCGAGCGCAATCGTGCGCACGACGCCGTCGCCCAACTGCTGCTGCACTTCCAGCGTGATCTCAGTGCCGGCGATGGTCAGCGCGTCGTAAATCTTCGGCACGGACTCGCGCGGGAATTCGACGTCTACGACGGCGCCGATGATCTGTACGACTTTGCCTTGGCTCATTTTCTTGCTCCGAAATTCACTTGTTTTTTCGTAAGTGCTCAGCGGCAAGTGGATCGTTCATCGTCCACTGACCTTGGCAAAGCACTTACTGATCTAATCGAATTACGACACCGCCGCCGCACCACCGACGATTTCGCTGATTTCCTGGGTAATGGCAGCTTGACGCGCTTTGTTGTAGACCAAGGTCAAATCGCCGATCAACTGCGTGGCGTTGTCGCTGGCTGACTTCATCGCGACCATCCGCGCGGCGTGTTCGCTCGCCAAGTTCTCCAGTACCGCTTGATACACCAGCGATTCAACATAGCGTGTCAGCACGTGGTCCATGATGTCTGGCGCACTGGGCTCGTACAAATAATCCCACCCGTACTTGGTTTCGATATCGTCCGATGGCACTAGCGGCAACAGTTGGTCGAGCGCCTGCTTCTGCGTCATCGTATTGACGAAATCGTTGTAAGCCAGGAACAAACGATCAACCCGGCCGGCCATGTAGCTGTCCAGCATCACTTTGATTGCACCGATCAGTTGATCAACGCGTGGCTTCTCACCCAGATGGGTGACCGAGCCCACAAAATTGACCTTCAAGCGCTTGAAGAACGCTGTTGCTTTGGCGCCGATGCAAACGACGTCTATCTCCACACCCTTGGATTGCCATTCGCGAAACTCGCCGAGCAGCATGCGGAAAAGATTGGAATTCAAGCCACCGCATAAACCGCGATCGGTCGAGATAATCACGTAGCCGACGTGCGATATGTCGTCTCGCTGCACCAGGAACGGATGTTTGTATTCGGTATTGGCGCGCGCGACATGGCCGATGACCTGACGCATCAAACGCGCATACGGGCGCGAAGCTTTCATCAGCTCCTGCGCGCGGCGAATCTTGCTGGCCGACACCATTTCCAATGCGCGCGTCACCTTGCGGGTGTTTTGCACGCTCTTGATTTTGGTCCGGATTTCTCTTGCGCCTGCCATGCTGTTTGCTCGCTTCGCGGTAAGTGGTTCGCGGCGTTCGCCGCGCTAGTGGTGAGTGCTAAGTCGCAGTTCGCCAGAAAACAGCGCGTCCTGCCCGTCGCACTTACGGTTTTACCAGCTGCCCGTTTTCTTAAACTCCGCGACGCCTTTTTTGAAGGTCGCTTCGATGTCGTTGTTCCAGTCGCCGCTGACCGCCATCTTGTCCATCAGCTCGCCAAAGTTGCTGGCGAAATGCTGGTGCAGGGCTTTTTCGAAGGCTTGAATCTTGCCCATCGGCAAATCGTCCATGAAGCCTTCATTGACCGCGTACAAGGACAGCGCCATGTTGGAAACCGACATCGGCGCATATTGTTTTTGCTTCATCAGCTCAGTGACGCGTTGGCCGCGTTCCAACTGGGCGCGCGTAGCGGCGTCCAGATCGGACGCGAACTGCGCGAATGCGGCCAATTCACGGTACTGCGCCAGCGCCAGACGAATACCACCGCCCAGCTTTTTGATGGCCTTGGTTTGCGCGGCGCCACCGACGCGCGATACCGAGACGCCAGCGTTCATCGCGGGACGGATACCGGCGTTAAACAAGTCGGTTTCCAGGAAGATCTGGCCGTCGGTGATCGAAATCACGTTGGTCGGCACGAAAGCGGAAACGTCGCCAGCCTGGGTTTCAATGATCGGCATCGCGGTGAGCGAACCGGTTTTGCCCTTGACGGCGCCATCGGTGAACTTTTCAACGTATTCCTCATTGACGCGCGCGGCGCGCTCAAGCAAGCGCGAATGCAAGTAGAAGACGTCGCCCGGATACGCTTCACGACCTGGCGGACGGCGCAACAACAATGAGATTTGCCGGTAAGCCCAAGCCTGCTTGGTCAGATCGTCATAGATGATCAGCGCGTCTTCGCCGCGATCACGGAAGTACTCGCCCATCGCACAACCCGAATATGCAGCGACATACTGCATCGCGGCGGATTCCGACGCCGAGGCGGCAACAATGATGGTGTGGGCCAGCGCGCCGTGTTCTTCCAACTTGCGTACCACGTTGGCGATCGAGCTTTGTTTCTGCCCGATGGCGACGTACACGCACTTAATGCCGCTGCCTTTCTGATTGATGATGGTGTCGATCGCCAGCGCGGTTTTGCCGGTTTGACGATCGCCGATGATCAGTTCGCGCTGACCACGACCGACCGGCACCATCGAATCGACCGATTTGTAGCCGGTCTGCACCGGCTGCGACACCGATTTACGCCAAATCACGCCGGGCGCGACCTTTTCAATCGGGCTGGACAGCTTGGCGCCCAATGGGCCTTTTGCGTCAATCGGGGTGCCGAGCGCATCAACTACGCGACCCAGCAATTCTGGTCCAACCGGCACTTCGAGAATGCGCCCGGTGGTTTTCACCGTGTCGCCTTCGCGCAAGTGTTCGTAGTCGCCGAGCACCACGGAACCGACTGAGTCGCGCTCCAGGTTCAGCGCCAGTGCGAAGGTGTCGCCCGGCATTTCGATCATTTCGCCCTGCATGACGTCGGCAAGGCCGTGAATGCGCACGATGCCGTCGGAAACCGACACGATCGTGCCCTCGTTGCGCGCCTCAGCGGCGGTCTTGAACTTCTCGATGCGCGACTTAATGAGGTCGCTGATCTCGGAAGGATTCAGTTGCGTCTGCATGACGGTGTATTCCTGTTGAGGTGCGACGCAAACGTCGCGACCATTGAAAGAGTGTGTAGGAGCGCGGTGTGCGCCGCGATCGGGTTACTGCGCCAATTCCGCTCGCAAGCGCCCGAGCTTGCCACGCAGCGAGCCGTCGATGACGACATCACCCGCTTCGACAATCGCGCCGCCGATCAATTCAGGATCAAGCACGATATCAAGCGTGACTACGCGACCAAATCGTTTCGCCAGCGCGCCGACCAATTCTTGCTGCTGCACTGGATCAATCGGCAGCGCGCTGCGCGTGCGTACACGCAGCGTGCGTTCGTCCTCAGCGCGCAACTGCGCAAACAACTCAGAAATCTGCGCCAGCAACGACAAGCGCTGGTTGACCTCAAGCAGTGCCAGGAAACGTGCGAAGCTGCTGTCGGCGCCTTCGCCATTGGGCAAGAAGACCCCAATTCGATCGGCGGCCCCTAATTTGGGACTGCCGATCAAACCCTGCACCGTCGCGTCAGCGGCCACTTGAGCCGCAAATGCCAACTTCTCGGACCACGCCGACGCCGCCTGCTCGCTCTTGGCGAGCTCAAAGGCGGCACGTGCATAGGGCCGCGCCAGCGTGATCGTGTTACTCATCGGGCGATCTCACTGATCAAATCGTCGAGCAGTGCTTTATGGGCTTTGGCGTCGATTTCCTTGCGGATCAAACGCTCGGCGCCCTTGATTGCCAAATCAGCCACTTTACGACTGAGCTCATCGCGAGCTCGGTGCGCTTCCGTTTCGATTTCAGCAATGGCCACCGCCTTTTGACGACCGCCTTCGGCGATCGCATCGGTTTTGGCTTTGTCCAAGATCGCTGCGTATTCTTTGTCAGCACGATCACGAATGCCCGCAGCCTCGCTACGCGCTTCCCGAATCACTTGGTCTTGTTTGTCGCTCGCCGACGCCAGCGCACGCTTGCCTTCTTCGGCAGCGCTCAGCCCATCGGCAATTTTCTTCTGACGCTCTTCGATGGCGCCAATGATGTGCGGCCAGCCGAATTTCATGACCAACCAGGCGGTCGCGAAAAACGCGAGGCCCTGGATGACCAAGGTCAAGTTGATATTCATCGCTCTACTCCGTTGCGGCGCTCGCCAAAAGACGCGCGCCGGTCGATCGGGGACCGAAGCTTAGCCGGCCAACTGCGACAAGAACGGGTTAGCAAAGATCAGCAGCAGCGCGATAGCAACGCCAATGATTGGCACAGCGTCGAGCAAACCGGCGACGATGAACATCTTGGTCTGCAACATCGGCGCGAGCTCTGGCTGACGCGAGGCGCCTTCCAGGAATTTGCCACCAAGCAGCGCGAAGCCAATGGCGGTACCGAGCGCGCCGAGGCCGATCAAAAGGCCTGCTGCGATAAGCGTGAAGCTCATCACTTCGGCAATGAATTGGGTGTTGGCTTCCATAGTCGACTCCGTGAGTACTGTTTTAGTTAAGGGTGCAGGGAAAAATCAATGGTGCTCAGCTGCCATGCTGAGGTAAACGATGGTCAACATCATGAAAATGAAGGCTTGCAGCGTGATCACCAAGATGTGGAAGACGGTCCACGCGAAACCGGCAATGAATTGCACCGGTGCCAAAGCGTAGAACGACAGCGAACTCAGCGTGGCCCCGAGCGTCATCACCGCGATCAGGATGAAGATTAATTCGCCGGCGTACATGTTGCCGAAGAGCCGCAAGGACAAGGACAGCGGGCGCACGGCTTCTTCGATCAAGCGCAACAGTAAATTAGCCGGCGCACCCTTAGGACCGAAAGGCGCGGTGACAAATTCGCTGAAGAATCCGCCCACACCCTTGTGCTTGATGCCCATGTACTGGATCAACAGAAATACACATAAGGCCATGCCCAGCGTCGTATTCATATCTGCGGTTGGGACCACCCGCAAATAAGGAATCCCCGCCGCCGCCGCGCTTGCCGGCAGCAGATCGACCGGAATCATGTCCATGAAATTCATCAGGAAGACCAGGACAAAGATAGTCAAGGCCAAAGGCGCGATCAATTTGCTCTTGCCATGGAAGGTCTCTTTAACCAGACCATCAACCATTTCCACGACCATCTCAATGGCGCATTGCAGTTTGCCGGGCACGCCTGAACTTGCGCGCCGTGCCACCCGCAGAAACAGCCCGAGAAATACGGCAATCGCCAAAAATTTGACGATCACGCTGTCCAGGTGAATCGTCCAGAAAGCGTGCTCACCCAATTTGATGGTGAGATGTTGCAAATGATGCTCGATATAGCCGGTCATACCACCGGAGCCACCCTCGGCCATCATCATGCTTAGCTTATCCATAGCGTATCAAAGCCCAAGTTCCTGCAATCTGTGCTGCGATCAGCCCGGCCAGCAACCCACCCGCAGGTAAGCGCAGCACCACCAATCCCAGCGCGAAAAGCGCAAAAAAAACCAGCCACTTCCAAGCCGCTGCACCATAAAACCGGCGCAACATCGTTGTGACTGCCGCAACCCCTTGCATTTGGCGAAACGCGAACACCGCCTGCGCAAGCGCAATCGACGCCGCCCCCCAAATCACCGCAATCGCCATCTCCGACCCTTTAGCCAGCAGGATCACGAGAGCCACCGCCATTCCAACCGCGAACTGCGCCTGCACGACGCGACCGGCCAGGCGCCGACCAGTGGCGAAAGGGCTTTGCACGCGGCTCACCTACGAGTTGGTTTCTAAGCTCGGCCAGCAGGGCCGGGCGAAAAATCAGCGAGAGTATATGGGTCTAAAGAAAGGAGTCGCAAGCCAGAAGACGTCTTGCCGAAGCACAAAGTGGGGTATTTCCTTGAGCTAAGACTCTACGGCTTTGCGTGCTTGCCGCTGTCATTCGCTGATCGGCATACTCGCTAGCTGGCGGCATTAATGCGATGCTGTTGCGTCTTAGCGCGTCAAGGGCCAGCCGATGAGTGATTCGAAACCCGTGTACGTCGACGTTTCTGCAGGCAGTTTCGTGTTTCGCGAAGGGGATGCCGGCAGCGATATGTACATCATCGAGTCCGGCTCGGTCGAAGTATTGCGCGGCGCACGTGGCAGTACACCCATCGCGACACTGGGACCCGGTGATTTCTTCGGGGAAATGGCCATCCTTGAAGACCAGCCGCGCTTCGCTGCCGTGCGTGCGGTTGCTACCTCGCGACTGTTGCGCGTTGACCGTGCTGCATTTGCTGACATGTTGCGCGAGAACTTTGAGATTGCGGTGCGCATCATGCGCAAGCTGGTGGCGCGCTTACGGCGCACTGAAGAACTGCTGCAAGCCTCGCAGTCGGAACTCGATTTGCTCAAGCGCGGTGATGTGAGACCGCCTTCCAATCCGCATGTTGCGTTTCCGCCGCGCGAGACCGTTCGAGCGGACCTTAACAAACCGAAGCCAATCACTGCCGCACCCAGTCGCGCCCCAGCCGTTGATCCGAGCAAACTAGGCAAAGCGATCAAGCTTGTGCACGTCGAAAGCGGCAGCGAGTTCGCGCTTAGCGCCAACAAAGCAGAAATGTTGATCGGCCGTCCTGATCCGGTGACGGGTGTTTTGCCGGAGATCAATTTGGGCCCGCTCGATACACAACGCACTTTGTCGCGTCGGCACGCAAAGATTATCAATGAAGCCGGTTTGATGTTTGTGCGCGAAGAGGTAGGTACCACCAACGGTACCTTTGTCAACGGTGAGCGTGTCAGCACCGGCCAAGCCCGCCCGCTGGCGGTGGGCGACACACTGCGCTTTGGTTCGGTAGAGCTCAAGGTGGAAACGCTGTGATGCGCGGCCACCAACTGTATGCTCTGCCGCTGCGACCCACTTATTCCGCGGAGACGGTATGGCCCTGGATTTGAACTCTGTCGACCTGAGCGCCGTTGACGCATTGGTCGCCATCAAAGCCGAACAGGATCAGCTTGCCGATCGCTTGAAGTCGATGGCGAGCAAACGTGATCAAGTCTCGTCGGAAGTGTTCAAACGTGTGGACGCCGATTATCGCAATCGAGTCAATGAACTCGCAGCTCAAGCCGCGCCGCTGATTTCGCGAGCCGGGACGGCTTATCGTGCCTTACGCGAAGAACTGATTGGTTTGGAAACGGCGTTTGCAATGGCGCGGCTGGACCGCGAAGAAATTGACTTTCGACATGCGCTTGGCGAGTTTGACGCTGACGAGTTGGCGCACCGAGTTAAACTGGTAGACACACAGGTTGCCGAGCATGGCAAAGCACGCACCCAGGCCTTAGAGCTGAAAGTGCGCTTTCTGGCGGTGGTGGCTGGCGAAGCAGAGTTGGAAGCCAACGATGACGACACCGCGCAAATGAATGCGATTACGCCGGAGACCGTGGTCTCTGCGCCTGTAGAACCTTCACCGACGATCATCTCCGCGCCGATCCGGCCGCAGCCAGTTTCGCCCCGCGGTGCGCATGAAAATGCCGCAACCTTGCTGTCAGCGCCCGCCCCCACAACGCCGACGCCGCCGGCGAGCTCACCGACGACAGTGCAGCCCGCAGCGACGGCGGTTCCTGCTAACTCCTCGCCCAGCACGCGCCCGGTGGCCCGCTCGCAGCGTAATCCAGACGCCACCGTGGTGTTCCGTCAGGGCCGACTGGAGCCTCGTAATCCAGAGGCTGGATCGGTGGTGCAAACCCTCGGGTTGAAACCGGTTAGTGTCGGCACCGACGGCTCTTGTGATTTACACTTAACAGCGCATGGCGTTGCCAAGAGGCACGTTGAGATCACCATGACCCGCGCTGGGTTCAGCGTTCGCGATGTTGCCGCCAGCGGTACGGTGAAGGTCAATGGCGCAGTCATTCAAGAGCATGTGTTAGCCGAGGGTGATACGCTTTCGGTCGGACCAGCTCAATTTAATTTCCGATTGTTGTGAGGATCTCATGGCGCTAGATATTGGCAGCGAAACCCACGGAGACTTCCGCGTACTCAAGTTGAACGGACGTCTAGACACTGAGACGTCGGCTGACTTTGAGCTGGCGGCGCATGATTTGACGTCCGCCGGTGAGCGACGTTTTGTGGTCGATATGGGTGGTATCAGTTACGTCAGTAGTGCGGGCTTGCGCGTGTTGCTCGCGCTGGCGAAGGAAGTGAACAGCGGCAGTGGTGGCGCATTGCGGCTTTGTTCTTTGGCTCCCAGCGTGCGACAAGTATTTGATTTATCTGGATTTAGCAAGCTTTTCACGATCGCTCAGGATCTCGACGGAGCGTTAGGCGAAAAGTCCAGCGGCAGCACCGCGAGCCAGGGCGATACCAACAGGGCGGCAGCCAGCCTGCTGGGTGCATCGAGCAGCGGCAGCGCTTCGCGGCCAGCCCCAAGCCCCGATGTCGGACGTCAAGCTGCCGGGTTGCTCGGCGCGAAATCAACGCAGAAAAAGGGCTTGTTTGCGCGTCTGCTCGGTTGGCTCAAAGGCCAATAAGGCGGGCGTTGGTACACGCCGAGAGCACTCTCGGCGTTGTCGTGGATGGCGTGCGCGCGTCACTGCTCAGTTTGTCCTGGTTCGGCCCAAACAAATAATCGTGAGATCGTCGCTGGAACGATCGCGGCCGACAAACTCCAGCAGTGACTTGCGCAAGGCCTGATTGAGCTCGCCGGCGCTGTCGCATGCGAGTAAGACCTGATCACGCCGCGCTTTGCCGTAAGCCTCTCCGGCGGCGTTTTCGCCTTCGTCAACGCCATCGGTGGTCAAAATCAGGCAATCGCCAGGCGCAAGTTGCAGGCGTTGTTCTTTTACCGCCAAATCCATATCAGCGCCGATCGGAGAGCCCGGGTCTAAACCCATCTCAATGACCTTGCGTGCCGCGGTGCGCAACACCGGCGCCGAATGACCGGCGAGGCCTACTCGACACATGCCGGTTCGCGTATTG
The DNA here is from genome assembly GCA_964561825.1 of uncultured Xanthomonas sp. Classification (GTDB taxonomy): domain Bacteria; phylum Pseudomonadota; class Gammaproteobacteria; order Xanthomonadales; family SZUA-5; genus JADKFD01. Next base: position 22,487 of record CAZLSB010000017.1, read on the forward strand.
ACGAAAACGGCCGCAATGGTGATGAACATGCCGGTTTCAAACACCGGGGTCAGCGAGCGCTGCACGTTCTCCAGCAACTCGGCCGGACCCACATTGGACTTCAATTGATGACGCAGGTCGGCAACCAGATAGGCCATGTACATGGCAGCCGACACGCCTTTGCCAGAAACGTCGCCGATGAGGACCGCCAGTTCATCCGCGCCGCGTTTTTCGACGTGAAAGAAGTCGCCGCCCACCATCATCGCCGGCGTATAGCTCAACGCCAACTCAAAACCATCAATCGACTCCGGTGGCGGCGTCAACAGTCGCTGTTGAATGCGCTGCGCCAAGCGCAAATCTGAATCACGCATTTTGCGCGACCCGGCAGCAACGTGGGCGCGGATGGCTGCCAGCGGAATTTTGAGCAGCATTGCCGCGTCCTCCAGCTGGGTCGCTGGAATGGGCTCTACCGTTATGCTGGACTCCTCTTCTGCGCCTTCCAACAGCAGCCCGACTTGTTGGTCGATCTGAATCGCCACAAAGGGCAATACGTCGGGGACGGAAAGTGAGGCCGCCAGCTGCCGGCGTTCTTCGGGCAACCAAACCGTCACGCCTTGAGGTGTGGACTTGAGTGCCGCGAGCGCGCGAAACAGCGTACTGCGCGATGAATCCGAACCCTGCGGGGCACGCGCTAAGGTTTTGCCGGCACGCCAATCGACCAAACTGGCACGCACCACGCCGGGCAAGACCTCAATCATGGCCGCGAGTGCCGCCACAGCCTGATCTTCGGCCCTGGCATGTTCGCCACGCAGGGCAGTCAGCATGCGCGTCGCCAGAGCGCCAGCCGCCAGTGACTTGGATGGCAACCCCGTTTGCATGCCGATTGGACCGACGCCACGCACCGTGCCCGCCAGTTGCATGTTGTACATCAAGGTCAATCGACCCAGGCCAATCACATCACCCTCATGGAGTGCACGATCGCCAATCAAGCGGATGCCATTGATTTCGGTGCCGTTGGCACTGCCCAGATCGCGCAGGCGCCAGCCTTCTGCCGATTTCAACAACTCCGCGTGACGCCGCGAGACGGTCGGATCCTCAATCGAATATTCGACCGTGGGGTCACGACCAAGCACACCCTCGCCGTCGAGCGTAAACACGCGTCCTTTCAACGCACCACTCAATGCCACCAAAAACATCGTCAATCCGTCCCGATATTTTCAACGTACCCAAACAAGCAAGGCGCGCCAACGCTACGATCTCCGGCTATTGTTGTCCCACACACCGAGTCAACCCTAACAGGACTTCCGATGACCATTGCGTATTGGTGCGTGCTAATCGCTGCCTTCCTTCCCATCCTGTCCACTGCAGTTGCCAAGTTCAGCGGGCCGGGATTTAACAATAGCCGACCGCGCGACTTTCAGGCGGGATTGTCAGGATTTCGTCAACGTGCGCATTGGGCACACCTAAACGCCTTCGAAGCTTTTCCACCGTTCGCCGCCGCGACCATCATCGCCCATCAATTGGGCTTAGCGCAGTCCACGCTGGATTATTTGGCGATCGGCTTCATCGTCGCACGGGTGGCGTACTTCGTCTGTTACGTGGCTAACCAAGCGACCTTGCGCAGTTTGGCTTGGGGCCTTGCCACGGGTTGTTGGGTGGCCATGTTGGTGCTGGCTGGTTGATCGCTAGCAGCCTGTCGGACTTTGCGCGTGAGATGCGTTGTGTGGCTTAAGCGGATGCAAGGCGCGGCGCGCAGCCAATGGCTCCTCCGTTGGGGTCGCAACGCCGCAGACGCCGTTGCGACGCGCAACCCGAAGGGCCGGAAGCGCTTTTGGCGCACTCGCGATGAAAGTCCGACAGGCTGCTAGGGTCATAGCAACAGCAGCAAAGCTAGCTGTGCCCGTGCCAGGGCAGCACTGGTAACAAAAAACCCCGGCTGGCATGGCCAACCGGGGAACCATCACAACGCGAGAATCGAGGGGAGGGGTCTAGCGCTGCCCTTGCGCTGATCCAAACCGGTATCGATTCTTGCAGGCGCGATTAGCGCGCCTTCGCGACTTTGGCTTTGACCACTGCGTCATTCGCAGCGTCTACGGTGCCTTTGAACAACTGTCCAAAGGCTTCGCCCGTTTTGGTCAATACGCCCGTCACTTCTTGCGACGTAGCGTAGAACTTCTCAGCCGAATCTTTCACCAGCCCAACGCTCTTTGGCCAAGCTGCGCGTGCGGCGTCGAAATCACGCACTTCACCGGCCTGCTCCATCAGATCGGTCGCCACTTTGACGCGATCTTCAACGGTCTTCAGTTGGATCTCGATCAACTTTTCGAATCCTTCGACCACAATTGCATTGGCTTTGATAAAGGTCTCTGCGGCCTGTTTGGACAAGGCCAGAAACTGATTGCTCGCTTGCTCGTACATTTGTTGCTCTCCTTAACTGCCCTATGTTGCGTTGCAGCATATTCCGCTTTTTGTTGCAGTGCAACATAGAAAGCGCGCGCCAGTAGAGCTAACTGCCTAGCAGCCTGTCGGACTTTCAAGCGTGAGATGCGTGGCGCACCGGAATATTCGTCACCGCTCTGCGCCAAAAGCGCTTCTGGCGCACTCGCGATGAAAGTCCGACAGGCTGCCAGCAGCCGATAGGCTGATGTTGCGTCGGAGGCGGCCTTAGCGCAACTACTCGGCAGGACTGCTGGCCGCCGGCTTGGTCAAACTTTCTCGTACCAGCGGATCGGCGGCCGGGCCTAGCCACAGGCCCAACAATGCGCGGTTGAACTCGATCCCTGCAAAATGGCCGGTTTGACCGTTTTCTACCTGCACTTTCGCGCCGCCATCGGGTGTGTAGTGAATGACGATCTGCTCGCCACGTTTCGCGGCGGGTAACAGTGCGATGAACTTGTCCAAGCGCGGCGCCACACGTTTTAGCGTTTCGGCATCGCTGACTTGCTCGAAAAGTTTGCGGAAGTGCTCTTCGACCTGCGCTTTGGGCAGTTCATTCGCGTACCAAACCAGGGTGATTTGCACCGGGGTCAAACCCTGGCTGAGTTCACCTTGGGTCAGCGCATCAGGCGGGCCATGCAAGGCCAAGCCATAGAACGGAATAAAGCTACGGTGCACCAGCGCCGAGCCGAGCAAGGGCCATATCCGGGTTTCGCCCTCGGCGCGAATCAGCGGCGCAATTTCAACGCCTGCCAAGTTGACCGCTAATGCTGGCGGCGCCAGCGCAATGCCCATTGCGACTGCCGTGATGCCTAACCAATTTGCCATATGGTGATCCGCCCTCTTAAATAGGTTAAAGCAGATTCCGATGAGGATAGCCCGCTAGGGCCCTTGATAGCGCGATCCCGCTGTGCAGGTCTCATGCACGATGATTTGCGCTAACAACGGCAAACGCGGCTTCAGTTGCTCGAAAATCCACTGCGCCAAACGTTCGCTGGTCGGGTTTTCCAGGCCATCAATATCGTTCAGATAATGGTGGTCTAGCTGATCAAAAATGGGTGCAAACGCCCGTTTCACATCGGCAAAATCCATCACCCAGCCTTGCGGCTCGACGATCTCGCCACTGACATGCACTTCAATCCGAAACGAGTGCCCATGCAATCGCGCGCATTTGTGATCGGCGGGCAAGTTGGGCAAGCGATGCGCCGCCTCGATTGAGAAAACTTTAAATATATCCACTAGTTGCTGCCTGAGGGTGGTGTCTGGTTGGGATCATTTTTGCCGCACCGCCGGAACGACGCTGGAACTCGGCTTAAGTAAAGAGAATCCGACTAAGCCAAAGCAGCATTGATTATGGCACGTGGGGTTTGCCGCTTATGCGGCTGCGCGGGAGAATGGGATGCGGCCTTGCAGCCACAGCGATCGCGCACCGGGATTGCGCCAATGTTGCGCCGCAGCACACGTGATATTTGACGTGCGCTTCACGAACCGCTAGATGTGCGCGTCGCGCCTGCGGGTCTCCCGAACAACGGCGAGGGCGCAAACGCGCGGACCTGAACCACTTTCACGGCAAAAAAAAACGGAGATCGTTCTGATGAGCGGAAAAGACCAGTACAACTTCATGCCGCCTCCTGCAGGCGAGTTCCTCGGCCACCCGAAGGCGCTGTGGAACCTGTTTGGCGCCGAGTTTTGGGAACGCTTCATGTATTACGGCATGCGCGCGATGCTTGCTGTGCATGTCGCCGCCGCGTTCTTCAGCCACCTCGGCCCGGGCGCCGATGCCCAAGCCAGCGTCACCTACGGCGGATTCACCTCGTTGGTTTACATGACCGGCATCCTCGGCGGCTTCATCGCCGATCGCGTGCTTGGTTACCAACGCTCCATCATGCTCGGCGGCGCACTAATGGCAGTGGGCAGCTTCATGCTGATGGCGCCTGATCTGACCACGTTCCTGATGGGCCTAGCGGTGCTGGTGGTCGGCAACGGCCTGTTTAAACCGAATATCTCGACCATGGTTGGCAAGCTCTATCGGCCTGGCGACGCCCGCCGCGATTCCGGCTTTACCATCTTTTATATGGGCATCAATGCGGGTGCGCTGATAGCACCGATCGTGTGCTCGGTATGGATCGGTGCTAACTACGGCTACCGCTGGGGCTTCTTCGCCGCCGGCATCGGCATGATCCTTGGCATGCTGGTGTTCCAGGTGCTCAAGTCCTGGCTCGGTCATGTCGGCAGCACGCCGCAGGGTCAGGAAGGCGCGGGGCCGGTGATCAAGGTCACCATCGGCGCCTTCCTG